>JAEYZH010000085.1 GCA_023430685.1 Pseudomonadota bacterium | reverse complement strand
GCGCTGCACCTGACGATCGACCCGCGCAGCGAGCGCTTCGAGGGCGAGGCGCGCATCCGCGTGAAACTCGCGCGTGCAAGCGACGTCGTCTGGTTGCATGCGCGCGCGCTCGAGATCCGGCGCGTCGTCGTCACCGATGCCGCGGGCCAGGAGGTCGAAGCGCGCATCACGCAGCACGACCCCGCGGGCGTGCTCGAGCTGCGGTTCGCGCGCGCGCTTCCGGCGCAAACGCTGCGGGTCGCGATCGATTACGACGCGCCGTTCAACACGCAGCTCGAAGGCCTCTACAAGGTCGTGGTCGGCGACGACGCGTACGCGGTCACGCAGATGGAGCCGATCAGCGCGCGCAACGCGTTCCCGGGCTTCGACGAGCCGCGCTTCAAGACGCCGTTCGAGCTGCGCCTCACGGTACCCGCGCAGGATGTCGCGGTCGCGAACACGCGCGAGCTGCGCGAATCGCGTTCGGCCGACGGCAAGTGGAAGACGCTCGACTTCGCCACCACGGTGCCCCTCCCGACCTACCTCGTCGCGTTCGCGGTCGGCCCCTGGGAGGTCGTCGAAGGCACGCCGATCGCGCCGAACGAAATCAGGAAGCACGCCGTGCCGCTGCGCGGGATCGGCCCGCGCGGCAGCCGCGAGCGGCTCGGCTGGGCGCTCGAGACCGCGCCGCCGATCGTCGCGTTCCTCGAGCAGTACACCGCGCAGCCGTATCCGTTCGACAAGCTCGACCTGCTCGGTGCGTCCGACTTCTCCGCGGGCGCGATGGAGAACGCGGGACTCATCGTCTACCGCGATGCGTTGCTGCTGATCGGACCGGATTCGCCGGCCGATCGCTACCGCGCGGTGTTCAACATCCAGGCGCACGAGATCGCGCACCAGTGGTATGGCAACCTCGTCACCGTGCCATGGTGGGACGACATCTGGCTCAACGAGGCCTATGCGACCTGGGCGCAGGCGAAGACGACGGCGGCGCTCAAGCCCGAGTACCACGCCGATCTCGAGGCGCTCGAGGGCCGCCTCGCGGCGATGTCGAACGACAGCCTGCTGAGCGCGCGCAAGGTGCGTCAGCCGATCCGCGGCGAAGGCGACATAGTGACCGCGTTCGACGCGATCACCTACCAGAAGGGCGCCGCGGTGCTCGCGATGTTCGAACGCTGGGTCGGCGAGGAGCGCTTCCGCGCGGGCATGCGCGCCTACCTCGCGCGTCGCGCGTTCGGCAGCGGAAGTTCCGATGACCTCATCGCGACGCTGGCCGAAGCCAGCGGCAAGGGCGAGGCGTTCGCGCTGGCGATGCGCAGCTTCCTCGACCAGCCCGGCGTGCCGATGATCGAGGTCGACATGGCCTGCGAGGGCGGCAAGGCCTCGATGCAGCTCGCGCAGTCGCGCTACCTGCCGCAGGGCGTGATGTCGAAGGACGAGGCGTCGTGGCGCGTGCCGTTCTGCGCGCGCTTCGGTCGCGGCGCGCGCAGCGACACGCAATGCGTGCTGCTCGAGCAGCCGCGGCAGGCGTTCCGGATCGAGGGCGCGTGCCCGGACTGGGTCCTGCCGAACGCCGATGCGCGCGGGTACTACCGATTCGCGCTCGCGCAGGCGCAGTTCGCGAAGCTCGCCGCGGCGACGCCGTCGCTGTCGCCGGCCGAGCAGATCGTGTTCGCCGACGCGCTGTCGGCCGCGTTCCGGCGCGGCACGCTGCCGCCGGCGACGCTGCTCGATGCGATGCCTGCGCTCGCGGGCTCGGACATGCCGCAGGTCGCGACCGCGCTGCTCGACGATTTCGCGTGGATCCGCGAGCACGTCGCCGACGCCGATCTGCGTCCCGCGCTCGATGCGTGGGCGGCGCGCCTGTATGCACCGCGCCTGCGGCAACTCGGCTGGCGTCGCGTGGCCGACGAGCCGGGCACCACGACCGCGCTGCGCACGCGCCTCGCCGATTTCCTCGCGATCAAACTGCGCGATCCGTCGTCGCGAACGCAGCTCGGCGCGCAGGGACGCGCTGCGCTCGGCCTCGACGGCGGCAAGGCCGACCTGTCACGCGCGGACGCGGATCTGCTTGCGACCTCGCTCAAGGTCGCGGTGCAGGACGGCGGCGTGGAGGCGTTCGATGCCGCGGTATCCGCATTCGAGGCGCAGCGCGACACCACGCGGCGCTATGCGCTTCTGGCCGGCATCGGCGCGACGCGCGATGCCGCGCTCGGCGAGCGCGCGCGCAACTACGGGCTCACGCGCGCGGTGCAGGTCGGGGAGATGTCGCGCCTGTACGACGCTCAACTCGGCGAGCCGGAGAACCGGGCGGCGGCATGGCTGTGGATGACGCGCCACTACGAAGCCTACCGCGCGCGGCTCTCGCCGTTCGCGCAGGCCTGGATGCCGCGCACGTTCGCCGAAGGCAGTTGCGGCGACGCCGATGCCGAACGCGTGTCGACGTTCTTCGCGCCGCGCATCGAAGGACTCGCCGGCGGCGACCGCGGGCTCGGTCAAACGCTCGAGCGCATGCGCCAGTGCGGTGCATTGCGCAGCCATGTGGAGCGCAAACCCCTCGCCGAATGGCTCGCCACGCAAACGAAACCGTAGGGTGGAACGCAGCCGCAACGCGGCGAGTTCCACCATCGCCATGTCGCAGAACCCGCGCGCCATAAACGAAGTCGCGCAGCGGTGGGTCTCGCGCCTTCGGCGCTGCGACCCACCCTACGTAGCCCGCGCGGCCGTAGGGTGGAACGCAGCCGCAAAGCGGCGAGTTCCACCATCGCCATGTCGGAGAACCCGCGCGCCATAAACGAAGCCGCGCAGCGGTGGGTCTCGCGCCTTCGGCGCTGCGACCCACCCTACGCAATCACGGGCAGCGTAGGGTGGAACGCAGCCGCAAAGCGGCGAGTTCCACCATCGCCATGCCGGACAACCCGCGCACCATCGACGAAGTCGCTCAGCGGTGGGTCTCGCGCCTTCGGCGCTGCGACCCACCCTACGTAGCCCGCGCGGCCGTAGGGTGGAACGCAGCCGC
>JAEYZH010000081.1 GCA_023430685.1 Pseudomonadota bacterium | reverse complement strand
TTGCTGCTCGTCGGCGGCCGCGGCGATCTCGGCCGCGCAGCCGAGCAGCAGCTCGAGCCGCTGTTCGGCAAGGCTGCCGCGCGGGGCGGGTGGCGCGGGCGGCGCGTCCGCGACGTCGACGCGAAATCGCCACGGGCCGAGGCCGATCACGTCGCCGACGTGCAGGTCGGCCGGCGCGCCAGGCGCCAGCGCGAGCCCGTTGAGCCGTGTACCGAGCCGGCTGTGGCGATCGAGCAGGGACCAGTGCGCGCCCTCGGCGCGGATCAGCGCGTGCTCGCGCGATACCGCGGGATCGGGCAGCACGAGCCCGTTGTCCGGCGCGCGCCCGATCGCCAGCGCGTCGACGAGGCGCCAGCGGCGGTCGGCGAGCGGCGGTCCCGCGAGCAGGTTCAGTTCGAGCAGGGGCATGGGCGCACTCTCGGCAACACTGCGTGAACGCAACGGCAACGTATCGGAGCCATCTTCCGCATCGCGCGGCCGAGCCGCGGCCCTGCTTCGCAATTGCGCCGGGACGCCGCGCGGATTATCGTGCCAGACCCGAGTCACCGCGGCCGCACCCGCAGCGGCCCGTTACGACCCCGGCGCAGCCCGTGGCGCGTTCCACCTTGCGTCGCCGGAGCGCGGTGTACGATACCCTTCGTTTTCAGATTGCCTGGAGAGAATTGCTCATGCGCATTCAATGGATGGCGGCGGTCGCCGCTCTGGCGCTGCTGGCCGGCTGCAACGGCACCGACACGACCGCGACGCCTGGCCAGACCGCGGCGCCCGCGGTGGCGCCGGGCTCGACCATCAGCGGAAAGGTGTCGCTGCGCGACCCGATCGCGATCGCCGCGGGCCGGCTCGAGGTCAAGCTCGTCGACATCGCGACGCCGGACCTGCCGGTCGCGGACAAGGTCGTCGAGGTCAGCGGCATGCCGCCGTTCAACTTCTCGATCGATTTCGAGCCCGCGCGGATTTCCGCGGCGCGCACCTACGTCGTGAACGTCGTGCTCACCGATGGCGAACGCCGCTTCATGCCGGCACTCAATTCCCCGGTGCTGACGCAGGGCGCCGGCACCACGACCGAAGTCGTGCTGATCGCCGAGCCGACCGCGGGCGAGAAGGCCAAGGCCGGATTCGACAAGCTCAAGTCCGCGATCGGCGGCATGCGCAAGGTCGAGGGCACCTACACCACCGACACCGCGTCGATCGGCTGGGACGCGTTCCATGAAGGCGGCATCGTGCGCTACGTGCGCGTCAACACCGTGCTCGACGAGGGCGGTCGCAGCGCGGTCCACTACGCGTTCGAGGACGGGAAGCTGCTCGCGGTGGAAGAGCGCCGCGGCGCGAGCGTGGGCTGGAACGCGAACGGCCAGGTGATGTGGAACGAGCGACCGGGCGGCGGCAGCGTCGACGAGGCCGGCCTCGAGGCGATGAAGGCCGAGGCCGAGCGCGTGCGCCAGATGGCGCAGGAAAAGGTCGACGCGTCGCGCAAGAAGTAACCGGATGCACGCACCAGGCCGGACGCCGCGTCCGGCCTGGCTGCGTCGCGCGCGCGCGACGTCCGCGACGCCGCGCGCAGCGGCTCAGGCCACGCGCTGCGACGACCGTCGCAGATGCACGAGCAGCAACGCGACCGCCGCCGGCGTCACGCCTGCGATCCGACGCGCCTCGCCGACGGTCCCAGGGCGCACCGCCGCGAGTTTCCCGAGCACCTCGGCCGACAGGCCGCGCACGCGATCGAACTCGAACGCATCCGGGATCGCGGTTTCGTCGTGGCGCCGGTTGCGCTCGATCTCCTCGTTCTGCCGCTCGAGGTAGCCCTCGTACTTGATCGCGACTTCGACCTGCGCGGCGACCTGCGCATCGTCGACGCCGGGCCCGAAGCCGTCGACCGCAACGAGGTCGTCGTAACCGAGGCCGGGCCGTCGCAGCAGGTCGAGCGCGGAGGTTTCGCGCGACAACGCGATGCCGAGCGCGCGTTCGAGCGCCGCGCCGCGCGCATTCGCCGGTGTCGCCCACAACGCGCGCAGGCGCCCGCTTTCGCGATCGATCGCCTCGCGCTTGCGCAGCGTCGCTTCGTGGCGTGCAGCCGGTACGCAACCGAGTTCGTGCCCGATGGCGGTCAGGCGCAGGTCCGCATTGTCCTCGCGCAGCTGCAGGCGGTACTCCGCGCGAGAGGTGAACATGCGGTAGGGCTCGAGCGTGCCGTTGGTGACGAGGTCGTCGATCAGCACGCCGATGTAGGCTTCGTCGCGACGCGGCGTCCACGGCGCCCGGTCCTGCGTCGCGCGCGCGGCATTGAGGCCGGCGACGAGGCCTTGCGCCGCGGCTTCCTCGTAACCGGTGGTGCCGTTGATCTGGCCCGCGAAATACAGCGCGTCGATCGCCTTGGTCTCGAGCGATGCACGCAGGCCGCGCGGATCGAAGTAGTCGTACTCGATCGCATAGCCCGGCCGAGTCAGGTGCGCGTTCGCGAGGCCGGGGATCGAGCGCACGAGTTCGACCTGCACGTCGAACGGCAGCGAAGTCGAGATCCCGTTCGGATAGACCTCGTGCGTGTCCAGGCCCTCGGGTTCGAGGAAGATCTGGTGCGAGGGCTTGTCCGCGAACCGCACCACCTTGTCCTCGATCGAGGGGCAATAGCGCGGCCCGGTGCCTTCGATCACGCCGCCATAGAGCGGCGAGCGGTCGAGCGACCCGCGGATCAGTTCGTGCGTGCGCTCCGAGGTATGCGTGATCCAGCAACTGACCTGGCGCGGATGGTCGGTCGTGCTGCCGAGGAACGAGAATACCGGCGCAGGGTCATCGCCACGCTGCTCGTCGAGCCGGGACCAGTCGATCGTGCGACCGTCGATGCGCGGCGGCGTGCCGGTCTTGAGCCGCCCGACCGGAAGATCGAGCGCGCGCAAGGTCTCGGCCAGCTCGCGCGAAGGCGGATCGCCCGCGCGCCCGCCTGCATGCTGGGTCAGGCCCACGTGGATGCGTCCCGCGAGGAAGGTGCCTGCGGTCAGCACCACCGCGCGCGCGCGGAATCGGAGCCCCGATTGGGTGACCACGCCGCAGGCGCGGCCGTTCTCGATGATCAGCGCGTCGACCGCCTGCTGGAAGATCGACAGGCCGGGCTGCGTCTCGACCTGACGCCGGATGGCCGCCTTGTACAAAACGCGGTCAGCCTGGCAGCGCGTCGCACGCACCGCCGGTCCCTTGGACGCGTTCAGGGTGCGCCACTGGATGCCCGCGTGGTCGGCCGCGACCGCCATCGCGCCGCCGAGTGCGTCGACCTCGCGCACGAGGTGGCCCTTGCCGATCCCGCCGATCGCGGGATTGCAGCTCATCTGGCCGATCGTCTCGATGTTGTGGGTCAGCAGCAGCGTGCGCGCGCCACAGCGCGCGCTCGCGAGCGCGGCTTCGGTCCCCGCGTGGCCGCCTCCGACCACGATCACGTCGTGCGAATACATGGCGTCTTGACCCTGGCGATGGCGAACGGCCGCCGCGCGGCGCGGATTCTAGCAGTGCGGACGCGCGCGACCGCGCCGTTGCTGGCATGAAACATGCTGCTGCTCTTGCACACTCCCACCGACGCGCGGCGTATGCGAGCACGTCGAGGCCGGAATTCAGGGGCCGGCCGGCGTCGGTGGGAGCACCTTTGCTTTTGCGATCCGTCCGGGATCGCCTGCGTCGGTTCAGATGCCGGCGAGCCTGCGCATCGCGCCTGCGGCATTGCCCGCACGCGGCCATCGATGGCCGCACCCCTCGGATGAAGCCCGACTTCGGTACCTGCCACGCAGGTCCCGAAAACGCGGGCACGCGCCGCCCCACGTCGAAAGCTCGCAGGCCGGGCTGCAGTCCGTCGTCGGTGTTGCGGGGAAGAGGCTGGCGCCCGGCGGTCGTAGGAACAGGGGGAATCCAAGAGGACCGTGTGCCGGGCGCCAGTGACCGGGAAGGCGATTGCCGCTGCGTGGCCGGCGGAGCCGCCAAGGTAGCTGCAACCGCGACTGGCAGACTGTGACGATGATCGCGAAGTCCTGTCGAGGGCTGCCTCTCCCCTGGCAGTCGCGTCAGCTTTGGACGAAGGATGTCCGCAATGGCGCGATCATGCGCGCGCGTGGCCCCGCTTGGCAACGCGTTTCGCGTGAACGAGAGGTTGGCACGGCACTTGCTCCACCCCTTTCGGGAATCCACGGAGTAGTGTCATGAGCAACATCGCCAGCATGAGTTTCAATCCGCTCTTCCTGCGCCACGACCTCATGATCGAACTCGGGCGCCTCGAGATGGCGATCGACAGTGCGCGCACGACCGAGCCCGCAGCGAACGACACGCTCGGCCAGCTCGAAACGCGCTGCGCCCGCATCAACGAAGCGCTGAGCAAGCTGCCGGCCTGAAGCAACACGCACGAAGTGGGAACAGGGGAAGACGGGACCGCGCTGCGCGCGGTCCCGTTTTTTTTTTGGCGTCAACGAGAAGGATCCGGGCACGCCGGGCACATCGGGAAGGGTGCAGCGTCCGTTGCCCTTTCGCCGTGTGCGCGCGGTTCGCTTCAGTCTTCCGCATCCATCCCGCTGAGGCAGCGCGCGAGGATGTCGGCGAGGTCAGGCGAGAGCGCGGGGGACGCCGCGAGGCGTTCGAGCTCGGCGCGCATCAGGGCGCGTCGTCCCGATTCGAAGCGTCGCCAGCCCGAGAACGAGGTTGCGATGCGCGCCGCGACCTGCGGCGTCAACGCGTCGATCCGCAGCAGCGCGTCGGCGACGAAACGGTAGCCCTGGCCATCGGCGCGGTGGAACGCGCGCGGATTGCGCATCGCGAACGCGCCGACGAGCGCGTGCACGTTGTTCGGATTGCGCCACTGGAAGCGTGCGTGCGCGACCAGCACCTGCACGCGCTCCAGCGCATGCGGATGCGGATCGGTCGCCTGCAGCATGAACCACTTGTCGAGCAACAGCGGCTCGTGCGCATGCGCGTGGGCGAACTGCGCGAGCTCGGCCTCGGCGCCTTCCCCGCATTCGAGCAGCGCGCGCAACGCGGCGAGCCGGTCGCCGAGATTCATCGCGCGCGCAAGCTGCGCGCGCGCGAGCGTGCCGGCGTCCGGATCGACGCGGCACAGCGCGGCGAGGCAGGCATTGCGAAGCCGACGTGCCGCACGCGTGGCCGCGTCGGTCGCGCGCGGATCGACATCCGACAAGGCCGCATGGCGCGCGCGCAGCGAAGCTTCCAGTGCCTGCGCGAGCGCCTGCTCGATGCGCGCACGCGCGCGATGCACGGCCTCGGGATCGACGTCGGCCAGGCCCTCGGCCAGCGCCGACGCATCGGGCAGCGTCAGCAGCTCGGCCGCGAGCGCCGGATCGATCGACGTGTCGTCCACGGCCGCGCGCACCGCGTCGGCCCAGGCGTCGAGCTCGGCCGGTTCCGGCGCGCCCGCGAGCGCCTGCGCGAACAGGCGCCGCGCGAGCGTGTCCGCCGCGAACCAGCGATTGAAGCCGTCGTCGTCGTCGCGCGCGAGGCGCGCGAGCCGATCCGCATCCAGCGCCTGCACGAGTCGCACCGGCGCCGAATAGCCGCGCAACAGCGAAGCCGACGGCGGCGCGTCGATGCCCTCGAATCGCCAGTGCGCACGGGTCGAATCGAGCAGCAGCGTGCGTCGGACGGGCGCCACGCCGCTTTCACCCGCGAGACGCAACGGAAGCGCCTGCCCGTCGACGTCGAACAGCGCGATCGCGACCGGTATCGGCAGCGCAACGGCATGCGGCTGGGCCGGCGTCGGCGGCGTGGATTGCTCGAGGCTCAGCTCGAAGCAGCGTCTCGCGGGATCGTGGCGGCCGCGCGCGACGAGCACCGGCGTGCCCGCCTGTGCGTACCAGGCGAGCCAGCGCGACAGGTCGATGTGGTTTGCATCGCCGAGCGCGGCGAGGAACTGCTCGACCGTCGCCGCTTGCCCGTCGTGGCGCTCGAAGTAGAGGTCGAGCCCGCGCCGGAATCCGTCCTCGCCGAGCACGCTGGCCAGCATGCGCACGATCTCGGCGCCTTTTTCGTACACGGTCGCGGTATAGAAGTTGCTGATCTCGCTGTAACGGTCGGGGCGCACCGGATGCGCGAGCGGGCCTGCGTCCTCCGCGAACTGCGTGCGCCAGAGCAGGCGCACGTCTTCGATCCGGCGGAGCGTGCGCGAGGCGAGGTCGGATTCGAATTCCTGCTCGCGGTAGACGGTCAGGCCCTCCTTGAGGCAAAGCTGGAACCAGTCGCGGCAGGTGACGCGATTGCCGCTCCAGTTGTGGAAGTACTCGTGGCCGACGACCGCGAGCACGTGCCGGTAGTCGTCGTCGGTCGCCGAGTCGGGATCGGCCAGCAGGTAGCGCGCATTGAAGATGTTGAGACCCTTGTTCTCCATCGCGCCCATCGTGAAGTCGTGGGTGGCGACGACGTGGAACACGTCGAGGTCGTAGCAGCGGCCGAATCGCCGTTCGTCCCAGCGCATCGCCTGCTTGAGGCATTCCATCGCCCAGCCGCAGCGGCCGATCGAATCGGCTTCCGAATGGATGCAAAGGCGCACGCGCCGCCCTTCGGCCGTGGTGAACGCGTCTTCGAGCGTTTCGAGGCGGCCGGCCACCAGCGCGAACAGGTAGCAGGGCTTGGGATGCGGATCGACGAAGCGCGCCCAATGGCGACCGTGCGCAAGCTCGCCGGCGCCATCGGGATTGCCGTTCGCGAGCAGCAGCGGATAGCGGGCGCGCTCGGCGCGCAGTGTTACCTCGTAGCGCGCAAGCACGTCGGGGCGGTCGGGGAATGGCGTGATGCGTCGAAAGCCCTCGGCCTCGCACTGGGTCAGGAGGAAGCCCGCGTCCGGCGCGCCGCTCGCGTAGAGGCCCTGCAGGGCGGTATTGCGCGCCGGCGCGATGCGCACGCGCGTGCGCAGCGACGCGCGCGCCGGCAATCCGTGCACGAGGATCGCGTCGGCGTCGACCTGGTACTCGCCGGCTGCGAGCGCGCGCCCATCCACTTCGATCGCGAGCAACTCGAGGTCGACCGCATCGAGGCGCAGCGACTCGCCGGGCTCGTCGCATTCGAGCTGCAGCGTCGAATCGACCTGCGTCGCGCCGCGGTCGAGGTCGAACTCGAGCGCGATCTCGCGCACGCGCCATGCAGGGGCTCGATAGTCCGCGAGCCGCTGCTCGGGACGGGTGGCGAAGGCGTCGCTCATCGGGACCTGCCGGACCGGGGTTCCCGATTGTCGCGCGCGCACGGGTGCGATCGCGAGGGCTCCCCGCGCGGGCGGATTCGCGCGACACTCGCGTTCGAGTCCGCCGGTGCCACCATGATTGCCGATCCCGATTTCGCCGCGATTGAGGCCGCCGCCGCGCGCATCGCGCCCCATGCGCATGCGACGCCGGTGCTGCGTTCGCGCTCGCTCGATGCGCTTGCGGGCGCGGAACTCCACTTCAAGTGCGAGAACCTGCAACGCGCGGGCGCGTTCAAGTTCCGCGGCGCCTGCAATGCGGTGTGGTCGCTGGACGCCGCCACCGCCGCGCGCGGCGTCGTCACGCATTCGTCGGGCAACCATGGCGCCGCGCTCGCGCTGGCCGCACGCACGCGCGGCATTCCCGCGCACGTGGTCGTGCCCGAAGGCGCGGTGCGTTCCAAGCTCGCGGCGATCGAAGCCTGTGGCGCGACCCTGCATCGCTGCGCTCCGACGCTGGCCGCGCGCGAAACCGCGGCAGAAGCGATACGCGCCGAAACCGGCGCCGAGCTCGTGCATCCGTATGCGGATCCGCGCGTGATCGCAGGGCAGGGCACCGCAGCGCTCGAACTGCTGCGCGAGACCGGTCCGCTCGACCTGCTCGTCACGCCGGTCGGCGGCGGCGGGCTCGTGAGCGGCAGCGCGATCGCGGCGCATGCGCTCGCGCCGGGCATCGCGGTGATCGGGGCGGAACCGACCGGCGCCGCGGATGCGTTCGCCTCTCTGCGCAGCGGCGAACGCGTCACCGAACTCGAACCACGCACCGTCTGCGATGGCCTGCGCGGACTGCTCGGCGCGATCAACCTGCGACTGATGCAACGTCACGCGGTCTCGATCCTGACCGTCGACGACGCGGACACGGTCGCGGCGATGCGGCTCTTGTGGCAGCGGCTCAAGCTCGTGGTCGAACCGTCCTCGGCGATCGCGCTCGCGGCCGTGCTCGGCGCGCGCGAGCGCTTCGCCGGCCGCCGCGTCGGCATCGTGCTGTCCGGTGGAAACGTCGACCTCGACGCGCTGCCGTGGCCATCGACGCATCCCGCCCAGCCCTGATGATTGCCTCGCGAGGTCCATGATGATCACCGACGCCGTTCTCGCCTACCTGCACTTCGTGGCCCTGTTCGGCCTCGCCTGGGCCATCGCGCAGGAATGGCTGCTGCTGCGGGCGCCCGCGAGCGCGCTCGACGTCGAGCGTCTCGCGCGCACCGACGCGATGTTCGGCCTGTTCGCGGGCCTCGTGCTGGTCAGCGGCGCTGCGCGCGCGATCTGGGGCCTCAAGGGCTGGGCGTTCTATGCAGGCAATCCGGTGTTCCACGCGAAGATCACGCTGTTCGTGCTGGTCGGCCTGATGTCGATCGTGCCGACGCTCGCGATCCTGCGCTGGCGCCGCGCGCGCCGTGCCGACCCCGGCGCCAGCGTCGCCGAGCGCGAGTGGCGCCGGGTGCGCTCGTACGTGCTGGTCGAACTCCACCTGCTCGCGCTGATCCCGCTCGCCGCGGTGATCATGGCGCGCGGGTTGCGCTGAATCGCGGCCGCCAACTGACCAGCGCGAGCGCAGCCGCGATCAGCGCGATACCGATCGCCTCGAGGGCGCTCGGGCGTTCGCCGAGCAGCCACCACGCGAAGCCGATGCCCGCAACAGGGATCACGAGGCTGGACAGTCCCGCGATGTTCGCGGGCAGGCGCTCGACCACGATCGACCACAGCAGCCACGCCAGTCCCGATGCGAGCAGCGCGTTGTAGGCGAGCGCGCCGATGAACCACGGCGTCCATTCGATCGTCCGCTCGGGCACTAGCAGCGCGACCACCACCACGCCGAGCGTGCCGATCGCCATTTGCCAGGCGGTCAGCGAGAGCGCGCTGATCCCGCCGCGCTGGAACAGCCGCTTGGTCCAGACCACGCCACAGGCCCAGGCGAGGCCGCCCGCGAGCGCGAGCAGCGAGCTGCGCGCGCCGCCGAGACCGTGCCAGGGCTCGAGCACGAGCACGAGCCCCGCCGCCGCGATCGCGAGGCCGCTCCACAGGCGCGCCGAAGGCCGTTCGCGGTACAGCAGCCAGCCGAGCAGCACGACCCAGAATGGCATCGTGTACGCGAGCAGCGCGGTGCGGCCGGCACCGCCCTCGACCAGCGCCGATTGCACCAGCAACTGGAAACCGGTGGTCTGCGCGAGGCCGATCATCACGGTCGGCAGCCATGGCGGCGGACGCAACGATGCGCGCCGCACGAGCAGCACCGCGAACAGCACGAGCGTGCCGAGCAGGTAGCGCAACGCGGAGAATGCGAACGGCCCGCTGTAGGCGAGCGCCTGCTTCATCACGATCCAGTTGTAGCTCCAGACCAGCGTGACGATCGCAAGGGCCGCGAATGCACCGCGCGAGCGGGACGAGGTGGGCATGGCAGGAACCGTGGCGGCGGGGAGCAGGCAATGAAGTGCGCAGCGCCGTGCACGTCGACGCGGCTTGCGCCCGCACCGCACCGCACGCGTTGCGCCCGTGCCTGCGTATGATACGCGCCTCGTTCGGCGGAGCCTGCGATGGCAGACGATGGCCTGATCCGTTGCAGCTGGGCCGGACCCGGCAGCAGCGACTCGATGCGCGCGTACCACGACCGCGAATGGGGCGTTCCGCTGCACGGGGACAGCGCGCTGTTCGAGTTCCTCTGCCTCGAGGGCGCGCAGGCGGGCCTGTCGTGGCGCACCGTGCTCGACAAGCGCGCGCGCTACCGCGAGGTATTCCACGGCTTCGATATCGGGCGCTGCGCACGCCTGACCGACCTGCGGCTCGAACGGCTGATGGCCGACCCCGGCCTGATCCGCAACCGGCTCAAGCTCGCGTCGGTGCGCGGCAACGCGCGTGCTGCACTTGCGGTGATCGAGGAAGCCGGCAGCCTCGATGCATACCTGTGGTCGTTCGTCGACGGCAGGCCGGTGCGAAACCGTTGGCGCACCGCTGCCGAGGTGCCCGCGACCACGCCGACCTCCGACCGCATGAGCAAGGACCTGCGCCGGCGCGGCTTCCGCTTCGTCGGGCCCACGATCTGCTACGCGTTCATGCAGGCGACCGGCATGGTCGACGACCACCTCGTCGGCTGCCACCGGCATGGAGGGGCGAGGCGATGATCGTCACCGATCCCGATGCGTTCCTCGCCGCGTGGTCACCCGCGCGCTTCCCGCTGCGCGGGCCCGCGACCGCGCGCGGTGCATTCCTCGTCACGCCGGCCAGCGACGTGCTCGCGCATGAATCGGCGAGCGACAACCGATACATGGACCTCGCGCGGGCGCCGGACGCGCAGCGCGCACTGGCCCAGCACGCCGAGCTGCAGCGTCGGCTCGCGGCCGACGTGCCGACGGTCCAGTTCCCGGGCGATCCCGCGCACCCGGACGGGATGTTCCCGAACAACGTGTTCGCGACCACGCCCGGGCAGCTCGTGATCGGCAGCATGCGCCATCCGGTGCGCCAGGCCGAAGCCGGGCGAGACGACATCCGTGGCTGGTTCCGCGGCGTGCTCGGCTACCGCGAAACCGACCTGTCGCGCCTGCCCTGCGTGGCCGAACTCACCGGCGCGCTCTGCATCGACCGCGCGCGCGGCATCGGCTACTGCGGCCTGTCCGAGCGCTGCGACCTCGCGGGCGCATGCGCGATGCACGCGGCGTTCGGCCTGCGGCTGACGTTCGCGTTCGAGCTGGCCGAGGGCGAGTACCACGCGAACGTCGTGCTCGCGATCCTCGCCGGGCGTGCCGCGCTGGTCGCGCCCGACGGCTTCCGCAATGCACGCGCCGCGGAAGCGATTGCGAGCGTGTACGCCGGCCACGTGGTCGAACTCGATGCCGCGCAGAAGGCCGCGTTCTCGGCCAATGCGATCGCGCTCGCGCCCGATCGCGCCTGGTTCAGCACGACCGCGGCCGACGCGCTCGAACCCGCGCAGCGCGCCCGCCTCGAGCGCAGTGGCTTCGCGATCGGCACCGCGGAACTCGGCGAGGTCGAAAAAGCCGGCGGCAGCCTGCGCTGCTGCGTCGCGGAGGTCTATTGAACGCGGCACCCGCGGTGGCGCGCCGCGTGGCGAGTTCAGCCGCAATTCAATGCGCGGTGCCGAGACTGCGAGGCCTGATCCGCCGCACGTGCGGCACTGCCGTGGCCGCCACGATGCGACGAGGCTGATGCGACACACCCGACTCTCCTGGCTGGTTCCCCTGCTGGTCGCGGCATGCCTGACGGGAGGGCTCGCGCTTGCGCGCGAGATCAGCGCGCAGGAAGCGGTGGCGCAGGCGCAGCGGGAAGTCGAGGGCAAGGTGTTGTCGGTGCAGACGCTCAACGTCGGCAAGCGCAAGATCTACAGGATCAAGGTACTCACGCACGACGGGCGGGTGCGCGTGGTGCAGGTACCGGCCGAAAAATGACGCGGCAAGGCAGCCGCCCGTGACACGAATCGAGGAGACAGTCCATGCGCGTATTGCTGGTGGAAGACGAAGCCCCCCTGCGCGAAACGCTTGCAGCGCGCCTCAAGCGCGACGGCTTCGCGGTCGATGCGGCCGGTGACGGCGAGGAAGGCCTGTATCTCGGCCGGGAAGTGCCGTTCGACGTCGCGATCATCGACCTCGGCCTGCCGAAGATGTCGGGCATGGACCTGGTCAAGCACCTGCGCGAGGGTGGCCAGCGCTATCCGATCCTGATCCTGACCGCGCGTTCCTCGTGGCAGGACAAGGTGCAGGGGCTCAAGAACGGCGCCGACGACTACCTGGTCAAGCCGTTCCATGTCGAAGAACTGCTCGCGCGACTCAACGCACTGGTGCGCCGCGCGAGCGGCTGGTCGCGGCCGACGCTCGAGTGCGGACCGGTCGTGCTCGACACCACGGCGCAGACCGTCGCAGTCAACGGCAGCACGGTCGACCTCACGAGCTACGAGTACAAGGTGCTCGAGTACCTGATGCTGCACGCGGGCGAGCTGGTGTCCAAGGCCGACCTCACCGAGCACATCTACCAGCAGGACTTCGACCGCGATTCCAACGTGCTCGAGGTGTTCATCGGCCGCCTGCGCCGCAAGCTCGACCCCGACAACACGATCAAGCCGATCGAGACCGTGCGCGGACGCGGCTACCGCTTCGCGCTCGAGCGGACGGAGGCGCCGGCCGACGAGGCGCGGGCCGACAACGGCTGAGCCACGCGCGCGTGGCGCGTCCGCTTTCGCTGCAGGCCCGCTCGCTCGCCGCCGCGGGCCTCGTGCTGGCCGGATTCCTCGGACTCGCGTTCTTCGCGCTCGACCGCGCGTTCTACGATGCGGGCGAGAGCGCGGTCCGCGATCGGCTGCAGAGCTACCTTTACGCCTACCTCGCCGGCTCGGACACCAATCGCGCCGGTGCGCTGATCCCGCCCGAGGTTGGCCCCGACCCGCGCTTCGACCAACCCGCGCCGGGTGGCTTGTACGCCGTGATCGTCGGCGACAAGGTGATTGGCGCGAAGGACGGGCAATGGCGTTCGCCGTCGGCGCTCACGCGCGAGCTTCCGTTCGCGACGGCATTGCCGCGCGGGCAGCCGCGCTTCAGCGGACCCATCGACACCCAGGTCGGTGCGCTGTTCGTGCTGTCGCAGGGCGTGGACTGGAACAGCGGCGCGAAGAACGAGCTGCACCTCACGTTTCACGTGGCCGAGGACAGCCGCGCACTGCGCACGCAGGTCGACGTCTATCGCCGCACGCTCGCGAGCTGGCTCGGAGGCCTCGGTGTCGTGCTGCTGTTGCTGCTGCTCGCGGTGCTGCGCTGGAGCCTCGCCCCGTTGCGAAAGGTCGCGGCCGACCTCGCGCGCGTGGAGCGCGGAAGCCAGGACAAGCTCGACAGCGACTATCCGGCCGAGCTGGTCGGCCTCACCGCGAGCCTCAACAAGTTCGTCGAAGCCGAGCGCGACCACGTCAAGCGCTACCGCAACACGCTCGCCGATCTCGCGCACAGCCTGAAGACGCCGCTCGCGGTGATGCGCGGACAACTCGAGAACGACGAGAGCGGCGAGAAGCTGCGCTGGACCGTGCTCGAGCAGGTCGGGCGCATGGACGAGATCGTCGCCTACCAGCTCTCGCGAGCGGCCACCTCGGGCCACCAGACCTTCGCCGCGCCATTGCCGCTGGAACCGTACGCCGAGGAGATCGTGCGCAGCCTCGAGAAGGTCTACGCGTCGCGCGCGGTTCTTTGCGAGTTCGACATCGACGCCGGTGCGCGCTTCCACGGCGACCAGGGCGACCTCATGGAACTGCTCGGCAACCTGCTCGAGAACGCGTTCAAGTGGGCGCGCCGCCGCGTGCTGCTGAGTGCGCGCCCGCTCAAGACCGCCGGTCGCCGCGACGGCCTCGAGATCGCGTTCGAGGACGATGGCCCCGGCATCCCCGACGAGGATGTCGAGCGCCTGCTGCAACGTGGCGTGCGCGGCGACGAGCGCGTGCAAGGGCACGGCATCGGCCTCTCGATCGTGCAGGACATCATCAAGGCCTATCGCGGCGAACTCGCGGTCGACCATTCGCCGACGCTCGGTGGCGCGCGTTTCGTGGTCAGGCTCGGGGTGCGCTGAGCGCCCTGCTCACCGCGGCGCCGCGGCCAGCAATTCGATCTCCGCGAACAAGCGCTCCCGGACCGCCTCACGATCGTAGTGCGCCAGCACGTACTCCCTTGCGCGTTGACCGATGGCGTCGCGCTCGGCCGGCGTGAGCGCACGCACCGTGTCGATCGCTGCGTGCAATCCGTCCTCGTCTCGGAACACCCAGCCGCCGCCGCTCGCCTCGACGTGGTCGGCGAGCACTTCGCAGCGGCCGTTGACGATCACCGGCGTACCCTGCGCCATCGCCTCGAGCACGACGATGCTGAGGCTCTCGTACGGCGACGGGTGAACGAACGCGAGAGCGCCCGCCATCAATTCGAACTTGCGTGATTCATCGACGAAGCCGAGGTAGCGGACGTCCGCGGTTTCCACGACGCCGAGCTTGTCCGCGCCGGTGAGCAGCAGGCGCAGCTCGGAAGCATTGGCACGCTTGTACGCCTCGAATCCGCTGATGAGCGTAGCGCAACCCTTGTGGGAGTCAATGCGTCCGCAATAGACCAGGTAGGGATCTCCCGTGGCGGCGGCGGGCAACCTCCGGGTCTGGATCCACATCGACACGATGCCCCCGTCACCGCGGCCCCAGATCCGCTGACCAAGGCGTTGTTCGGCATGCGTGTTCCACAGCAGGCGTGGTGCACACCGAGCCATCCACTTGAACACCGTCAAATGGGCGGACGGCTCATCGTGCAAGGTAGGCACGACCGCCCAACGACGGTGTCGAAGGGTACGCACCCCATCGTACGTGGTCGAGTACAGATAGGTCACAAACAGTATCACCGCATACTGATCGCCTTGGGTAGCGAGGTGCGCGACCAACCCCGGGCATTGGGGTCCCTGTGCACGGATGAACTCCTCCTGCAGAGCTTCCGTCCATCGAAGTGTTTCGGCGCCCGTCGGATACCTGCTCGCATCGGCAAGGAGGGAGGCGTGCAGTGTGTGGAAATAGCCGCTGCGCTCGCGTTGTACGCCGAACCGATGGATTGCCACGCCATCGCGGTGTTCAATTCCCTCGCGCAGCTCGTTGCGCCACGTGGTGTAGTCGGTGGCCGTGGAGGTGAGCACCTCCACTTCGTAGCGATCGGCCAATAGCGTGGCGTACTGCCATGCAAGCGCCTCGGCGCCGCCGACCAAGGTCGGATGGCAACGTGGTACTACGATTCCTACGCGCTTCATAGCGCCGGTCCGAGCGCAGCGAGAAAGCGTCTGGCAAGGACGTCAGGCGAGAACTCGGTCTGGTAGCGATCTCTCGCGGTGGCGCGCAACGCGTTGCGGAAACCCTCGTCCGCGCCGATGCGGGCCGCGCTCGCGGCATACAGCCAAGGATCCGTCTCCTGCCATACCACTGCGCCATTTCCCGCTGTTTCGGGAATCGCGCTGGAACCGTGAGCAACCACCGGCACACCCAGTGCCATGGCCTCGATCAGCGGGACGCAAAACCCCTCATGCTGGCTCAGCGTCATGAATACATGGCTGGCCAGGTAGGCAGATTTCAGGGTGGAATCGGTCACGCTATCGAGCCACCACACGCGCTCGCCGAGCTGGTGCTGATCAGCGCGTCGACGGATCGCTTCGGCATAGCCTTGCAGTCGCGGATCGGACTTGCCGACCATCAGCAGGCGCGCCGGATCGCCGTACGCATCGACGTATGCCGCGAACGCGTCCACCAATTCCAGGTGTCCCTTGTTGGGGGCAATGCGACCCACCATGAGGAAATTGCGTGATCCATCGTTCAATTCATCGAGCAAATCGACGTCGGCTTCGGCCTCCAGCAGGCTCTCAACTCTATGGAATGGCCCGAATACCGCTCCGCGGGACGACGGGGCGCCGCGCTCCTCCAACTCGTCCAAGTTATAGCGCGAATCGCCAAGGTACAGATCGCAGTCGAGCCCGATGACCCTTGCGATCTCCGCGCGCCCACGAGCGCAGATGTCTTCGTACTCCGGCGCATAATCCGAAAAGAAGTTCGGAGGCGTTATGTTGTGGTACCGCACGACGCGGAAACCGCGCGCGCGCCGCAGCAGGTCAAGCGCGACAGGCCACCCCACCGAAAAATGGTAAATGACGATGTCGCGAGGACCGCCCGCGTACGCAAGGAGCTCGGATGGAGGGGAGACCTCCTCGTCCACGCCCAGCGCGGTGTCGCAGAAGACGCGCACTTCGAGGCCGCGCGAGCGCAGCAAGCTCGCCATCGCGAGCGCATCATTGCCGACCGCATCATGGCGCGCGAGTACGGGTAGCAAGATAGCTGCCTTCATGGTTGCGCCACGCGACGCATCGTGGATCGCAACCCTTCCTCCAGCACGCTCGTCGCGAACGTCGATGCATACCGCTCGCGCCCGCGCGAGCGCAGGATCTCGCGCAGCTCGACGTCGCGCATCAGGCGCGTGACGGACGCCGCAAACACTTCGGGATCGGGCGCCTCCCACACGAGCCCGGCCCCGCCGATGGTCCACGGGATCGCGCTGGAACCCAGAGCGACGATGGGCGTTCCGAGCGCCATGGCCTCCACCAGGGGTACACAGAACCCTTCATGCATGCTCGGCATCACGAAGGCGGTGGCGCGCTCGAACGCCGCGCGCAGTTCCGACCCGTTGGCATCCTGCAGGATGGTCACGCGCGACTGCAGGCCCAGATGCTGGATGCGCCGTAGCAGCGCCTCGCCATACGACGCGAGATTGGGATCGAGCTTTCCGATGATGAGGAGATGCGCTTCACCGGCGCCGGCCCGCACGCATGCCGCCAGCGCATCCAACAGTTCCATATGGCCCTTGTTGGGCGCCAATCGGCCTACCGTCAGCAGCAAGGGCGCGCCGCGCGGCAGGCGCCGCGCCTCAGGCTCGAGAGAACACAGCTGTTCGATCTCGTGGAACGGCGGCAGCACGTCGCAAGATGCCGGGGACACCCCGCGGCTCGTGAAATCTTCTATGTTGAATGGCGAATCGCCGAGGTACAGGTCGCAAGCGAGCCGTGCGAATGCGTCGATCTGCGCACGCCCCTGCTCACACGCAGCGACGTAACTTTCCGACCAGTCGCGGAAGAACTCCGGTGGAGTGATGTTGTGGTAGCGCACGACGCGCTTCGCATGCGACCGCGCGACGACCTCGTAGGCGAGGTCCCAACCGACGCAATAGTGATAGACCAGCATGTCCTGCGGCGAAGCCAGCCAGGACGAAATCGACTGTGGGTCCCTGACCTCGTCGTCCACGCCGCGCGCATGGAGGGCGAACATCACCACGTCGTGGCCATCGCGCCGCATTGCCGCCGCCATTCCGCGCGCATCGTTGCTGACCGCGTCGTGTCGGGAAAGTCCGGGGACGAGCATCGCAACTTTCATGACTGGCGTGCGTTGACGGAGATCATGCGGGACGACGCGCGATCACGGCGTCGCCGCCTGCCAGCACGTCGATCTGCCTGAATCCTGCGGCTGACAGCAGGTCGCGCCACCGCCGCGCGTCCCACGTCAAGCCGCGCTCCAAACGCCGCGGCTCGTCTTCGAGGCGGACCATCAGCCAACCGTCGCTTGACAGGGCGCGCGCAGCTTGCGTGAGCGCGCGCATCGCAGAGGATGCGCGATCTCCGAGCGACGCCGGCGCCAACGTGATGGCAGCGAGGCTCCCATCCTCACATCGATCCAGCGCAGTGCAGGGATCGGCCGCGGCAACCGGCAGCGCGCGTGCCTGTGCGGCCGCTGCCAGCCCGGCCACGGGCTCCACGCCCTCGGCTTCCAATCCCTGCGCTCGCATCGCTTCGAGCCATGCCCCGCTGGCCGAGCCGAGGTCGAGCACGCGAGCGCCGGGTGCCAGCCGCCGCGCGAGATCGGCGCTCCAGTCGAGATGTCGAGTCCTGCGTGCAGCCTCTTCGCTCTCGGCGGCGATGACATTGACGGCGATCGCTTCGGCGGCTGCGTCGACATCCCTTGCGACCTTGTCGATGTCGGCGAAGCTGCGTTGCAATGAGGCGACCCAATGATTGTTCGCATGCACGATGTGTTGCAGCCCGTCCACGCGCTGCAACATCGCGAGTGCTTCGACCTCATGGCGTGCCGCGCGCGGCTCGAGCGCGTCGACGCGTGCCTGTAGTGCATCGAGGCGCGAGCGCAACAGCTGCAACTCGGCGGCGAGTCCCTCGGCGCGATGGCCGAACTCGACCTGCAACGCGTCGATGCGCGCATTCGCGACACGCGTTGCCTCCGCGGCGGAGCCGAAACGCGCTTCCACCGAGGTATCGGCCGCACGCTGGTGTCGCAGCAGCACCGGCAGCCCGGCCAGCGCGAGCGCCCAGTCGACGAAGTAACCGATCACCGGGACCCGCGCCGCCTTGGCCAGCAGGTAACGCCCGGGCAGGCCCTTGATGCGCGTGCCGATGCGCCGGCCTTCGGCGGACCAGCGCAAGTTGCCGAGCACTTCGGCCTTGCTCCCGCCAGCGGCAAGCAGGCGGATCTGTGCATCCATCCCGCCCTCGTCGGGCGGTCGCTTGAGCACGCTGCGGAACGCCTGGTCGACGAAACCGATGTAGTGCGCGCCGACGAGTTCGGCCATCGTGTAGTCGAGACGGTCGCGCTGGATGCCGCTCGCAGGCGGCGGCAAGGGCTTGCCGCGCGGCGGCGGATCCTGCCGCGGTTGCGGCGCGCGCTGGCGCACCGCCTCCGCATCGGCGCGGATCTCGGCTTTCACGCGCTCGAGGTAATCGTCCTGGGGACTCACGGCAACGCCTGTCTGGTTCGCGGCGCCGGCGGCGTGATGCCATCCGGTGGGCCGGCCATCATGCCGGCAAGCGCGTGCCGCGTTCAAGCCGCGGGCCGCGTCGCGGACACCCCGGGTGCGTCATGGGCTGTGGTGGGGAGCGTGGGACGGAGAGGGCGAGGTGGGGAATGGCAGGATGCCGATTCTGCGAGCCTTGCGGACGTCGACGATCGCGTACTCGGGCGCATGGCGCCCGTCGAGCTTGGCCGCCGCCCTGCGCCAGCGCGCGCGCCCGGCCGCGCGCGCGCGTTCGAAGCTGTCGACGGCGCCTGCTCGCGCACCGAGCAGGGTCGTCTCCAGGTATTCGGCCGAACCATCCGCATTCCGGTAGCCGACGAAAGCGTGGCCCGGCACGAGCACGACCAGCGGCTCGAGGCCGATGCGTTCCAGCACCGATGCGATCAGCACGCTGCTGTCGATGCAGTTGGCGCGGCGATCGCGCCAGGTCGCCTGCGGCACGCGTACACGCTGGCTCCAGACCACCGGCCCGCGGCCCAGCGCGGGATCACGGTCGTCGTAGCGCAGGCCATGCGCTTCGAGCGCGGCCCAGACTGCACCTACGCGACGCAGATCGATCGCGGCATCGCGCCGCGCGACCGCATTGTCGAAACCTGGTTGCACGCGGCGCGCAAGCGCCAGTACCTCGTCGACGACCGCATCGTAGGGATCGACGTAGCCGGCGAAGATCCATCCGAGGTCGACCCGTTCGCGTCCTTCGCGCACGTAGTACGGCGCCTCTTCGAGAGGATGCAGGCGCACCGCGAGGCTGCGCGATTGCACGACGCCGTCCGCGGCGAGCGTCACCTCGAGTCGTTGCACGCGCGGGGCGCGCAGCGCGCGCAAGACCTGCGGATCCCAGTCCAGTCGCGGCTTGAGGTCGAGCCGACCGCGACGCTCATCGGCGTCGTGCTCGAACCGCAGGCGCGCGGGCGCCCGCAGGCCTTCGGTCCGAAGCTCGACCTGCACACTGCGCGGCAGGCGCTCGCCGTGCAACCGGATGCTGACGAGGCCGTTACCGTCGCCGCGCGGGTCGCTGTCGTTCGCGGTCGCATGCGACAGCTCGAGCGCGGCGAACAGCTCGCCCGCAGGCGTCACGTCGATTTCCCAATCGAATCCGCGCGTGGACGCCGCGGCGCCGGGGGCGGAGCCGACCGCGAACGTGAGTGCGAACAGTCCGCGCAATGCCGATCGGCGCGTCCAGGTTGCCAGCGGATGCATCCGGCGACTATCGTGGCGGCCGCCCGCCGTTGTCCAGCCTCGAATCCACGGAGATGTCCTCGTGCGTACTGCCGCCCTGATCGTCCTGGCCGCGACCGTGCTCGCCGCCTGCAGCCCTTCCACTCCGGAACAGGCCGCCGCGCCGCCCGCGCCCGCGACGCCGGTCGAGAGCAAGCCGGTCGAGGCCAAGCCCGCCGCGGCCACGGCGGCCGCGCCCGCGCCCGCGAAGGAGATCCCGGTCGGCCAATGCGGCGACCAGTCGGCGTTGCCGGCCGACCAGCGCGTCGCGAACACCGCGCGCTGGACCACCGCGAGCGAGCAGGACAACTTCGGCTTCGACGTGTTCCGCGGCGACAGCGAGAACGGTGAATTCACCAAGCTCACGAAGGAACCGATCCTCGGCGCGGGGACTTCCGACGAGACCCACAAGTACGAGTTCCGCGACGACGCGATCGATCCGTGCCGCGAATACTGGTACTACGTCGAAGGCATCTCCACCAGCGGCAACCGCGAGAAGTTCACGCCGACGTTCCGCGCGCCGCCCAAGCGCCGTGCGGCCGATGCGGCAGCCGCGACGACGGCCGCGCCACCCGCGAAGTGATGCCGAACGGCGCCCGCGCGCCGTGAGCGCGCGCGCTGTGGTCGCGCGGCGCCGCGCGGCACTGGTCGCCTTCCTCGTGCTGTTCGCGCTGTCGCAGGCGCTGCTGTGGCTCGCGTACTACGGCGCCGGCGCGAAGCGGCTGATCGGCGACGAACAGCATTACCAGGACAGCGCGCTCGCGATCCTCGCGGGCGGCGACTGGATGACGGGCACGATCTGGCCACCGCTGCAGCCGCTGCTGCTGGCGGGCACCTACGCGCTGTTCGGTACCCATGTGCTCGCTGCGCAGGTGCTGCAGACCCTGCTGCTGGTCGGCTGCGCCGTGCTGCTGCGCGACCTCTGGCGGCGGCTCGGCGGTTCGGTCGCGGCCGCCAACGTGGCGACCGCGTTGTTCCTGCTGCATCCGGGCATCGCGGCGTTCGCGCACTGGCTCTGGCCCGAACTGCCGCACCTGTTCCTGCTGCTCGCCGCGCTGTGCCTGCTCGCGCGCGCGCCGTCGATCGCGCGCGGCTTCGCCGCGGGCGCCTGCATCGGACTCGCGATCCTCGCCAAGAGCCTGCTCTCGCCGTTCTGGCCGCTGTGCCTGCTCGTGTTCGTGCAGCGCGCACGCCCGCGCATCGCGCTCGGTGCGGCGGCCGCGTTCGTCCTCGGCCTCGGCCTGGTGACCGCGCCCGCGCTGCTGCATGGCTGGCGCGAGCACGGGCGCCCGATGATCGCCGACAGTTCGGTCTACAACCTCTGGGTCGGCCTGACCGACCGCTGGCGCAGCGACTACATCGAGGACATGGGCGGCCTCACGCTGCCGGCGTTCCTCGCGAGCGCGCCGACGCCGCAGCAGCGCAATGCGCTCTACCTCGAGCGCGTGCGTGCGCGGGTGGTCGAGCGTGGCGTGCCCGCGCTGCTCGTCGACCAGCTCGGGCGCCAGTATTTCCGCCTGTTCAACGCGAAGACGCCGCTCCGCTCGCAGCTGCCGGGCGCGGCCTGCGCGGGCTACCTGTCCGCCTATCGCGCGCCCGCATGGCTCGTGCGCGGCCTCTCGTTCGGCAATGACGCCGCGCACGGACTGATGCTCGCGGCCGCGGGATTGGGCGCAGCGGGCTGGCGCTGGCGCCGTGGCGGCGAGCCGCCGGATGCGCGCGAACGCGCTCGCCGGCGGCTGCAATGGCTGGTCGTGCTGCTGCTCGCGTACCAGCTCGCGTTGTTCGCACTCGTGCACGTCAAGGCGCGCTTCCTGCTGCCGCTGACGCCGATGCTGTGCGGACTCGCGGGAACTGCGTTGGCCGCGATCGCCACGCGGGCCGGCGCGCACGAACCCGCCCTGCAGTTCACGCCCCTGCGCGTCGGCGCGGGCGCGCTGCTGGCCGCCCTGCTGCTGTTCCTCGCGTTCGGCGCACCCGTGCTCGACGCCTCCTGCGGAGCCTGATCCGATCCGGAGCCGCGGCGAATCCGGTATTCTCGCGAGTCGCCCCGACCGCACGCCTGCATGCGCCAGCACCTGATCGAACTCGTCCTGTTCAGCACCTACGCGGAGCTTCGCGCGGAGACCGCGCGCAGCTACCTCGGGCTGGTCTGGTGGGTGCTCGAACCGGCGATGATGATGGCCGCGTTCTGGCTCGTGTTCGACGTGATCCTCAAGACCGGCGGACCCGAGTACCTGCCGTTCCTCCTGATCGGCATGACGCTCTGGCAATGGATGAAGTCGTGCATCACGCATGGCGGCTACGCGATCTGGAGCGCGCTGCCGATGGTGCGCCAGGTACGCCTGCCACCTCTGGTGTTCCCGCTGATCGCGATGCTGTCGGACACCGTCAAGTTCTTCTTCATCTTCCTGCTGCTGCTGGTGATCCTGTGGGTGATGGGCTATCCGCCCAATCGCGCGTACTGGGCGCTGCCGGTGCTGTTCGTCGCGGTCTTCCTTGCCGCGGCGGGCGCCGGCTTCATCGTTGCCGCGCTGGTGCCGCTGGTGCCGGACCTGCGCTTCGTGATCGAGCAGGTGCTGATGGTCGTGATGTTCCTGTCGGGGGTGATCTTCCCGCTCGACAAGGTGCCCGCGCACCTGCGCTGGGTGATGGAACTCAACCCGGTCGCGGTCGTGATGGACGATGCACGCGGCATCCTGATGCACGGGCAACTCCCGAACTGGATCGGATTCGGCAAGGTGTGCCTGATCGCGGTGGTGCTGTGCACCATCGGTGCGCTGTTCGTGCGCTATCTCGCCCCGCGCTTCCCGAAGCTCGCGTCATGAGCGAATCGTCGAAGCGTCCGCTCCTGCGTGCGTCACGCCAGCGTGCTTCACGCCTCCGTGTAACGTGCATCGCCCGCCGCGAGCGCCCGGGCCGAGGTGTGGCGTGAGCGAGGTGCTGATCGAACTCCAACACGTCGGCGTCGCGTTCAACGCGCAACGCAGCATCGCGGGCGGGCGGTATTGGGCGCTCGAAGACGTCAACCTGCAGCTGCGACGCGGCGAACGACTCGGCGTGATCGGGCGAAACGGTGCGGGCAAGAGCACCTTGCTGCGCGTGCTGGCCGGCATCCTCGCGCCTGATCGCGGCACACTGAGGCGAGCGCCCGTGACGTGCCAGCTGCTCTCGCTCGCACTCGGGTTCGTGCCGCACCTGTCGGGGCGCGACAATGCGGTGCTGTCCGGACTCATGCTCGGGTTGCGGCGGCGGGACATCATCGCGCGCCTGCCCGCGATCCGAGAGTTTTCCGAGCTCGGCGCCTTCTTCGAGCAACCGATCGCGACGTATTCGGCCGGCATGAACATGCGGCTCGCGTTCTCGGTCGCGATCCAGGTCGAGCCCGATGTGTTGCTGATCGACGAGGTGCTCTCGGTCGGCGATGCCGAATTCCAGGAGAAATCGGGCGCGGCGATGCGAACCCGCATGGGCGACGGCCACACGGTCGTGCTGGTCAGCCACGACGAGACCCAGATCGCCGAGCGCTGCGACCGCGTGCTGTGGGTGGAGCATGGGCGCAGCATGCTCGAGGGCCCGCGCGACGAGGTGTTCGCGGCCTACCATCGCGACTTGCACCACCCGCCGGCGGCGCCATGAACGCGCCGGATCCGCAGCGGCTCGCCGCGCTCGCCCGTCGACTCGACCTCGCGCCGCGGGAATTGCTGGTGCTGGCCGGACGCATCGCCGCGAACGCTGAACCGCTGGACGCTGCGCGGCTTCGTCGCGAGGTCGCGGGCGTTCGCGCGGCGGGCGCGTTCGCGGGCAATCTCGCGATGCTGGCGTACGCCGAGTACGCGATCGACGATCTCCAGCGCGCGCTCGAACTCGCGGCGTGGGAGCCGCCGGCGCAGGAGGCTTGAGTGCGTCGCGCCGCGCTGATCGTGCTCGCCTGGAACCAGTGGCCGACCACCCGCCGCTGCCTCGACTCCCTTCTGGCGACGTCGCCGCATGCGGCCGACGTCATCGTCGTCGACAACGGCAGCAGCGACGAAACGCCCGTCGAACTGGCGGCATACGCCGATCGCGTGCGCATCGTCTCGCTGCCGGACAACCTCGGCTTCGTGCGCGGCATGAACGCGGGCATCGCGGCCGCGAGCCCCGATGACGATGTCGTCCTGCTCAACAACGACCTGTTGTTCCCGCAAGTGGACTGGCTCGATCGCCTGCGTGACGCGGCCTATGCCAACCCGGCGAACGGCATCGTCGGCTGTCGCCTGCTGGGTCCGGAAGCCGAGGGACGGCTTTACCACGCAGGCGGATTCATCGAGGCCGACGAACTGTGGGGCCAACAGACCGAATCGGGACTCGCCGAGCGCGACGTCGGCCAGTACCCGGAAGCCCGGCGCGTGCAGGGCATCGCGTTCGCGCTGGCTTACCTGCGGCGCGACTGCCTGGATCGTCTCGGCGGCCTCGACGAGGTCTTCCACAGCTACTTCGAGGACACCGATTACTGTCTGCGCGCGGCCGATGCCGGCATCGCATGCGTGGTGGCCGGAGCCGTCACGCTGCGCCACGACCAGCACGGCTCGACACAGGACGACCAGGGCTTCCGCCGCCGACTCTGGGAAGCGAGCCGCGCCGCGTTCGCGGCGCGCTGGCAGGCACGGCTGAGGGAACAGTGGCGCGGTGACGTGCTGTGGCAGGGTGCCACCCGCTTGCCGCACGCGTATGCGCATCTCGCGCGCCTGCTGGTGCGCCGGCTCGAGGCACGCGGGTTGCGCATGACATATGAAGCGGTCGCGGACGAAGTCGCCGACGCACAGGATTTCCGGCTCGAACTCGCTGCGCGCCGCCGACTGCGGCCACCCGCGGACGCGGCAGTGGTGTGCGCGCCGCCGCGCCATTTCGCGCAGGGGAGCGGACGCCGACGCATCGGCTTCGCGTTCGGCGAATGGGCATGCGTACCGCCGGCATGGGCCGCGGCGACGCGCTCGCTGGATCTCCTGCTCGTGCCCGACGCGTTCCAGCGCGACGCATTCCGCGCCGCCGGAGCCGCGGGGCGCATCGAGATCCTTCCGCTCGGCGTCGATCGGGACTACTGCCATCCGGGCGTGATCGCGCCGCGCGCGGCCGGCGATTGCGTGATGCTCGCGGTGGTCGAAGAACTCGCACGCGATGCGCCGGAACGACTGCTCGCCGCGTTTCGCCACGCATTCGACGATGACGCAGGCGTCAAGCTGCTCGTATACGTGCGCCCCGGCCGCGACGGACCCGCGATCGAGCAGGCTCTGCGGTGCGACGATGCGCGCGTGCACGTGCTGGCGAACTGGGGATTTCCATGGCATCAACGCGCGCAGTTGCTCGGCGCCGCCGATGTGTACTGCTCGCTGCGCCGAGGCGGCGGCTGGGATCCATTCGCTGCCGAGGCGGTCGCCTGCGGCAAGCTGCTCGTCGCGACGGATTTCGGCAGCCAGGGCGAACTTGCGCGCGACGCAGGCATCGCGGTCGCATGGAGCCGTGCCCTGGACGCGCGCACGCCCGGCCAGGCCTGGGCCGATCCGGACCATGACGCCATGGTCGCGGCGCTGCGCGAGGCACGCGCGCGGCACGCGCGCATGGATGTGGCGGACCGCGCCACGCGTGCGCGGCATTTCGCCGACGCGCACGACATCGAGTCGACGGCCGACCACTTCGAGGCGCTGGTGACCGCGCTCGCGGATCTCGATGCACCGCATGCGCCCCCGCGACCGCACCGTCCGACCCGGCTGCAGTGCAAGCCCTCGGGCCAACTCGTCGTGCTCGGCATGCACCGGTCGGGCACCTCGGGCGTGGCCGGGCTGCTCGCGCGCATGGGCGTGCACGCGGGACCCGCGCAGGACCTGCTGGTCGGTCCGGACAACCCGAAGGGGCACTACGAATCGGCGCGCCTGCACATGGCCTGCGTGCGCCGGCTCGAAGCGGCGGGCGGCGACTGGAAGGCGCCGCCCGCC
This sequence comes from Pseudomonadota bacterium, assembly GCA_023430685.1. GTDB lineage: Bacteria > Pseudomonadota > Gammaproteobacteria > Xanthomonadales > Rhodanobacteraceae > Dokdonella_A. The sequence continues at coordinate 729 of JAEYZH010000081.1, read as the reverse complement.
GCCGCGGTCCCGGCCGCTGTCGATGCGTTCCGCCGCGAAGCCGGCGACGTGATCGCGGATCTGGACGCGCAGCGTCCATGGCTGCTGAAGGAACCTCGCCTGTGCCTGCTCGCACGCGAACTGCTGCCGTTGCTGACACGGCCGCTGTTCGTGCATGTGGTGCGCGATCCGCGCGCGGTCGCCGCCTCGCTGGTCGCGCGCGACGGGCTCGCGCCCGAAGCCGCGCTCGCGTTGTGGGAGCGCTACACGCGCGCAGCGTTCGAGGCGAGCCGTGGCTGGCCGCGCGTGCTGGTCGATTACGACGCGCTGCTCGCCGATCCGGTCGGCGCGACGCGCGCGTTGCACGCGGAGCTCGTGCGGATCGGCGTCGACGGCGTCGAACTGCCCGCGGACGAGGTGGTGCGCGCATGGATCGAACCCAATCCGCGCAGCGCGCCGCCGATGCCCGGGATGGCGTTGACCGCGGCGCAGCAGGCGCTGCAGGCCGCGGTCGCCGATCGCAGCCTGCTCGACGACGATGCCACGCCGGCCAGCGAACGTGCGCGCAGCATGCATGCACGGGCGGGCTGAGATGCCCGGCTTCCTGCGCCGCCGCCTGTGGGCTCTGCAGCCGCCGCTGCGCGATCTCCAATGGGATGGCGGCGAACTCGCGCTCGAGTTCGCGCATGGTTTCGCGGGTTCGATCGCGCTCGATGTCGATGGCGAGCACTTCGCCGAACTGTCGGTGCG
>JAEYZH010000041.1 GCA_023430685.1 Pseudomonadota bacterium | reverse complement strand
CGGCCTGCATCCGGCCGTGCCGGAACTGCAGCAGCTGTTCGAGGGCGGGCGGCTCGCGCTGCTCGCGAACGTGGGCGCGCTGCTCGAGCCGGTCACCCGCGAGCAGTACGACCAGCGTCTCGCACGTCTTCCGCCGCAGCTGTTCTCGCACAATGACCAGCAGGACTTCTGGCAAAGCCTCGAGTCGCGTTCGCCGGTCGACACGACGCCCGCGAGCGGCTGGGGCGGGCGCATCGCCGACCTCCTGCATGCCTCGTCGAATCCCGGCGCGGCGATCGCGATGAATCTCTCGCTCGGTGGCGCGAATCCGTGGCAGGTCGGCCGTTCGACCGCCGCGCTCGCGGTCGACGCGGGCGAGATCCGCTCGCTCGTCAACGAACGCGACCCGCAGGCGGTCGCGGAGCTCGAGGCGATTCTCGCGCTGCCGCACGCGAGCCTGCTGGTCGAGGAGTACCGCCGCACGCTCGGCGGCGCGGTCGAGGACTACCGCGTGCTGCGCGACGCGCTCGCGCTCGCGCCGACGCTCGCGACGCCGTTTCCACCCGCGCCGGAGCCGGGCGCGCCCGCCGCGGCCCGCTTCGCGTTCGCGCTCGGTCGGCAACTGCGCAGGGTCGCCGAGCTGGTCTCGGTGCGCACGGCGCTCGGCCTGCGCCGGCAGGTGTTCTTCTGTTCGCTCGGCGGATTCGACACCCACGATGCGCAGATGGCGGACCAGCCCGAACTGCTCGCGGGCCTCGCGCGCGCGTTGCATGCATTCGACGCGGCGACCACCGAGCTCGGGGTCGCGAACGACGTGACCACGTTCACGGCGACGGAATTCGGGCGCTCGCTCACGAGCAACGGCGACGGCTCGGACCATGCCTGGGGCAACCACCTGTTCCTCCTCGGCGGCGCCGTGCGCGGTCGTCGCGTGTACGGCGCGATGCCCGACATGTCGGCCGGCAGCGAGGATTTCGCGGGCGACGGCAACCTGATCCCGCGCATCGCGGTCGACCAGTACGGCGCGACGCTCGGACGCTGGTTCGGCGTGCCCGACGCGATGCTCGACCTCGTGTTCCCGAACCTCGCCGAGTTCGACCAGCGCGACCTGGGTTTCATGCTGCCGGGATGAGTCGAGCCGCGGCAGTCGAGATCCGCGCTGTCGCGGTCAACCGCGCAGGATCGCGAGGCCGGAGGACCGGTCGTCAGATCCAGCCGCGCTGCGCGAGCGAGGTCGGCGTGCCGCTGCCGATCACGAAGTGGTCGAGCAGGCGCACGTCGATGAGTTCGAGCGCCTCGCGCAGGCGCTGGGTGATCGCGCGATCGGCGGCGCTCGGCTCGGCGACGCCCGAGGGGTGGTTGTGCGCGACGATGATCGCCGCGGCGTTGTGGGCGAGGCAGCGCCGCACGACCTCCCGGGGGTGCACGCTGGCGCCGTCGATCGAACCGCGGAACAATTCCTCGAATTCGATCACGCGGTGCCGGTTGTCGAGGAACAGGCAGGCGAACACTTCGTACGGATAGCCGCCCAGCCGCGACTTCAGGTAGCGGGCGCTCGCGGCGGGATCACTCAGGGGTTCACCGGTGCGCAGTTCCGCTTCGAGGTAGCGCCGGCCGAGTTCGAGCGCAGCACGCAACCGGCACCACGCGACACTGCCGAGGCCAGGCTCGGCGCGCGGCGCATCGAGCAGCGGCTTGAGGCCTCCGGCCCCGACCAGCAACGCACGCCCGAGGTCGACCGCGCTGTGCCCGCGTCGACCGGAGCCGAGGAACACCGCGAGCAGTTCGGCGTCCGACAGCACCGCCGCGCCGCGAGCGAGCAGCTTCTCGCGCGGACGTTCGTCGTCGGGCCAGTCTCGGATCGTCATCGACAGGGCTCGCAAGGGAGGCAGCAGCCAATCTAGCTGCGCAGAGCGTGACCGCGCTGGCGGCGCGGCGCGTGAAAAACAGTAAGCTAGGCGTCCTTTGCGCTGTAGGCGGTTTCCTACATGAGCGACCTGGCTCTCGCCGGCACGCGCGTGCTGCTCGGCGTTTCCGGCGGCATCGCGGCCTACAAGGCGGCCGAGCTCGTGCGTCGGCTCGGTGACGCGGGCGCCGAAGTGCGCGTGGTGCTCACCGAGAACGCAGCGCGTTTCGTGACGCCGCTGACGTTCCAGGCGCTGTCGGGCCATCCGGTGCGCTCCAGTCTCTGGGACGAATCGGCCGAAGCGGCGATGGGCCATATCGAACTCGCGCGCTGGGCCGACGAGGTACTGGTCGCGCCCGCTTCGGCCGATGTCCTCGCGCGCATCGCGCACGGCATCGCCGACGACCTGCTCACCACGCTCTGCCTCGCGACGTCGGCCCCGGTGTCCGTCGCACCTGCGATGAACCAGCAGATGTGGGCGAACCCCGCGACCCAGGCCAATGTCGCCACGCTGCGCGCGCGCGGCATCCGCTTGCTCGGCCCGGCTTCGGGTGGACAGGCGTGCGGCGAATTCGGCGCCGGACGGCTGCTCGAGCCCGGTGAACTCGTCGCCGGGCTCGCCGCGCAGCGCGTGCCGCGCGAACTTGCTGGCGTGCGCGTGCTGGTCAGCGCCGGGCCCACCTTCGAGGACATCGATCCGGTTCGCTACATCGGCAACCGCAGCTCCGGCCGGATGGGATTCGCGGTGGCCGAGGCGGCCGCGCAGGCGGGCGCCGACGTCGTGCTCGTCGCGGGCCCGGTCGCGCTCGAGACGCCTGCACGGGTGCGGCGCGTCGACGTGCGCAGCGCGCGCGAGATGCACGCCGCGGTGCTGGGCGAAGCCGCGCGCAGCGATGTCTACGTCGGCGCCGCCGCGGTCGGCGACTTCCGCGCGCGCGAGACCGCGCAAGGCAAGCTCAAGAAGAGCGGACCCGACGCGACCCTCGAGCTGTCGCTGGTGCAGAATCCCGACATCCTCGCCGAGGTCGCCGCGCTGCGGCCGCGCCCGTTCGTGGTCGGGTTCGCGGCCGAAACCGCTGACCTCGAGCGGCATGCGCGCGACAAGCTCGAGCGCAAGGACCTCGACCTCGTCGCGGCGAACGGGGTCGGCGAAGGTCGCGGCTTCGAACGCGAGGACAACGAACTGCTGCTGCTCTGGCACGGCGGGCACGAAGCCTTGTCGCGCGCGCGCAAGCGCGTGCTCGCGCGCCGGCTGGTGGCGCGCATCGCCGCGTTGCGGGTGCTCGCGCGGGGAACGCTCGCATGAGTGCCGTCGACGTGGATGCCGGGCCACGCCCGATCCGGATCAGGTTGCTCGATCCGCGCCTCGGCAGCGAGTTCCCGTTGCCGGCGCCCGCGACCGCGGCGAGCGCCGGGATCGACTTGCGCGCGATGATCGACGCGCCGCTGAGCCTTGCGCCGGGTGCGAGCGAGCTGATCCCGAGCGGCATCGCGATCCACATCGAGGATCCGGGGCTGTGCGCGCTGGTGCTGCCGCGCTCGGGGCTCGGCCATCGGCACGGCATCGTGCTCGGCAACCTCGTCGGGCTCATCGATGCCGATTACCAGGGGCCCTTGCTGATCTCGTGCTGGAACCGCTCCGATGCGCCCTTTACCATCGAGCCCGGGGAGCGCATCGCGCAGCTGCTCATCGTGCCGGTCGTTCGGCCGGCGTTCGAGGTCGTCGCGGAGTTCACGCCGAGCCCGCGCGGCAGCGGGGGCTTCGGCAGCTCGGGGCGGCACTGACGCCGCGCGCGGAATGCGGCGCGCAGCTCCATCTTTCGATCAGCGAGGCAGGAATGGGCGAGGACGGCAAGAAGCGACCCGCGAAGCGCATGCCGCCATGGCTCGCCGGCGCGATGAAACAGGCGGGTCCGCGCTTGCGTGTGCTCGCCCCGCTCGGACTCGCGACCTTGCTGTTCGCGGCCGGCGTGTTCCTCGCGTGGCAGGCGAGCCTGCTCTGGACCGCGCAGCACGGCGTGCGCAGCGCCGATCAGGCGCGCCTCGAGGCGATCGCCGCGATCGGCACGCGCATCCGCGTGACCGAACAGCGCGTGCAGCAGGCGCTGCTCGACCCTGCGGTGCAGGACGCTCTGCGCACCGGCGAGGCGGGCCGGGTCGCCGCCGCGCAGGCGTTGCGCGGGGCGATGCCCGAGATCCTCGACGCGGAGTTCTTCAGCCCCGACCTCGATGAAGTGCTCGCGGGCGACCTCGGCGCGCTCGGTTACGCGAAAGCCGCAGCGTTGATGAAGGCGAAGGTCCATCCGGAACGGCCGCTGATCGAGACGCGCATCGGCAGCGACAGGCAGAGGCGCCTGCTGTTCGCGCTGCCGGCCACGGTCGATGGACGCGTGGTCGCGTTCGCGATGGTCGAACTGCCGATCGCGCCCGTGCTCGAAACCTTCCTCGCGATCGACCTGACCGGCGCGCGGCTCGAACTCAGGCAAGGCGAGGGCAGGGGCGACGTGCTGATCGCCGGCGTCGGCGCGTCGAGCGGCACCACGATCGCCGACCTCGGCGAACCGATCCCGGGCACCAACCTGCGCCTCGGCAAGGGCGAGCCCGACTACTTCATCGTCGTTCCGCGCAGCCTCTGGCTGATCGTGCTGCTGTCCCTCGCGTGCCTGCTCGGCAGCGCGTTCGCGCTCTGGCTGCGCAAGGTCGGCATGCAGGGCGCGATCGAACGGCTGCAGCGAACCCCCAAATCCATCGAACCGGAGATCACCTTGTCACAGGCGCTCAAGCAGCAGGCCACGCCGGCCGCCGTCCCGGCCGCCGCGCAGGCCGCGGCGCGGCCGGCCGCCAAACCCGCTGTCGACGAAGTCGTCGACGTCGACGCATCGATCTTCCGCGCGTACGACATCCGCGGCGTGGTCGGCGAGACGCTGACGCAAGGCGTCGCGCGCCTGATCGGCCGTGCGATCGGCAGCGAGGCGCGCGACCGCGGGCTGACGGAGATCGTGGTCGGCCGCGACGGGCGACTGTCCGGGCCCGACCTCGTCGCCGCGTTGATCGCAGGCCTGCGCTCGACCGGCATCGACGTCATCGACATCGGCGCGGCGCCGACGCCGGTCACCTACTACGCGGGTTACCACTTGCGCACGGGCTCGGGCATCTCGGTGACCGGCAGCCACAATCCGCCCGATTACAACGGCTTCAAGATCGTGCTCGGTGGAGAGACGCTGTCCGAGGACGCGATCCTGGACCTCCATCGGCGCATCGAGGCCGAGCGGTTCGTCGACGGCATGGGCGGGCTGCAGTCGATCGACGTGAACCAGGACTACATCCGTCGCATCACCGACGACATCCAGATCGAGCGCAAGCTCAAGGTCGTGGTCGACTGCGGCAACGGCATCCCGGGCGCGATCGCGCCGGCCGTGCTCGAAGGCATCGGCTGCGAGGTGATCCCGCTCTATTGCGACGTCGACGGCACGTTCCCGAACCACCATCCCGATCCGTCCGACCTCGCCAACCTGCAGGACCTGATCCTGTCGGTGAAGCAGGTCGGCGCAGACCTCGGGCTCGCGTTCGACGGCGACGGCGACCGCCTCGGCGTCGTCACGCCGTCGGGCGAAGTGATCTTCCCCGATCGCCTGCTGATGCTCTTCGCGATGGACATCCTGACGCGCAACCCCGGAGCGACGATCATCTACGACGTCAAGTGCACGGGCCACCTGCAACCGCTCGTGTTGCAGCATGGCGGCAGCCCGCTGATGTGGCGCACCGGGCATTCGCTGATCAAGGCGAAGATGCGCGAGACCGACGCCGCGCTCGCGGGCGAGATGAGCGGCCACTTCTTCTTCGGCGAGCGCTGGTACGGCTTCGACGACGGCATCTACGCGGCTGCAAGGCTGATGGAGATCCTCGCGGGCGACATCGAGGAGCGCACCCCGGAGGAAGTGTTCGCGACGCTTCCCAAGGGCGTCTCGACGCCCGAGCTCAAGATCCCGATGCGCGAGGGCGAACACTACCGTTTCATCGAGCAGTTCCGTGCCCGCGCGAAATTCGAGGGTGCGCGGCTGACGTTGATCGACGGCGTGCGCGCCGACTGGTCCGACGGCTGGGGGTTGGTGCGCGCGTCCAACACGACGCCGGTGCTGGTGCTGCGCTTCGATGCCGACAGCGCGGCCGCGCTCGCGCGGATCCAGGACGAGTTCCGCCGCCAGCTGCTCGCGCTCGACTCCTCGCTGCCGCTGCCATTCTGAACCGGCGCCGCGCGCTCAGCCCTGCGGGGCGGGCGCGTCCAGGCGTGCCTTGAGCTCGCGGTAGCGCGCGAGTTCGGCGCCGAAGCGCGATTCGGCTTCGAGACGTTCGGCCGTGCGCCGATCGAGCTGAGCGCGCTGCGCATCGACCTGCTTGCGCATCGCCGCGATCCGGCCTGATTCGCGCGTCGACAGCGCCTTGCCCGCGCGCTCGCTGTCGGCCGCGTTGCCGAGCAGTTCGGCCAGTCCCTGTTCCTGGTTGCGCAGGCTGATGCGCGCAGCGGTGACCTGCTGGTCGAGCATTTCGAGCCGCTGCCGGTGTGCGCGCTGCAGGTCTTCCTCTTCCGGGAAGTTCGAGACCAGCTGCGCATCGCTGCGCGAGCGGGCCTCGGCCGCGTCGAGCTCCGCTTTCTCGCGCGCTGCCACCGCCTTGGCCGCCGCGAGCTCGGCCGCGGTCTTCTCGCGCGCGACGCGCTTGAGCACGATGCCCTGCGGACTGACGATCTCGTAGCCATAGCGTGCGGCTTCGGGCGGCAGTGCGTCGCTGTAATGCAGGTTGCCGTCCGGATCGCGCCACTTGAAGCGGTTGCGGTCGGACTTCTGCGCGATCGCGTCGGTCGCGACGAAGCAGAGCAGCAGGGCGATCAGGGCGGTCGGCGGACGGGGCATCGGGGTTCCTCCGTGGGGCAGTATAGGCGAGCCTCGCCCGTGTGCACCGTGTCCTGCTTCATGCCCCGTAGCGCGCGCGGTAGTCGGCCAGCCGTGCGGCGTGCATGGCGAGTTCCGGGCGGTCCTGGGCATAGGCGAGCAGGTCGGCGAGCCGCGCGATCGCGACCGTGCGCACGCCCTGTTCGTCGGCGAGTTCCTGCGTCGCCGACCGCGGCCCCTCGCCGCGCTCTTCGCGATCGAGCGCGACCAGCACGCCGGCGGCTTCCGCCCCGGCTGCGCGGATCAGCGCGAGCGATTCGCGCACCGCGGTTCCCGCGGTGATCACGTCGTCGACGACCAGCACGCGGCCGCGCAGCGGGGCGCCCACGAGCTGGCCGCCCTCGCCATGGCCCTTGGCTTCCTTGCGGTTGTACGCGAACGGCAGGTCGCGGCCGTGCCGGTCGCACAGTGCGACCGCGGTCACCGCCGCGAGCACGATGCCCTTGTAGGCGGGCCCGAACAACATGTCGAACTCGAGGCCCGAGCGCAGAGCGGCGTCGGCGTAGGCGCTCCCGAGCGTCGCCAGCGCCGCACCGCTGTCGAACAGGCCGGCGTTGAAGAAGTAGGGACTCGTGCGCCCCGACTTCAACGTGAACTCGCCGAAGCGGAGTACCTCGCGCGCGATGGCGAGGTCGAGGAAGGCGCGTTGGCTCGGCAACATGAGGGCTGAGGGTTGAGGGCTGAGGGCTGCAAGCTTACCCGCGCCCGCGGCGACATGGGCCTTGCGCGCTGCCGCGGTTGCCAGCCATGGCGGCTCCCGGCACGCTAGGCCCCCAGCCCTCAGCCCTCAGCCCTCAGCCCGCATGCGCATCATCAGCTTCAATGCCAACGGCATCCGTTCCGCCGCCAACAAGGGCTTCTTCGACTGGCTGCGCGCGCAGCATGCCGACGTCGTCTGCGTGCAGGAGACCAAGTCACAGGAGGACCAGCTCGTCGATCCGATGTTCCGGCCGGACGGCCACCACTGCTTCTACCGCGACGCGAGCACGAAGAAGGGCTACAGCGGGGTCGCGATCCTGTCGCGCCGCGAGCCCGACGAGGTGCGCACCGCGCTCGGGTGGGCGCCGTTCGACGACGAGGGACGCTACATCGAGGCGCGCTACGGGAACCTCAGCGTGGTATCGCTGTACGTGCCGTCGGGCTCGTCGGGCGAGGAGCGCCAGGGCTTCAAGTTCAAGGTGATGGAGTGGTTCCGTCCGGTGCTCGACGGATGGCTCGCGAGCGGGCGCGACTACGTGCTGTGCGGCGACTGGAACATCGTGCGCAGCCGGCTCGACATCCGCAACTGGATCTCGAACCAGAAGAACTCGGGCTGCCTTCCCGCGGAACGCGACTGGCTCAATTCGGTGTGCGCCGATGACTCGGGCTGGGTCGACGCCTACCGCGCTCTCAACCCCGAAGGCGAGGATTACACCTGGTGGAGCAACCGCGGCGCGGCGCGCGCGAACAACGTCGGTTGGCGGATCGACTACCAGTTCGTCACGCCCTCGCTGCGACCGAAGCTGGCGGCCTGCTCGATCCACCCGACGCCGCGATTCTCCGACCACGCGCCGTTCGTCGTCGACTACACGTGAGCGCCGCAGCATCGAACGAACCCGGCGGCTGGCGGCGCGTGCTGCGCAGCCTGCGCCACCGCACGGTGCTCGTGATGCTGCTGCTCGGGTTCAGTTCGGGCTTGCCGATCTACCTCGTCGGCAACACGCTCGGGTTCTGGATGCGCGAGAACGCGATCGAGCTGTCAACGATCGGCTTCCTGTCGTGGGTCGGGCTCGCCTATTCGCTGAAGTTCCTGTGGGCGCCCCTGGTCGACAAGGTCGATGCGCCGCTGTTCGGCCGCTGGCTCGGCCGGCGGCGCGGCTGGATGCTGCTCGCCCAGATCGTGGTCGCGCTCGCGCTGGTCGGCATGGCGCTGGTGCGTCCGCGCGAGGACGTGTTCATGCTCGCGGGCTTCGCGATCGACCGGTTGCTGGTATTCGGCGCACTCGCGCTGGTGGTCGCGTTCGCGTCGGCGACCCAGGACATCGTCATCGATGCGTGGCGCATCGAAAGTGCCGACAGCGACGAACAGCAGGGCTTGCTGACCTCGACGTCCACGCTCGGCTATCGCGCCGCGCTGCTGGTCACCGACGCGCTGATCCTGATCCTCGCCGCGCACGCGGGCTGGTCGCTGTCCTACCTCGCGATGGCCTTGCTGATGGGCATCGGCGTCGCCGCGACACTCGCCGCGCGCGAGCCCGCCGCGGCCTCGGGCCACCAGGCCGCGACCGCGAATCCGCCGCACGGTGCACGCGGCGTGTTCGATGCACTGGTCGGGCCGTTCGTCGCGTTCTTCCGCGAGCACGGGCGCTGGGCGCTGTTGATGCTGCTCGCGATCAGCCTCTACCGCCTGCCGGACTTCGTGCTCGGGCCGATGGCCAATCCGTTCTATGCCGACCTCGGCATCGCCAAGGACGTCGTCGGCGCCGTGCGCGGTTCGTTCGGATTGGTCGCGACGATCGTCGGGGTCGCCGCCGCCGGCGTCTGCGCGGTGCGGTTCGGGTTCGTGCCGACCCTGCTCGCGGGCGCCGTGCTCGGGCCCGGTTCGAATCTCGCATTCGCGTGGCTCGCGCTGCACGGCGCCGATCCGGGCGCGTTCACCGCGGCGATGGTCATCGACAACTTCTGCAACGGCTTCGCCGGCGTCGCGCTGGTCGGCTACATGTCGAGCCTGACCAGCTTCGGCTACACCGCGACCCAGTACGCGCTGCTGAGCTCGTTCTATGCGCTGCCCGGGAAGGTGTTCAAGGGGCTCTCGGGGGTCGCGGTGGAAACGCTCGAGAACGGGCGCACCCTGCTCGAGGCGTATTCGCTGTTCTTCGTCGGCACCGCGTTGATCGGCATACCGGCGGTCCTGCTCTGCATCGTGCTCGCGACGCGCCTGCGCAAGCCGGCTGTGACCTCGCCGGATTGAGCGCGACGCTCAGGCCGGGTGGACCACGCCGAGCACGCGCGGACCGCGTGCACCGCTGACGGACGGCAGGTTGCCCGGGCGCCCCGCGAGCGTTTCGCGCGCGAGCCATGCGAATCCGATCGCCTCGACGAAGTCCGGATCGAGTCCGTGGTCGGCGGTGGATTCGACCTGCGTGCCGGGCAGCCGGGCGCGAATGCGCTCGAGCAGCAGAGGGTTGTGCACGCCGCCACCGCAGGCGAGCAGCCGGCGCGTCGCCGGTTGCGTGGCGCGCAATGCGTTCGCGATCGTCGCTGCACTGAGCTCGAGCAGGGTCGCTTGCAGGTCCTGCGGGCGGTAGCCGGCGCCTTCGAGACGCGACTGGACCCATGCGAGGTGGAACTGCTCGCGACCGGTACTCTTCGGCGGCGGCAGCGCGAACCAGGGATCGCCGAGCAGGCGATCGAGCAGGCCCTGATCGACCTTTCCGCTCGCCGCGTACGCGCCGCCCGCGTCGCAGGCGCCTCCGGTCTGGCGCTGGTACCACGCATCGAGCAGCGCGTTGGCGGGACCCGTGTCGAAGCCGCGCACTTCGCCCTCGCGCGGCAGCAGGGTCAGGTTCGCGATGCCGCCGAGGTTGAGCACCGCGCGGTCCTCGTCGAGCGAACGCAGCGCGGCGGCATGGAATGCAGGCATCAGCGGCGCGCCCTGGCCGCCCGCGGCGACGTCGCGGCGCCGGAAATCGGCCACCGTCGCGATGCCGCAGCGCTCGGCGATCACGCTGCCGTCGCCGAGCTGCCAGGTGAACGGGAGGTCTCCACCGGGCCGGTGCCGCACGGTCTGGCCGTGCGAGCCGATCGCGGCGACGTCGGCGCGACGCAATCCGGCTTCCTCGATCAGGCGCAGCGCGGCATCGGCGAATGCGTTCGCGACTTCGACGTCGAGGCGACCGAGTTCGTCGAGCGAGACCTCGCCCTGCGCCTGTCCGAGCGCGACCAGGCGTGCCCGCAGCGCGGGATCCCATGCGAACGTGCGCGCATGTACGGATTCGAGCCGCGGCTCGAAGCGCACGAGCGCGGCATCGATGCCGTCGGCGCTGGTGCCGGAGATGAGGCCGAGGTGGATCACCGGCGGCGCGCCGTCAGCGGTCGGCGCGCGCGAGCTCGATGCGATCGAGGTTGTCGAGCCGCGCGAGCATCGGCGCGGTCGCCTGCCGGAAGCGCGCGAGTTCGGTCTTCGGCAGCGGCTGTGCGGGCGGCAGCGTCACGGTCAGCGGGTTGCGGTGGCCGCCGTTGACGCGGAATTCGTAGTGCAGGTGCGGGCCGGTCGCGAGGCCGGTCATGCCGACGTAACCGATCGTCTGGCCCTGCCGGACGCGCTCGCCGTTCTTGACGTTGGCGAAGCGCGAAAGATGGCCGTACGCGGTGCTGATTTCCTTGTTGTGCTGGATCATCACGAAGTTGCCGTAACCGGACTTCCAGCCGCGGAACACGACCTTGCCGTCGCCGGCGGAGCGGATCGGCGTGCCGGTCGGCGCGGCGTAATCGACGCCGCGATGCGCGCGCATGTAGCCGAGGATCGGGTGCTTGCGCCCGGTCGAGAACACCGAGGAGATGCGCGTGAATTCCACCGGCGTGCGCAGGAACGACTTGCGCAGCGGGCGGCCTTCCTCGTTGTAGTACATCGTCTCGCCATCGGCGTTGGTGTAGCGGATCGCCGTGTAGCGCTTGCCCTGGTTGACGAACGTCGCCGCGATGATCTCGCCCGGTCGCAGGCGCTCGCCTTCGCGGTAGAGGTCGTCGTAGACGACGCTGAAGCTGTCGCCCTCGCGCAGGTCCTGCGCGAAATCGATGTCGTAGCCGAACGCGTTCGCGAGCTTGAGCACCATCGCGTCGCTGAGGCCGGCCTGCTCGCCCGCATAGAACAGCGAGTGCGTGACGACGCCGTGCGCGACATGGGTGCGGCGCTCGATCGCGCGGTCCTCGATGTCCTCGACGACCTTGCCATTCTCGATGCGCAGCACGACGCGCGCGGCATCGCCGCGGTCGAAGCGCATCGCCGCGAGCGCGCCGAGCGGGTCGAACGCGAAACCGAATTCCTGCCCGGGGCGGATGCTGCGCAGCGCGGTCGCGTCCTGCTGCGAGTCGAGCACGCGCTGGAGGTCGGTTGGGTCCAGGCCCTGCTCGCGGAAGATGTCCGACAGCGACTGGCCCGCGCGCACGCGCACGAGCCGCCAGTCGGGTTCGCCATCGACCCCGTACGCGCCGATCGTCGGGTCCGCTTCCGTCCCCGGTGGCGGTTGCGGAAGGTCGAGCGCGAGCCTCGTATACGGCGTCAGCTCGGGCTCGTGGCGCGTGGCGTTGGCGAACGTCGGCAGCACGACACCGACCAGCGCGGTCAGCAATAATGCGACGCCGCCGAGGATCCAGTGTTCGGCGCGCCAGCTGATCGGCGAGGAGGAGACGTTCTGCAGGAACGTCCAGCTCGACCAGCGCGAATAGAAATGGAAATGCCTGCGTTGCGTGTGGCGCCGGATCGCGAGACGACGGATCTTCTGGCGGACGTTCTTGGTGTCGGTCACGGGTGCGGTCCGGTAAGCTGCGCGGTACCATAAGCGTCGCGCGCGGCCGACGTCAATGCCAATGGCGACAAGGGCTTGCGAGCAGTTCCTGTCTAACGAATTATTAACCGGGAAGTCCGAGACGGACCTCCACGGCGGCCTTTCGCCGCCCGGCCACCTGCGCGGAACCCGATGAACGACATCCAGAACGCACTCGATCTGATCGGCCGTGGCGCCGAAGAGATCCTCAAGCCGGAGGAACTGGAGGCGCGCCTGCGGCTCGGACGGCCGCTGCGCGTCAAGGCCGGATTCGACCCGACCGCGCCGGACCTGCACCTCGGCCACAC
>JAEYZH010000189.1 GCA_023430685.1 Pseudomonadota bacterium | reverse complement strand
CGCGCGGTGGCTTTACGCGAGGGGAATGCGTTTGGAGGGGCGAGGGGCGAGGGGGCGAGGGGGCGAGGGGCGAGGGGCGAGAGGCGAGAGGCGAGAGGCGAGAGGCGAGAGGCGAGAGGCATGCCGGAGTGTCTTTGGATGGCCCGTCCCTGACTGCGGTGTACCGACGCCTGTGCCAGCTGCAAGTCACGTCGCACTCGCCCCTCGCCCCTCGGCCCTCGCTCCTCAGCCCTCACCGATTGCGCAGGATGTCCCCCGGCAGGAACTGCCACGTGCGCGAGATGTACAGTTCGTCGACCTTCTCTTTCGTCTCCGGCAGTGCCGGGAACGGCTCGGCCAGCCGCACGATGCGTTCGGCGGCGTCGTCGAGAACCTTGTGGCCGCTCGACTGGATCACGTCGATGCTCTTGACCCGGCCCTGCCGGTCGAGACCGACCGTGAGCACGAGCTGGCCGTGCAGCTGGCGCCGGCGCGCCTCGTCGGGGTAGTTGAGGTTGCCGATGCGTTCGATGCGCGCGACCCAGGCGCGCATGTAGGCCGCGAATTCGTATTCCTTCGTGTTCGCCGAGATGTACTTCTTCTTCGGGCGCTTCGCGTACTGCTCGGACTCGCGCTGGATCTCCTGTGCGAGGCGCGCCATCTCGAGCCGGCGCTGCTCGGCTTCGCGCTCGGCCAGCGGCAGTTCCGGCGCTTCCTGCGCCTCGCGGTCGGTAGTGACGCTGAAATCGGACTTGCGCTGCGTCAGGCGCTCGACCGGACTCGGCGGCGTCGGCCGTGGCGCGCCGTCCTCGAGCGGCACCGGCGCGACGCCCGGCAACGGCTTGGGCAACGCGCTCGAGATCGGCTGCGCCGGACGATGCGCCTTGTCCGATTCGCCTCCGCCCGCATTGCTCGCCTGCGCGATGAAGTCGGCCTTCTCGGGCGTTTCGCTGTTGGCCGACTGCACGAGGATCACGTCGAGCGAGGGCAGGCGCGGCGGCGCTTTCTCGTAGTGGAACGTGATGCCGAGCGCGAGCACCGCGTGAGCGACCAGCGAGAACAGCAGCGTGACGCCGAGCCGGTCGGCGCCGACGGCGCCGCTGTCTGCGGTCATGCCGCCTCCGTCGCTTCGATGCGATCGAACAGCTGCCCGGCGATGTTGAGGCCGAACTGCGCGTCGAGTTCGCGCACGCAGGTCGGCGAGGTGACGTTGATTTCGGTGAGCCAATCGCCGATCACGTCGAGGCCGACGAAACGCATGCCGCGACGGACGAGTTCCGGCCCGACTTCGGCCGCGATCCAGCGATCGCGTTCCGACAGCGGCACGCCCACGCCCTTGCCGCCTGCGGCGAGGTTGCCGCGGAAATCGTCGCCCTGCGGGATGCGCGCGAGCGCGTAGGGCACCGGTTCGCCGTCGACGAGCAGGATGCGCTTGTCGCCCGCGCTGATCTCGGGAATGAACTTCTGCGCGATCGCGAACGCCTGGCCATTGCCGGTCAGCGTCTCGAGGATCACGTTGAGGTTGCTGTCGCCGTGGCGCGAGCGAAAGATGCTGCGCCCGCCCATGCCATCGAGCGGCTTCAGCACCACCTCGCCCTGTTCGGCGACGAAGCGCTTGAGATCGCGCGCGTCGCGCGCGATCACGGTCGGCGGGCAGCACTGCGGGAAATGCAGCGAGAACAGCTTCTCGTTGGCATCGCGCAGGCCGCGCGGATCGTTCACGACGAGCGCGCCCGCGCGTTGCGCGAGTTCGAGCACCATCGTGTCGTAGACGAACTGCGCATCCACCGGCGGGTCCTTGCGCGCGAGCACCACGTCGATGCCGCCGAGTTCGCGCCACGCCGGCTCGCCGAGCGTGAACCAGTCGCGCGGGTCGTCGCGCACCGCAAGCGGCGCGAGGCGCGACCAGGCGACGCCATCGCGTATCGCGAGGTCGCCCTGGCGCATGTAGTGCAGCAGGTATCCGCGGCGCTGGGCTTCGAGCAGCATCGCGAGCGTGGTGTCCTTCTTGGGCTGGATCGCGGCGATCGGATCCATCAGGACGGCGAGGGTTCGGGGCATGCGCGGTTCCGGAAAACGCTGGGGCGGAGCATAGCGGCGCGGCGGCACGAACATTGCGAAACACGCCGCGGCCGCCGCGCTGGCTGTCAGATTGAGCCGCTGGCCGGCCGGCCTGCGCGGGTTGCAAGCGCGATCCGCGTCGCAGCCGCGGCAGCCCGCGTAGTTTACACTCGGCCCCGGTCGCGACCGCGCTTTGTGAAGATTATCTTCCGTAGTGCCGCGGACTTACGATCACAACTTGACAGCTTCGCTAGCTATGTCGGATAAGGCGAGTCGGTCCCGTGGATTTGCCGGCCACGCGCGGTCCGAAAGGGCCTTTCGCGGCACGGCACTTGCATGTGTGGCCGTCATTCTTTGAGGCGGCCTGGGCAGCATGCGGCCTCGCCCGGGCGGCAGGGGGATTTTGGTGGACCAAACGAAAGAAGGCGGCCTCAATGGCGTGAAGGTCATGGTCATCGATGATTCGAAGACCATCCGGCGCACCGCAGAGACCCTGTTGCGCAAGGAGGGTTGCGACGTCGTCACCGCGACCGACGGGTTCGAGGCGCTCGCGAAGATCTCCGACCAGCAGCCGCAGATCATCTTCGTCGACATCATGATGCCGCGCCTGGACGGGTACCAGACCTGCGCGCTGATCAAGAACAACCAGATGTTCAAGCACACGCCCGTGATCATGCTGTCCTCGAAGGACGGCCTGTTCGACAAGGCGCGCGGCCGGATCGTGGGCTCCGAGCAGTACCTGACCAAGCCGTTCACGCGCGACGAGCTGCTCGGGGCGATCAGGCGGCACGTGGACGGGACGTGAGCCGCGGCGGGCGCGAACGGGGCAGCAGGGGGAAGTGACGATGGCCAGGACATCCAACGCAGACAGCTTCGTCGCGGCCGCGCCCGGTGCGCGGCGCCAGCGTGCGGGCGCGGGGCGCTGACGTGGCCACGCACGACTATTCGATCACGCCGTTCGAAGTGCTCGCGGGCTACGAGCAGCGCAGCCTCGCGCACGTCGCGGGCGCGGCCGAGCAGATCGATGCGCCCGGGCTCTGGCGCGGCATCGGTTTCCGCATCGGCGACCGGCACTTCGTCAGCAGCATCGCCGAAGTCAATGAAATCCTGACCCTGCCTTCGCTGACCGTGGTGCCGGGCGCGCGCAGCTGGCTGCTCGGCGTGGCCAACGTGCGCGGCAACCTCGTGCCCGCGATCGACCTTCGCGACTTCGTCGGTGGCGGCCGCAGCCAGATCACCGATTCGACGCGCGTGCTGGTGGTGCGCCAGCACGGCGGCAGCGTCGGCCTGCTGGTCGACGAGGTACTTGGACAACGCAATTTCTCGGAAGAACAACTCGCCGCGGCGGTCGGCGAGGCCGACGGCAACTACGGCCGTTTCGTCGGCGAGAACGTACAGTCGGGCGAAGTGATGTGGGGCCTTTTCAGCATGGCCGCACTCGCGCGAAGCCCGCAGTTCCAGCAGGCCGCGGCATGAAGGGGTGGCACAGGTGCCCGCACGGGTGCCCGTGGTTCAGTGCATTAGGGGGTGAAGCGTGAGTACTACGGCAGGTTCACTTGGACAGGAACGCAGCGGCAGCACGAACACGGTGTTGTTCGTCCTGCTCGGACTGCTCTTCGTGTTCGCGATCGTCGATTTCGTGTTCCTGTACCTCAAGAACGAGCAGGACCGGCAGGCGGTCGGCTACACGACGAGGATCCAGGTGCTTTCGCAGCAGCTCGCGAAGTACGCCTCGGAAGCCGCGGGCGGCAACGAACTCGCGTTCCAGGAACTCGAGAGCACGCGCGGCAACATCGATACCTACGTGCGCAGCCTCAACGAGGGCGACAAGAGCGGCATGCCGTCCTATCGCGGCGTCGCGACCGTGGCGCCCGAACTCGATGCGCTGACCAAGGCATGGGCGCAGCTGCAGGCGGGCGCGCGCAAGATCCTCGACAGCAAGGACACCGTTCTCAACGCGAACACCAACGCGAAGGAATTCGGCGACAAGCTCTCGGCGTTGAACTCGCGCATGAGCGAGGTCGTCAACATCCTGACCGACCGCAATGCGAGCGCCTCGCAGGTGTACATCGCCTCGCGCCAGATGCAGCTGGTCGACCGAATGGGAAGCCGCGTGTCGCGCATCCTCGCGGGTGGCACCGACACGCAGGCATCGGCCGCCGGACTCGAGCGCGACGCACGCCTCTACCAGACCGTCGTCACCGGCCTGCTCGAGGGCGCATCGGAACTCAACATCCGCCCGCTCGACAATGCCGCGGCCAAGCAGATCGTCGAGGACGTCTCGACACAATGGTCCTCGGTCAACGCGCCGGTGCGCCAGATCCTCGATTCGGCGACCACGCTGCAGGAGGTCAAGGACGCCGCCGACGCGACCTTCACCGACAGCCAGAGCGTGTTGCTGCGCGCGGTCAACGTTGCGCAGCGCATCGACGAGTTGCCGCGCAAGAACCTGATGCGCATGCCGATCTGGGGCGCCGCGGCTGCCGCGATCGCATTGCTGCTGCTGCTGTTCGTCGGCGTCAACCTGATCCGCGAGCAGCGCCGCCGCCTGACCCAGACCAACGAGCTCAACCAGCGCAACCAGGACGCGATCCTGCGCTTGCTCGACGAGATGGGTTCGCTCGCGGAAGGCGACCTCACGGTCAAGGCGACCGTCACCGAGGACATCACCGGCGCGATCGCGGACTCGGTCAACTTCGCGGTGGAAGCGCTGCGAAGCCTCGTGACGACGATCAACGAAACCGCGGTGCAGGTCTCGGCGGCCGCGCAGGAAACGCAGGCGACCGCGATGCACCTGGCCGACGCCGCGCAGCACCAGGCGCGCCAGATCAGCTCGGCCTCGGTCGCGATCAACGAGATGGCGACCTCGATCGACAACGTGTCGAAGAACTCGGCCGAGAGCGCCGACGTGGCGCAGCGCTCGGTGCAGATCGCCGCGAATGGCGCGCAGGTCGTGCGCCAGACGATCCAGGGCATGGACAACATCCGCGACCAGATCCAGGAGACGTCCAAGCGCATCAAGCGCCTCGGCGAGTCCTCGCAGGAGATCGGCTCGATCGTCGAACTGATCAACGACATCGCCGAGCAGACCAACATCCTCGCGCTCAACGCGGCGATCCAGGCGGCCTCGGCCGGCGAGGCGGGCCGCGGCTTCGCGGTGGTCGCGGACGAAGTGCAGCGACTGGCCGAACGTTCGGCCGGCGCGACCAAGCGAATCGAGACGCTGGTCCAGACGATTCAGTCCGACACCAACGAGGCGGTCAGCTCGATGGAGCAGACAACCTCCGAAGTGGTCTCCGGCGCGCGCCTCGCCGAGGACGCGGGCCATGCGCTGGGCGAGATCGAGACGGTGTCGAACAACCTCGCCGAACTCATCCAGGGCATTTCGACCTCGGCCCGCCAGCAGTCGGCGGCCGCGACCAACATTTCGGCGACGATGAACGTGATCCAGGAGATCACCTCGCAGACCTCGGTGGGCGCGAGCCAGACGGCCGAATCGATCGGAAACCTCGCGCAGCTGGCGTCGGACCTGCGTCGCTCGGTCGCCGACTTCAAGTTGCCAGGATGAGCCGAGGCGCATGACGCGGTGCACGCCAACCCTGAATCCGCCCGCCGCCACGGCGCCCTGCGCCCGTGTCTCGGGCCACGCCGGCCGCCGCGGCCGAGGCTGACCGCATGAAACTTCACGACGACGGCGATTTCACCGCCCTCAGCTGGGTCAAGCAGGCGCTCGATGCGACGCTCGCGCAGGCGCGCGAGTCGCTCGAGGTCTATGTCGAACAGCCCGACGACCTCGCGCCGATGCGCGCGTGCGTCGAGCACCTGCACCAGGTGCAGGGCACGCTGCGCATGGTCGAGCTGTACGGCGCGGCGATGGTGGTCGAGAACATGGAGCGCCTCGCCGAGGGGCTCGTCGCCAACAGCGTGCGACAGCGCGACGAAGGCTATTCCGTGCTGATGCGCGGCATGGTGCAGTTGCCCGACTACCTCGAGCGACTGCAGAGCGGCCACAAGGACATCCCGATCGTCCTGCTGCCGCTGCTCAACGACCTGCGCGCCGTGCGCGGCGAGAACCTGCTCAGCGAATCGGCACTGTTCGCGCCGGATCTCGAGCTGCCGCTGCCCGCGAGCGCGGCCGGCAGCCCTGCCGCGCTGCCCGCGGCGGACCTTCGCGCGCAGGCGCTGCGCCTGCGGCTCGCGTTCCAGGCCGCATTGCTCAAGTGGTATCGCGACGAAGCCGCGTCCGAGCACCTGCGCCGTCTCGTCGACGTGCTCGACCGCCTGCGCGCGATCTCGCACGGCGCCGAAGCGCGCCGCCTGTGGTGGGTGGCCGCGGGCGTCGTCGACGCGGTGGAGAAGCGCGACCTCGAGGCGAGCGTGGCCGTCAAGCTGCTGTTCGGCCGCGTCGATCGCGAGATCCACCGCTTCGCGCAGAACGGCGAAGCCGGCTTCAAGGCCGATCCGCCGCGCGAGCTGACCAAGAACCTCCTGTACTACGTCGCGCATACCGTGGCCGGTGGCGCGACGCCCGCGAGCGCGCGCGGCGCCGAAATCCGCGCGACCTGGAAGCTCGACACGCTGCTGCCGACCGCGAGTGAGTTGCAGCACGCGCAAGGTTCGATGACGGGGCGCAACAAGAACCTGCTCGGCACCGTGTCCGCCGCGATCAAGGACGACCTCGTGCGCGTCAAGGAAGCGCTCGACATCTTCCTGCGCAGCCGCAGCGCCGATGCGGGCGAACTGGCCACGCATGTCGAGGTGCTCGACCGCGTGGCGGACACGCTCGGCATGCTCGGGCTCGGCGTGCCGCGCCGCGTCGTCGGCGAACAGCGCGGGGTGATCGAGGAAATGGCGCAGCGTCGCCGCCCGATCGACGAAGGCGCGCTGCTCGACGTCGCCGGCGCGCTGCTCTACGTCGAAGCATCGCTCGACGACCATATCGAGCGCCTCGGCGCAACCGGCGACGAAGGCGAGGACGAAGTGCGGGCCGGCGAAGTGCGCCTGCCCAAGGCCGAAGTGCGCCGGATCCTCGACGCGCTGATGCGCGAGGCTTCGGTCAACATCCAGCAGGCCAAGCAGGACGTCATCGCGTTCATCGAGTCGCCCTGGGACCACCAGCGCGTGACCCAGATCCCGCGCCTGCTCGAGGAAATCGCGGGCGCGCTGCGCATGCTCGGCCTCGCCGACGCCGGCGAGCTGATGACCGCGGTGGTGCGTTTCGTCGAAGTCGAACTGATCGCGCACAAGCGCGTGCCGACCGCCGAACAGATGGACAAGCTCGCCGACGCGCTCGCGGCGATCGAGTATTACCTCGAGGCCACGCGCGAACAGCGCCGCGGTCGCGACCGCATCCTCGAGGTCGCACGCGAGAGCCTCGATGCGCTCGGCTACTGGCCGCTGCCGCCTGCGCTGGAACGCGCGCTGCCCGAACTGTCCGCGCCCGCGGTGCC
>JAEYZH010000185.1 GCA_023430685.1 Pseudomonadota bacterium | reverse complement strand
GGCGCCGCAACCGCGCTCGGAGCCGCGCAGCGCACCGCAGCAGCGAAGCGCACCGCAGCCGCGTAGCGAACCGCAGCAACGCAGTGCTCCGCAGCCGCGCAGCGAGCCGCAGCAGCGCAGCGCACCGGCGCAGCGCAGCGAGCCGCAACGTCGGGGTCGCAACAGCGACAAGGACGACGACGACCGCCGCCGCTGAGCCGCCGCGGCGCGCCCATCGACGCCGCGCCCCTCGCAGGGCGCGGCGTTTTTCGTTGGTCGCGGCGCGTTCACGCACTACACTAGGCGCATGAAAATCCAGCTCAACGGCAGCGAACGCGAGGTCGAGGCCCGGCTCTCGCTCGAGCAATTGCTCGAGGCCAGCGGCTACGGCGGGCGCCGCGTCGCGGTCGAGGTCAACCGCGAGATCGTGCCGCGCAGCCGCTACCCGCTCTACGAGCTGTCCGCCGGCGACCGCATCGAGATCGTGCACGCGATCGGCGGCGGCTGATGCGTGGCCTGCGCGCGAACTCCCCCCTCTTTCCCTGGCCACGTCGATGAACCTGCCCGAACACCCAGAGCCCGCCAACGATTCGCTCGTGATCGCGGGACGCGCCTATCGCTCGCGCCTGCTCACCGGCACCGGCAAGTTCAGGGACCTCGACGAAACGCGGCGTGCAACCGAAGCGGCGGGCGCCGAAATCGTGACGGTCGCGATCCGGCGCACGAACATCGGGCAGGATGCGGATGCACCGAACCTGCTGGACGTGCTGCCGCCCGACCGATACACGCTGCTGCCGAACACCGCGGGCTGCTATACCGCCGAGGACGCGCTTCGCACCTGCCGGCTCGCGCGCGAACTGCTCGATGGCCATACGCTGGTCAAGCTCGAGGTGCTCGGCGATCCGAAGACGTTGTTCCCCGATGTCGTGCAGACGCTCGCCGCCGCCGAAACACTCGTGCGCGAAGGTTTCCAGGTCATGGTCTACACCTCCGACGATCCGATCGTCGCGCGCCAGCTCGAGCAGATCGGTTGCGTCGCGGTGATGCCGCTGGCCGCGCCGATCGGCTCCGGCCTCGGCATCCAGAACCGCTGGAACCTGCTCGAGATCATCGAGAACGCAAAGGTACCCGTGCTCGTCGACGCGGGCGTCGGCACCGCATCGGACGCCGCGATCGCGATGGAACTCGGCTGCGACGGCGTGCTCATGAACACCGCGATCGCGGGCGCCAGGGACCCCGTGCGGATGGCGCGCGCGATGCGCCTCGCGGTCGAGGCCGGGCGCGATGCGTTCCTCGCAGGCCGCATTCCGCGCAAGCGGCATGCCTCGGCTTCGAGTCCGATCGACGGCGTGATCTGAGGCGACCGGCGGTGATCGCGCGCATGGATGAATCCGACGCCCAGGCGCGCCGCATCCGCAGCTTCGTGCTGCGGCAAGGTCGCTTCACGCCCGCGCAGCAGCGCGCCTTCGACCTGCACTGGGCGCGCTTCGGCGTCGACTTCGAAGGCCACGCGCGCGACCTCGACTCGCTGTTCGGGCGCCGCGCACCGCGCGTGCTCGAGATCGGCTTCGGCAACGGCGAGCAGCTGCTGCACTCGGCGCAGGCGGAACCCGCGCGCGATTTCATCGGCATCGAGGTGCACCGCCCCGGCGTCGGCCGCCTGATGAATGCGCTAGCCGACGCCGGCAGCACGAACGTGCGCGTCTACAACCACGATGCGGTCGAGGTGCTCGAGCGCGAGATCGCGCCTGCCGCGCTGGCCGAGGTGCGCATCTACTTCCCCGATCCCTGGCACAAGAAGCGCCACAACAAGCGCAGGCTGCTGCAGCCCGCGTTCCTCGCGCTGCTCGCGGCTCGCACCGCGCCGGGCGGCCGCTTGCATTTGGCGACCGACTGGGCCGACTATGCCCTGCACATGCAGGATGTGCTCGCCGGCAGCCCGCAATGGCGCGTCGATCCGCTCCACCCCGACCCGGCGACGCGCCCGGCCTGGCGCATCGAGACGCACTTCGAACGCCGCGGCCTGCGCCTCGGCCATGGGGTATGGGATTTCGTCCATGAACGAACCTGAGCGCACCTGCGCGCCGGCCTGAAAAAAAGCCATCACGCCCCGAATGGACGCCGGCCTGACCCTCACCACCAACATGACGCTCGTGTTCGTGCTGCTCGCGTTCACGGTGTTGATGCTGGTGCTCGAGTGGATCCGCGCCGATCTCGTCGCGTTGCTCGTGATCGTGGTGATCGGCATCACGCGGCTGTTGCCCGTGGACCAGTTGTTCGACGGCTTCGCGGGCAACGCGGTGATCTCGCTGATCGCGGTCATGATCATGGGCGCCGGCCTCGACCGCACGGGCGTGCTCGGCAAGGCCGCCTCCTTCATCGTGCGCACCGCCGGCGGCATCGAGGCGCGCGTGTCGCTGCTCGTCAACGCGATGGTCGGCAGCCTTTCCGCGGTGATCCAGAGCCAGGCACTGGCCGCGTTGTTCCTTCCGGTCGCCAGCCGCGTCAGCGCGCGCACCGGCATCCCGCTGAAGCGCCTGCTCCTGCCGATGGCGTGCATGATCCTGTGCGGCACCAACATCACGATGATCTCGAACTCGCCACTGATCCTGCTCAACGACCTTATCGCGAGCGCAAACCGGAACCTGCCGCCCGGCGCGCAGACGATCGAGCCGTTCAGCCTGTTCGCGGTCGCGCCGATCGGCATCCCGCTGCTGCTGGGTGGACTGCTGTTCTTCGCGCTGTTCACGCGCCGGCTGCTGCCGAGCGACGAGGAACGCCAGAAGGTAACGCCGGGCCGCACCGAAACCTACTTCGCCGAAACCTACGGCATCGACGGCGACGTGGTCGAATTGCTCGTGACGACCGACAGCCCGCTGGTCGGCATGAGCGTGGCCGAGGTCGAGCAACTGCGCGGCGCGCCGCTGATCCTCGCGCTCAAGACCGGCAACGAGGCGCGACTCGCGCCCCCGGGTGACCAGATGATCTGGGTCGGCAGCGTGCTCGGCGTGCTCGGCAAGCGCGAGGCCGTCAACGCGTTCGCGAACAACCAGCTGTGCCAGGTGCAGGCGCGACTGCGCAACTTCGGCGACCTGTTCAATCCGACGCGCGCGGGCATTTCCGAGGCCGTGATCCCGCCGAATTCGCGCTGGATCAAGAAGACGATCGGCGAACTGCGCATCCGCAAGACCCACGGCATCTCGGTGCTGGCGGTCAACCGCGGCGACCAGGTGTTCCGCGAAGACGTGCGCCAGGTCGAGCTGCGCGCGGGCGACACGCTGGTGCTGCACAGCGTCTGGCGCGACCTCGCGCAGACCGCCGAATCGCGCGACTTCGTCGTCGTCACCGACTTCCCGAAGGAGGAGCAGCGGCCGAGCAAGATCTGGCACGCGGTGTTCTTCTTCGCGCTCGCGCTCGGCCTCGGGCTGTTCACCGACATCCGGCTTTCGATCGCGATGCTGATCGGCGCGGTCGGCATGCTGCTGACCGGCGTGCTCAACATGGACGAGGCGTACGGCGCGATCAACTGGAAGACGATCTTCACGCTCGCCTGCCTGATCCCGCTCGGCTGGGCGATGGATTCGACCGGCGCCGCGGCGTGGATCGCGCAGGAAGTGCTGCGTTACCTCGGCGAGTGGCCGCAGTGGGGCCTGCAGGCGGTGCTCGCCGTGATCACGCTGCTGTGCGCGCAGGTCGTCTCCAACGTCGGCGCGGCGGTCATGATGGTGCCGATGGCGATCAACGTCGCGCTCGCTTCGGGCGGGAATCCCGCGGTGTATGCGCTGGTGGTCGCGATCTCGACCTCGAACACGTTCATCCTGCCGAGCGCGAACCCGGTCATCATGATCGTCAGCGGCGCGGGCGGTTACCGCCAGCGCGACTTCCTGCGCGTCGGCCTGCCGCTGACGCTGCTGATGCTCGCGATCATGCTGGTGTCGGTGAACCTCGTGTTCAGCCGCGGCTGAGGCTCAGCGCAGCCACACCGCGCCGTCCACGACCTCGACGCGCAGCCCGACCAGGCCGCTTCGTGCGGGCCCGCCGAGGCAGGCACCACTGTCGACCGCGAAGCTCGCGCCGTGCACCGCGCAGGTCAGGCGCCCGTCGCGCACGAGGAACTTGCCGGGCGCGTAGTCGAGCGCGCGGCCCGCGTGCGGGCATTCGTTGTGGTACGCGAACGCGGCTTCACCGCGCCGCAGCACGATGAGGTCGAATCCACCGGTCGCGCTCGGCACGTGCACGCCGATGGCGCCACCGTCGGGGATGTCGTCGAGCCGGCACAGCGGCGCGTGGTCGTCCATGCCATCCTTCGGCACTTGCCGGGTCGCGGCGCGACCCCTATGTTGGATGGTTCGAGAACCCCGCAACCCGCACAGTTTCGCACACGGAGATCCCGCCGATGTTCCATGCCCGCTTCCGCAGCATCCGGCCGCGCCATCCGCTCGCGCGCCTGCTGCTCGGCCTCGTCGGCGTCATCGTCGCAGTGATCCTCGTCGCGGTCGGCGTGTTCGCGGCCGCGGCACTCGCGATCGGCGGCGCACTGCTGCTGCTCGCTCGCTCGCTTCGCTCGCGCGCGCCGGCCACGGCTCGCACGCGTCCCGCGACGGTCGCGGGCGTGATCGAAGGTGAGTTCTCGGTCGTCGATGGCCCCGGCACGCCGGTCCGGATGAAGTCGCCGCAGTTCTGAACCGGGGCGTGGCGCGCTGGTCGAACGGCGCACGCATTGGCCCTGCCGCTCGCCCAGCGGGCGGCCCTCGTGATCGTCCCCTGCCACCCCATTGATGCCGCGCGGCGCGCTGCCGTGACCAGGACTCCCCGATGGACGACCCCGTGCGCCGCACCGACGCCGCCGCAGGCACCGCCGATTCCGCCTCGCGTCGCCGCTGGCTGGTGCCGCTCGCACTGGTCTCGCTGTACTTCATCTGGGGCTCGACCTATCTCGCGATCCGCGTCGCGCTCGAGAGCTATCCGCCGTTCCTGATGGCCGCGGTGCGATTCATCGCCGCCGGCGCCGTGCTCTACGGTTTCCTGCGCTGGCGCGGCATGCCCGCGCCGACGCGCGCGCAATGGCTCAACGCGGCAGCGACCGGCGCGATGCTGCTCGGCCTCGGCAATGGCCTGGTCTGCTTCGCCGAGCAGAGCGTGCCCTCGGGCCTCGCCGCGGTCGCGGTCGCGAGCATGCCGCTGTTCGCCGCGATGTTCGGCGGACTCTATGGTGCCTGGCCCGCGCGCATGGAGTGGGCCGGGCTCGCGGTCGGCTTCGGCGGCGTGGTCCTGCTGAACCTTGGCGGCAGCATGGGCAGTGCACCGCTCGGCGCGCTCGCGTTGATCGTCGCGGCGGCGGCGTGGGCGTTCGGGTCGGTCTGGAGCAAGCGCCGCAACATGCCGCCCGCGGCGATGAACACCGCGGCCCAGATGCTCACGGGCGGCGTGATCCTGCTCGCGTTCGCGCTCGTGGTCGGGGAGCGCTGGCCGGCCGCGCCGTCGGCATCCGCGAGCCTCGCGGTCGTTTATCTCGCGGTCGCGGGTTCGCTGATCGGTTTCACCGCGTACCTGTACCTGCTGAACACGGTCCGCCCCGCGCTCGCGACGAGCTATGCCTACGTCAATCCGCCGGTGGCGGTGATGGTCGGCGTCGCATTCGGAGGCGAGGTCGTGCATTCGCTCGACATCGTCGCGATGGTCGTGATCCTCGTCGGAGTCGGGTTGATCGCGCTCGCGCGCGAGCGCAAGGTGGGCTGACGCCACGCTGACCTGGCGATCCATCTCTCGCTGATCGCATCTCGAAATGCCTGTTCGACAACGAGCAAGCCGACTCGCGTCCCTGCGGGTTTCGCCCGCATCCCTGCGGGCGAGTCACTTCTCTTTGCTTGCCCAAAGAGAAGTAACCAAGAGAAAGGGCACCCCGGACGTTGCGCCCCGCGGGCATCCTGCCCGCAGGGTTCGCAGGCCGCGGCCGGGTTCCGCCGACAGCGCATCCTGCGCTGACGGCGGAATCGCGCGCATCCCTGCGCGCGCCCCTGCGGGCCTTTTCGTCCGCGGCCTGCCGCAACGAACGGGGCCCAGAAGAAAGGAGCAGCGCGCTCCTGCGCGCCGAAGCCAAGTCACCACAGGCATGCGGCGCTCGCTGTTGTCTTGACTGTTGCTTTGGCGCGCCCTGCGCGCTGCCTTTGCCGTTCCCCCTTCAGCGCCGGTGGACGACGGACGGATCAGCCCGCAGGGGCGGCGCGAGGGATCGCGCCGCGTTCGCTGTCAGCACAGGGATGTGCTGTCAGCGAACCCCGGCCGTCGTCCACGCACCCGCCGGGCCGAAGGCCCGGTGGGCGGCGCTGC
>JAEYZH010000175.1 GCA_023430685.1 Pseudomonadota bacterium | reverse complement strand
CCCGCGGACAACCGGTTTCCTGCGCGGATCGCCCACAGGGTGGGCTTCTACACGGGCGGCTAACGTAGGAGCGCACCCTGTGCGCGATAGCGGGAATCCGATTCCACGCGAACAACCGGTTTCCTGCGCGGATCGCCCACAGGGTGGGCTCCAGCGGATGAGGGTTCGCGTGGGCGCGCACGCTGTGCGCGATCGCGGGAATCCGAATACCCCGAGCGGCCGGTTTCCTGCGCGGATCGCCCACAGGGTGGGCTCCTACGGGGTGGTTCGCGTGGGCGCGCATGTTGCGGAGGCTACAGCGACCAGCCCGCGATTACGCAGATCGCGAGGATCGCGACCCATGCGATCAGGATGCGACGCAGCACCTTGCGTGCGTCGGCGAGTTCGGCGAGCGGATCTTGCGTGTCGGTCGAGTAGCCGTCGCCGGCGGCGACATCCGCGTCGATGCCCGCGTGCGCGAGCGAGCCGAGGAAGCCGAGGTCGAGCGTGAAATAGCCCTTGCCGTGCGCGGCGTGGTAGCCGCGCCAGTTCGTGATCACCGCATCGAAATCCGAGACCAGCGCGAGGGTGAGCGCGACCAGGTGCGCGGGCGCCCAGTCGAGGATGCGCGCGGCGCGTTCGAGCAGCTCGCGCTGCTCGTCGTCGACACGCGGCGCGAACGCGAGGTTGCGTGCGAGGAGTTGCACGAGCCGGTAGCCGAGCGCGCCGGCCGGTCCGAGCACCACGAACCAGAACAGCACGCCGAACCAGCGAGACAGCGCCGACCGGAACGTCGCCTCGACCAACGCTCCGGCCTCGAACGGCAACGGCGCGAGCGCGGGATCCGGCCGCAGCGCCTGCGCCGCGGCGTGGCGACGCTCGCC
This sequence comes from Pseudomonadota bacterium, assembly GCA_023430685.1. GTDB lineage: Bacteria > Pseudomonadota > Gammaproteobacteria > Xanthomonadales > Rhodanobacteraceae > Dokdonella_A. Next base: position 11,556 of record JAEYZH010000175.1, on the reverse strand, counting down.
ATCACCCGCCGTGAGCACCGCGTCGACGTCGACGTCGAGGTCACGCGGTCCCCAGCTGAAGTACAGCACCGCGACCGCGAACGCGAACGCCGGCAGGCCGAACAGCACGTGCGCGAGCCCGAACTGCACCAGGACGCAGAGCGCGAACGCGATGAGCGGCAGCAACGCGGCCGGGAAGCGCGCGCGCGCGGACTCGCCCGCGTCGCCCGAGGTCGAACCGAGCAGGTCGCCGAGCCAGCGGAATTCGCGCAGCCGTGCGAGATCGGGCGCAGCCCGGGCGGTAACGAGGACGATCAGGATGGCGAGGAACGTAGGGGCCATGGTCACGCGCGACGACGCCGCATGACGCGGCCGCCTGATTCTAGCCCGCAATCGGCTCGTCCAGTGCTCTCGCAAGAGGGACACCCGAGAGGGCTGTTCCCGCGAACGGCCCGGGCCTGGAGTCCTTCCCGCAAGCGCATGCGACGCTCGACCGCGGCCTTACGAGGCGACGGGCTGCCACGGCACGTCGGACAGCAGGTCGGCGAGTTCGAGGCCGGCGGACTCGCGCAGCCAGTGCGCGATGAGTTCGTGCGAGACCGACAGCCGCGGCGGCAGCACGAGCGTGCGTTGCGCGAGGCCGTCGACGAGGTCCTCGGCGGAGAACCAGCGCGCCTCGCGCAATTCGGGGCCGACGTTGATGGTCGGATCCTCCGCCTCGGCGATGAAGCCGAGCATCAGCGCCGACGGGAACGGCCAGGGTTGCGAGGAGTGGTACTCGCAGGCACCGACGCGCACGCCGGCCTCCTCGTAGACTTCGCGGCGCACCGAGTCTTCGAGGGATTCGCCGGGTTCGATGAACCCCGCGAGCGTCGACCAGCGACCCGGCGCCCAACCCGGCTGCGCGCCGAGCAGGCAGCGGTCGCGCCAGCGAACGATCACGATCATCGCGGGGTCGACGCGCGGGAAATGGTCGAGCGCGCAATCCGGATTCGTGCAGCGCGCGCGATGGCCGAGCGCGACCAACTCGAGCGGTGCGCCGCAGGCGCCGCACCAGCGCGTGCGCGCCTGCCAGTGCACGAGCGCGCGCGCATACGCGAACACGCCCGATTGTTCCGCGCGAAGCCGCACGCCGGCGCTGCGCAGGTCGATCCAGCTGCCGCCGAGTTCGTTCGCCGCGAGCGCCGCGGTCGGCGCATCCAGGGCGACCACGTAGAGTGGCCCGCCGCCATCATCGCCGAGATAGGTCGCATGCACGTCGGGCGCGAAGCGCTCGCGTTCGAAGCGATCGAGCCAGCGCAGCGCGCTGCTGCCCGCGTGGATCAGCGCGGGCCGTCCGCCCGCCGCGAGCGCGCCGAGCAGCAGGAAGCGCGCGGCGGGATCGGCTGCGCGCATCGCGGCCCAGGCGCTGTCGTCGCGCTGTTCGGCGCCGCGATCGAGCGCGAGTCCCGAGAAGACGTTGATGCGATCGGGTCCGAGCGCCATCGCGCTCAGACCGTGAACGAAGAACCGCAGCCGCAGGTCGTCTTCGCGTTCGGGTTGCGGATCACGAATTGCGCGCCGCTCAGCGACTCGGCGTAGTCGATCTCCGCGCCGGCGAGGTACTGCAGGCTCAGCGGATCGACGAGCAGGACCACGCCCTCGCGGTCGACCGCGAGGTCGTCCTCGGCGCGTTCCTCGTCGAACGTGAAACCGTACTGGAACCCCGAGCATCCGCCGCCGCTGATGTAGACGCGCAGCTTGAGTTCCGGATTACCCTCTTCCGCGATGAGCTCACGCACCTTGCCGACCGCCGCGTCGGTGAACACGAGCGGCGCTTCGGCTGCATCGAGGTAGGTCGGTGTCGCGTGCGTCATGGCGGGCTCGTCGGGGAGTGGCCGATATCGGTGCGCCGCGACGCGATTTCAAGGCTTTCAGGCATGCGCGGGCTCGGCGTCGCCGAGGTCTTCTACCGCACCTGGCGCGCTCAGGCGACGCGGCGCCTCGGTCTGGTACAGCATCTTGCCGTTGACCTGCGCGCCCGCGGCCATCTCGAGCACCTTGTAATGCACGTTGCCGTCGACGCGTGCGTTGCCCGCGAGTTCGAGCCGCTCGCCGACGAACAGGTCGCCGACCACGACGCCGTTGACGACCGCGTTCGAGACGCGCACTTCGCCGGTGACGCGGCCCTGGTCGCTCATCGTCAGCACCGAGTCGGCGCCTTCCGCGGCGATCGAGCCTTCGATCGCGCCCTCGAGGTGCAGGCCGCCGGTGAAATGCACGTCGCCGCGAATCGTGGTGCCCGCCGCGATCAGCGTGTTGATCGCTGCAACCGGTTTGCCGTTGCGCTTGTCACTGCGAAACATCGCTGGTCTCCTCGCCCTTGTTTGCGTCCGCCCAGGCAAATTCCTGCTCGACACGGCCACCGTCGCCGTCGACGCGGACCACGACTCGATTCGGCATGAAGCCGGCGGGGAGCATGATGGTACCGCCGACCTGCTGGAAATACTTGAAGCGGTACTCGATTCCCGCGTCTTGCTGGCCCTGGGTCAGGGATTTCCAGTCGATGCGGCGCAGCTTGCCGTCCTCGATGCCCTCGAGGTCGAGCATGAGGCGACCCTTGATGTCCTGGCCGCGCTTGAAGTTCTGGGTCAACGTGACGGTGAAGTTCCAGGCACTGGAGTCGCGCACACGCTGCACGCTGAGCGAATGCACGGCGAGCCCCTCGCGCGTGCCGCCGCCGACGAGGCGTCCGTAGAACGCGAGGTCGGCGCGCAGGCCGTCGACTTCCTCCTCGCGTTCGCGCAACGTCTGTTGCACATCGAGCAGGGCGGCCTTCGCCACCTGTTCCGAGCGCGTCAGCACCGCGACGCGCGCCTTCAGCGATTCGATTTCCTCGGCCGAATCCGCGAGCCGCTGCAACTGCGCGGTGTTCGGCGCGCGCGTGACGTAGCTCGCGACGAGCACGGCGGCCAGCAGCAGCGAACCGAGCCAGGCCGCGCCGAGCATGAGCCAGCGTCGACGGTCCTGCGCGGGGTTGTGGCGCCGGATGACGAGGGAGGGCGTGGGATCCATCGGGACGCGCGCGGCGGCGCCGAGCGCCGGGGGTCTTCGCTTATAGACGCGGCCCCGGCGAGGGTCAAGCCGCTGGCATCGGTGCCGTTCTTGCACGGGCAATCGCGACGAACGGCAAAGGCGCCGGCCGGCCTGCGGCCGTCCAGCCTACGGGCTAGGCCCTTCGTAGGCTGGACGCGCGAAGCGCGGCCGGCGCACGGTCGCGGCGAAGCGAACGCGCTGGCCGAACTGCGGTCATCCAGTCCCCCCCCCTATACTCGCGCCACCCGAGGACATCCGCATGCTCTGGCTCAAGGCCTTCCACATCATCTTCGTCGTGACCTGGTTCGCCGGGCTGTTCTACCTGCCGCGGCTGTTCGTCTACCACGTCGAAGCGGGCGAGCCCGTCGTACGCGAACGGCTCAAGGTGATGGAACGCCGCCTGCTCGGCATCACGCACATCGGCGGCGCGCTCGCGCTCGGTTTCGGCTTCGCGACGCTCGCCGCGTTCGCGCGCGCGTCGAGCGCCTACTTCGCGCAAGGATGGCTGCACGCGAAGCTCGCGCTGGTCGCGCTGCTGATCGCCTACCACGTGCAGCTCGTGCGCATGGTTGCGCGCTTCGCGCGCGACGACATCCGTCATACGAGCCGCTGGCTGCGGATCTTCAACGAGGTGCCCGCGTTGTTGCTGATCGCGATCGTGCTGCTGGTCGTGGTCAAGCCCTGATGCCACGCGGGATGCCGGCTGCCGCGATCTGATTTATAGTCGGGACAGGCGTCGGAGGCTCCCCCATGCCGGATCGCGACCGCGTGCCGAAACAGCCGGACCGCCAGCGACACTACCTGATGCAGTTGCCACAGCGGCTGGCCCAGCTCCGCGGGCATGGCGAGCGCCTGCGCCGCAGCGGTTGGGACATCAACATGCTGCACCTGCTCGCGGTCGATGCGGCGACGCTCGCGGGTGTATGCCGTCGCGCCGGCATCACGGCGCTCGCCGACGATCTCGACGCGCTGCATGCGGCGACCGAGTCCCTGTTCGATCCCCTGCGCCTGCCCGACAGCGCGAGCGCAGCGCATCTCGCGCAGTTGATCGAGCGCATCACGCCCGAGCGCTTGCCCGCATCCGCGCGCCACCACAGCGTGCCCGCGCTGCTGGTCGAATCGCCTGCGAACGACGACGGCTTCCCGCTACTTACGCGCCCTCCGGCGCAGTACTGGAAGCGCTTCGATGGCTTGCCCGTGGCGCCTCGTCCGCGCCCCGCGGCGGTCGCGGTGGCGGTGCCCGCGCCGGAACCGGAAGCCGGTGCCACGCCGAACGTGATCACGCTGCCGGACCGCCGTGCCGGCGACCGTCGGCTGCCGATGCATGAGGGCGACGAACGCAGCCTCGTGCCGCTGCCCGAGCTCCTGCGGCGCATCGATACCCTGCTCGCCGCACGCGAAGCCGGTGCGCGCAATGGCGGACTGCTCGTGTTCGATCCGGAAGACGCGGCCACGCTCGCCGATCCCGGATTGCGCGAAGCCGTCGCGCGCTTCGTGCTCACGATCGCGGGCGACGGCGAATCGGTGGCCGCCGACGGCAACGGGCGCTTCCTGCTTCTCGGCCCCGAGCGTGACCCTAACCTCCTTGAAGCCTGGGCACTGAACCTGCGCGACCGCATCGCGCGCGAACCGTTCGGTCGCGACCACGCGGTGCAGGTCGTGTTCGATGTCGGCGCCGGCGCGCTCGGCTGCGGCGCGGGCGACGGCGCCGCGCTGCTCGACGGCACGCGCCGCGCAATCGACAATGCGCGCGCGGTCGGCAGGCACGGCGTGTTCGTGCTGCGCGACCTCGCGGCGCTCGTCGATGCGAGCCTCGTCGAGGAGCTGCGACTCGCGCTCGACGGCACCGGGCTCGAAGTTCTGTTCCAGCCGATCATGCCGCTGCACGGCGAACAGCGCGCGCAGTTCCAGGCGCTCGTGCGGCTGCGCGGCAGCGGAGGCAAGCTGCACGTCGCGGCGGAACTGATTCCCGCGGCCGAACAGGCGGGCCTCCTCGCCGCAGTCGATCGCTGGGTGCTGCAGCATTGCATCGCGCTGCTCGGCGCGACGCCGGCCTCGGCGGATCGCCCGCGGCTGTTCGTGAGCCAGTCGCTCGCGAGCGCGACCGATCCCCATGCGATTGATCGCCTGCGCGAGCAGCTGCAGGTGCATGGCGTCGATCCGTCCTGCATCGTGCTCGAGCTTCGCAGCCGCGACGTGCTCGGCGCACCGGGCGACGTACGCCGCTACGCCGCGGCGGCCCAGGCCTGCGGCGTCGCGCTTTCGCTGTCCGGCTTCGGCAGCACCACCGACCTGCACGTGATCGACGCGCTCACGCCGAACTTCGTCAAGCTCGACGTCGACCTGCTGAAGCGCACCGACGCGAACGCGCACGAAGACCTGCGCCTGCTCGTCGACGGCCTGCACGAACGCGAGGTGCGCGTGATCGCACCGCGCGTCGAGGACGCGGGCGCAGTCGCCACGCTGTGGAGCAGCGGCGCCGACTACATCCAGGGCAACTTCGTGCAGGCGGCCGACCGCGGCTTCGCGTTCGAGTTCGACAACGCGGTGATGTGACCCGTAGGAGCGCACCCTGTGCGCGATCGCGAGAACTCGTTCACCTGCGAACACCCGATTCACTGCGCGGATCGCCCACAGGGTGGGCTCCTCCGGATGCACGGTTCCGCGTAGGAGCGCACCCTGTGCGCGATCGCGAGAACTCGGTCACCTGCGAACACCCGATTCACTGCGCGGATCGCCCACAGGGTGGGCTCCTACGGATGCACGGTTCCGCGTAGGAGCGCACCCTGTGCGCGATCGCGAGAAATCGGTCACCTGCGAACACCCGATTCACTGCGCGGATCGCCCACAGGGTGGGCTCCTACGGATGCAGGGTTCCGCGTAGGAGCGCACCCTGTGCGCGATCGCGAGAAATCGGACATCCGCGAACACCCGGTTTCCTGCGCGGATCGCCCACAGGGTGGGCTCCTACGCGGCGAAGAGTCGGCGTCAGCTTCCGATCTTCTGCTGCAGGTACGGCTTCTCGCCGAGCTGCGCGATCAGGCCGAGCTGGGTTTCGAGCCAGTCGATGTGCTCTTCTTCCGACTCGAGGATCGATTCGAACAGCTCGCGGCTCACGTAGTCGCCGAGCCGCTCGCAATCGGCGATCGCAGCCTTGAGGTCGGGCACGGCGGCAAGCTCGAGCCGCAGGTCGCACTCGAGCACTTCCTTCGGCGTCTCGCCGATCATGAGCTTGCCGAGCGCCTGCAGGTTCGGCAGCCCCTCGAGGAACAGGATGCGCTCGATCAGCTTGTCCGCATGCTTCATCTCGTCGATCGATTCCTCGTACTCGTGATCGGCGAGCTGCTTGTAGCCCCAGTTCTTGTACATGCGCGCATGCAGGAAATACTGGTTGATCGCGGTCAGCTCGTTGTAGAGCGCCTTGTTGAGGTGGCTGATGACCTCGGGATGTCCCTTCATCGCGTCAACTCCGGTGCGGGCGAAGCGCAGCGCGCTACGCGTTCATGCGAAACCCGACTATAGCCCCGGTCGCGAACGCGCGACGAAACGAAAATCGCACGCATTTGCGCGCGCGCGCATCTCCGCCGGCCCACGCGCGCGAAAGGTTGCACCGCAAAGGCATGCGCTCCCCTTCTCCCGCTCGCGGGAGAAGGTGCCCCGCAGGGGCGGATGAGGGCCGCCTTTGATCTCGTTCTTCATCGCGGCGCCACTCGCCAGCGTCCCCGTAGGCTGGACGCGCACAGCGCGGCCGGCGCTCTTGCGCCTCGACTCGCGGGAATGATGAGAAGGCTCGCTCCGGCGAGCCAAGGCGCGCTACGCCGCCTGCGCGATGATCGGAAGCCCGAGGCTGCGCGACGCGACCGCCTCGTGGAAGATCTCGGACGCAAGGTCCTCGCAATTGCCGCAGCAATCGCCGCAGCCCGTCTCGCGACGCACGGTCTCGAACGAATCCACGCCGCTCTCGGCGGCTTCGCGGATCGCTCGGTCGGTCACGGCATTGCAGATGCAGACGTACATGAAGCGCACACCGGTTCTCGGATGCGCGCATTCAAACGCAAATGAGAATGATTGTCAACACCGGCGTTTTCCCTTCCCCCGCACGGCGGGGGAAGGTGCCCGAAGGGCGGAAGGGGGACGGTCCGAAGCTCCGGCTGTACCCGGGTTACGTCCCCGCCATCTCCACCACCCACCGCTGCTCCCGCAACGTCACCGAGCAGCTGGTCTCCGCGAGCGGCACCAGATGCCGCAACGCCTGCTCGTACACGCGCCGCTTGAAGTTCACGACATGCTGCGCCGGATACCAGAAGTCGACCCAGCGCCAGTGGTCGAACTCGGGCTTCTCGCTCGCATCGAGCCGCACCGCCGATTCCTCGCCATGCAGACGCAGCAGGAACCACACCTGCTTCTGCCCGATGCAGATCGGACGGTCGTGCCGGCGCACGAGCCGCGGCGGCAGCCGGTAGCGCAACCAGCCCGGCGTCGAGCCCAGCACCTCGACATGGTGCTCGCGCAAGCCGGTTTCCTCTTCCAGCTCGCGATACATCGCCTCGATCGGCGTCTCGTCGCTGCGCATCCCGCCTTGCGGGAACTGCCAGCCGTCGCGTCCGACCCGCCTCGCCCAGAACACCTCGCCCTGGGCGTTCAACAAGATGATGCCGACATTCGGTCGGTAGCCATCGGGATCGATCATGGCCGAAGGCCCGTAAAGCTTTGATGCGCCCGATTCTTCCATACGGGTCACGCGAGGGGCAACCTGACGGGGCGGGTGGCTCAGGATTCGTTCGCCACCCGAACCGTTCGCCCTGAGCGCAGGGCGAAGCCCGGAGTCGAAGGGCCACCCACCCAACCGTTCGCCCTGAGCGCAGACCAAAGGCCGGAGTCGAAGGGCCTCCCACGAACCGTTCGCCCTGAGCGCAGGCCGAAGGCCGGAGTCGAAGGGCCCACCCAAGATCCGTTCGCCCTGAGCGCAGGCCGAAGGCCGGAGTCGAAGGGCCTCACACTCCAACCACGCTTGACAAGCGCCCCCACCCCACTAGAATCGCACGCCCCGCCGTGCACGCGTCCGCGCGCACCCGAATGGCTATGTAGCTCAGCCGGTTAGAGCACAGCACTCATAATGCTGGGGTCGGTGGTTCGAGTCCACCCATAGCCACCAATTTCTAAGTCGCTCCCAGACCTACAGTCAGATTGTTGGATCCATCCGATCTAACGCTCAGGTGATCACCACTAGATAGAGTATGGGCAAGCGAGCCCGTAAATCGAAAGGGGAAAAGCACGGGTTGCGTGTGCAGATTTTGCACAGGAATGGGGCGCGCGACGTAACGCACTACAGCCTCGACCAACCATTCGGCCATTGCAGCATCCGCAATCTCGCTGGGTGTTCGTCGTATGACTCGCGCACCCTTCTCAACGCGCTCTACGGCTCCCCAGTTCGCCAGACTCTGAATGACCATGTTGGTCATGCGCCGGGTGCCTTCGCGCTCCCCATAGGTCTCACTCATGCGCCGATGGACCTCGGCGGACGCGCAATCACCCTGAATGGCGGACAGGCGGCCCACCAGTTCGGCCACCTTGCCAAAGAACGGGTACGTCGCCGTTGACATGCCCCAGCACAGTGCTGATACGGGAATGTCCGGCTGCGTCTTGTAGATCGCCACGCCGCGATCTGCGTAATCGACCAGTTCGGCGCGTGGCTCCAGCCACAGCCGATTCAGTACGGTGCGTGTTTTCTTCTTGGCTTCCACGCCAAGCTCGGCTGCATCGAGCAGTGCATTCAGATCATCTAGCCCAGCCACGCCCGCACGAACATTCAGTGCCGCAGCCGCCCAATCAAGCTGAATGAACCGATCAAAGCCTATTTTTGGGGCTGATGAATTCATTCGGTACCAATCACATAACTGACTTTCACAAAGGGCACAATCAACTCTTCGATCGACACCCCGCCGTGGACCACCACCTGCTCGCCATCCGGCACGAAGGCGGTTCGTCCGCCCGCGAATAGGGGCATGAAGTTCGCGGGTAGTCCAGCGATGTCCAACCTGACTGTGGAGGGATAGGCCGCAGCGGAATCGGCCAGCAACGGCTCACTTCGGTAGACCCGCACGCGCTCACCGCGCGTCTCGGCAATAACGCCCTGGTTGGGTCTGCCGACGCCAGTGGACTCAACGTTGCCGTGGTCCGCCGTGAGATAGATGTGGTATCCCTTGTCCAGCAGCAGGGAGAACAGCCGGTCGACGAAACCGGTCGTCAGCCAGTTGCCGATCCACATCGCCACGTCCTTCTTGGACCGCTCCTTGTGGAGCCGATCGTCCACCTCATCGATGACCAGGCCCACCACCTTCGGGCGCCGGTCGATCAAATCCGCTTCCAGCGCGTCGAGCTGATGGGTCTGACGCAGCGCACGTCGATACATCACCTCATTCGCGCTGACGCCTTCGTTCTGCCAGAACGTCTTCCACAAGGATTCCTCCTTGTCCGTCCTGTCGATGGAGTCGTCGAACTCTCGCGGTTTCAGCCCGGAGAACAGCGCCTGACGCGACACCGACGTCACGGTCGGCAGCCATGCAAACGCGGTTCCCTCGTCGAACGCGAAACGTTTCGTGGTGGCGATCAGGCGCTCGCGGATTTGCACCCACTGGTCGAAGGCCAGCCCGTCGAATACCAGCAGAGCCACCTTGGTTTCCCCTGCGGACCGCCGATGCCGCAAGAAGCGCGGCACGTGGTGCACCATCACCGGACCTTTGGTCACCGGCTGCAGTATCAGGTCCGCGTAATGCTTGGCTGCGACCCAGTCTTGCAGATGCTCGTCTGATTGCGCCTGCAAGGTCTTGATGCGTTCCCGAATCACCGGGAGAAGTTCGCTGCCTTCAGTGCCTTGCAGTCCATGCGTGCGGGCCAGGATCTCACCATAGCGCTTGGCGAACTCGCTCCAGTCCTTGTGCGAAGAGGCTGCCGCTGGGGTCGTCTCGATCAGGCCGTCGATGCCTTTGAGCACCAATGACTCCAATGCCGCCGGGTCCTGGACGATCCCAGCCTTGATCCAACTCGGCATCCCCGCCGGAACACTGTGAACCGCGAGCGGATGCAAGCTGCCGTCGAGGAACATGGAGTCGACCAACACCTGCACATCGGAGTGATCGAACGGAATCTCGATCTTGGCGACGTAGTCTGTCGGCGGGGGTTCGCCAGTTCTTGTGCCATCCAGACCCAGGATCTTCAGGTAGCGATACCACGCGTCCTGCACCACGCGCAGCAGCGCACCCTTGGATGCCAACCACGCGGCGACGGGCAGATCAGTGAACAGCCCTTTGCCTCGAATGATGCCTGCCGCGTGTTGAGCAAACAGGGGGGGCAACGAACGGTTGGCGAAGTGAAGCCGCAGCAACTCACGCCAGAAGTCCACCTGTGTGCGAATGGATCTCGGCGTCAGTTGGTAGACGTGCTCGAGAATGAAGTCCTTGGACTCGTTCTCGCCGCGCGCTGACTGCAATTCGGTCTGGTGGGCATGAAACAGCCCGGCCAAATGCTCCGGCTCGACTTGCTGTACCGCGCTGTATGCCAGCCTGGGTAAGAGCTCCGCAAGGCTGAGCCGGACCACACGTCCGTGGTGCACGATGTCCCACGGCAATTCATTCGCGTCGGCCCTGCGCAGATGCAGAACCAGCGAGGGCGCTGGCCCCGCATCACCGCGATCCCAGGCTGCGCGATAGCGTTCCTCGTATTCCGCCCGAAAGGCGAACGGGTCTTCGTACAGCATGACCTCGAAGCCGCGACCGCGCAGTTCGGACAACAGCTTTTCGTCCAGCAGCACATCGTCGGGGTCGCACGCCACCCACAGCCGGGTGAGATCGGCCGTGAAGTGGCTGAGAATGCGTTCTGACCACTGGCTCATCCCACCTGTCCTCCGGGCATCACATCGCCGGAGACGCGCACCATCATCACGGCATTCAAATCCGGCACGCTGGCCTCCATGTCGTCCAGAGCGGCCATGCGTGCGTCGTGTTCCTGCTGCAGTCGCTTGCGCCGATGCTCACGCACGGCGGGCAGGCCGATTCGTCCAATGGCCTGGCCTCGGGCCTCGAACGCATACACCGCACGTTCGCGTTCTTCCTTCAGCCGGGCGCGGTGTTCGGTCAGCAGCTCGGTGAAGATCCGCTCACCTTGGGTACTGGCCGCCGCATGGGATGCCTCGAACCACTTCACCGACTCCTCGGCACCGGTCACGGCATGCACATCCACGGTTTCAGTCAGCAGCAGATCCCAGACGCGCTTGGCGGTCGGCACAAAGGGGCGGCCTTCCTCGTTGATGAACACTGGCAGGAAGCGCTTCCGGCTCAAACCTTCGGCTGCCAGACTGATCTCCCACAGCGACCAAATGCCGCGTACCGAATCCGGCAGCCCGGTCACGCGGATCACCGGCAGTGGCTGGCCGGCGACAAAGCGCGGCAGCTCGCTGATCACCGCTCGGGCGCGTGGATCTTCCATCGTGACCCATTCCAACTC
>JAEYZH010000174.1 GCA_023430685.1 Pseudomonadota bacterium | reverse complement strand
CGCTGATGTCGACGGGCTTGGAGACGAAGTCGAACGCGCCGGCCTTGAGCGCGTCGACGGCCGCGTCGACGTTCCCGTACGCGGTGATCATCGCGACCGGGGTCTCGGGATACTGCGCGGCGATCAGCGCGATGATCTCCTGGCCGGAGCCGTCGGGCAGGCGCATGTCGGTGAAGCACAGTGCGTAGCGCCGGCCCGCGAGGCGATCGCGCGCTTCGGCGACGGTCGCGGCGGTCTCGACGATCAGGTCCATGCGACCGAGGGTCAGGGTCAGCAATTCGCGGATGTCGCGTTCGTCGTCGATGACGAGTGCGTGATGCTTGCTCATGCCGTCGGGGGACTCGATCGCGCAGGATGGCGTAACGCAAGGGTAAAGCGCGGCGTGCGGCAACGCAAAGCGGCGTGTGGCCGGACGGGGGACTGTCCGTGCCTGCGCTGGCGGCGCAAGCAGCGTTCGTCCTTCCCCCGCGCGAGGGGGAAGGTGCCCCGCAGGGGCGGATGAGGGACGCTCCTGGTCTTCGCCGGCCGCGCGAAGATCAAGAGCGCCCGCTTCTGCCGATTGGCGGCCTCTTCCCTCGCGAGCGCGGGAAGGAAACCTCGCTCACCCCGCGCGCGCGGCTGCGTCGTCCTCGCGCAGCGCGGCGAGCAGCGCCTGCATGTCGGCCGGCAGCGGCGCTTCGAAAGCAGCCGGCTTGCCGGTCTTCGGGTGGACGAACTCGAGCCGCTCCGCGTGCAGGGCCTGGCGCCTGAACCCGCGCAGCGCCTCGGCCAGCGCGGGGCTCGCGCCCTTGGGCAGGCGCAGCAGGCCGCCGTACTGGGAGTCGCCGACCAGCGGATGGCGCACATGCGCCATGTGCACGCGAATCTGGTGGGTGCGGCCGGTTTCGAGGCGGCATTCGACCAGGGTCATCGCGCGGAAGCGCTCGCGCACGCGATAGTGCGTGATCGCCTCGCGCCCGTCCTCGCGCACGGCCTGCTTGAGGCGATCGCGTGGATGGCGGCCGATCGGCTCGTCGACGCGGCCGCCCGCGACCATCGCACCGTAGACGATCGCGACGTACTGGCGGTGCATGTCGCGCGCCGAGAGCTGCTCGACCAGCGCGGTGTGCGCGCGCATGCTGCGCGCGACCACGAGCAGGCCGGAGGTGTCCTTGTCGAGCCGATGCACGATGCCGCCGCGCGGGATGTTCGCGAGGCCGGGGTCGTGGTGGAGCAGGGCGTTCTGCATCGTGCCTGCGCGGTTGCCGGCGCCCGGGTGCACGACGAGGCCGGGCGGCTTGGCCACGACGATCACGTCGGCGTCCTCGTGCACGATCTCGAGCTCGATCGCCTCGGGTTCGGCGCCGATCTCGCGTTCGAGCTTCACTTCGAGTTCGATCCGCTCGCCGCCGCGCACGATCTGGCGCGGGATCGCGCGCTCGCCGGCGAGCAGCACGTCGCCGGACTTGACCCACGCGGTCAGGCGCGATCGGGAAAAGTCCGGGAACAGTTCGGCCAGGACCTGGTCGAAGCGACGCCCGGCCAGTTCGTCGGGCACGGTCGCGTTCAGGCGGGTGACGGGGTTGGTCATGCGGAAAGGTCCTGCCGCCGGCGCGTTTCCAGCCCGGGCGAGGTTCGGGTTATGATCCTTGTTTCGCGCCGGACCCGAGGTTCCACCTCGACGGGCCCGCGCTGCCGGGCCTTCGGCCTTCCCTTCCATCATCGCAGAGCCTGCCCCCCGCATGCGAGTCTCCCCTGCCACACGCATCGTCCTGCGCATCGTCCTCGTCGCGCTCCTCGCGGCCCTGTCCGGCTGCTCGTGGTTCAAGCGCGGCGGCAAGGGCGACCCGATGGAGACGCTGCCGGTCGAGCAGCTCTACCAGCGCGGCGTCAACGCGCTCGACGGCGGCAACCACGATCTCGCGATGCGCACGTTCCAGCGCCTGATCTCGCGCTTCCCGTTCGGGCCGTACACCGAGCAGTCGCACCTGAACCTCGCGTACGCGCAGTACAAGGACCACAAGCCCGAGGACGCGTACTCGACGGTGAACCGGTTCATCAAGACCTATCCGACGCACCGCCACGTCGACTACGCCTACTACCTGCGCGGCCTGATCAATTTCAACCGCTCGGCCGGTTTCCTCGAGCGCTACATCGGCCAGGACATGACGCGCCGCGACCAGGCCAACGTGCGGCAGTCGTTCGACGATTTCGGTGCGCTGGTCAGCCGCTATCCGTCGAGCCGCTATGCACCGGACGCGCGCCAGCGCATGATCCACCTGCGCAACATGATGGCGCGTTCGGAGCTCAACATCGCGCTGTTCTACCTCAAGCGCGGCGCCTACGTCGCCGCGTCGAACCGCGCGAAGGCGATCATCGAAACCTACCCGCAGTCGCCGCACGCGGGCGATGCCCTCGCGGTGATGATGCAGAGCTACGAACGACTCGGCCAGCAGGACCTCGCCGGCGACACGCGGCGCGTGCTGGAACTCAACTACCCCGAGCACCCCGCGCTCAAGGGCAAGTGGCCGGATTATCCGTCGAGCTGGTGGAAGCTGCTGCCGCTGACGCGGAATTGATCGCATCGCAGTTGGTCGCGTAGCGCGTTGGCTGGACGCGCGCAGCGGGCCGGCAGCTTGTGGTGTGCGAAAAACAAGAGCGCCGGCCGACCTTCGGTCGTCCAGCCTACGAGAGCGCAACGCAGGCCGGCCGCTTGTGTAGGCTGGACGCGCGAAGCGCGGCCGGCGCTCTTGCTCGCGTCAGCGCCAGCCCGACGTGATCGGATACCGCCGCTCGCGCCCGAACGCGCGGCGCGAGACCTTCGGGCCCGGTGCAGCCTGGTGGCGCTTCCATTCGCTGATGCGCACGAGATGCAGCACGCGCTCGACCACCGCGGCGTCGAAGCCCGCGGCGACGATCTCGTCGCGTGACTGCTCCTGGTCGACATGCCGCAGCAGGATCGCGTCGAGCACGTCGTAGGGCGGCAGGGAATCCTGGTCGGTCTGGTTGTCGCGCAGTTCCGCCGACGGCGGTCGCTCGATCACCGCGGGCGGGATCACGGGTGCGCCGCCGATCGTGTTGCGCCAGCGCGCGAGCGCGAACACCTCGGTCTTGTACAGGTCCTTGATCGGCGCGTAGCCGCCGCACATGTCGCCGTAGATCGTCGCGTAGCCGACCGCGTACTCGCTCTTGTTGCCGGTGGTCAGCACGAGCCCGCCGAACTTGTTCGACAGCGCCATCAGGATCGCGCCGCGGCTGCGTGACTGCAGGTTTTCCTCGGTGGTGTCGGCGGCTTGCCCTTCGAAGGCCGGCGCGAGCGCGGCGAGGAAACCCTCGAACGGCGCTTCGATCGGCACGGTCAGGATGCGCACGCCGGCCTCGCGGGCCTGCTCGTCGGCGAGGTCGTTGCTGAGCCCCGAGGTGTAGCGCGACGGCATGCGCACGCCGGTGACGTTGGCCGCGCCGACCGCGTCGATCGCGATCGCGAGCACCAGCGCGGAATCGATGCCGCCCGAGAGCCCGATCCACGCCTGCCTGAACCCGTTCTTGCGGAAGTAGTCGCGGGTGCCGCGCACGACCGCGCGCCAGGCCAGCGAGTCCCGGCCCTCGTCGCCGTCCTCGGGCCAGTCGATCGGCGCGAACCGGCGCGTGGCGGAATCGAAATCGGCGACCAGCCACGCCTCTTCGAACGCGCGCGCGGCCGCATGCACGTGGCCATCGCCGTCGGCGAGCACCGACGCGCCGTCGAATACCAGGGCGTCCTGGCCGCCGACGAGGTTGAGGTAGGCCACCGCGAGGCCGGTTTCGGCGACGCGCGAAGCAAGCAGGGCGTCGCGCTGCGCGTGCTTGTCGCGCTCGAACGGCGAGGCATTCGGGACCAACACGAGTTCGGCGCCCGCGCGCGCGGTGTCGGCGATCGGCTCGGCGAACCAGACGTCCTCGCAGACGACCACGCCGACGCGCACGCCAGCGACGTCGAACACGCAGGCGCCGCCATCGGGATCGACCTCGAAGTAGCGGCGTTCGTCGAAGACCGCGTAGTTCGGGAGCTCGCGCTTGCGATAGGTGTGCGCGATCGTTCCCTCGCGCAGCACGCTCGCGGCGTTGTAGACCACCGCACCCGCGGCTTCGGGCCAGCCGACGACCGCGACGATCCCGTGCACGCCGGCCGCGATGCGCGCGATCGACGCGTGGCATTCGGCGAGGAAGCCGGGGCGCAGCAGCAGGTCTTCGGGCGGATATCCGCTGAGCGCGAGCTCGGGGAACAGCACGACGTCGGCGCCGTGCAGGTCGCGCGCCTCGGCGATGAGTTCGGCGATGCGCTGTTCGTTGCGCGCGAGCGCGCCGACCGGGAAATCGAACTGGGCGAGGGCGATGCGGAGTGTGGCCATTCGCGTAGTTTACGTCGCGCGCATGAATGCATTGGCCGAAAGGGTCGCGCGTTCGATGCTTTCGCGCGGGATCGCCGCTGCCGCGTCGTAGGCTGGACGCGCGCAGCGCGGCCGGCGCTCTTGCGGATTCGCGCGAAAGGCGCCGGCCGGCCTGCGGCCGTCCAGCCGACGGCGTCGGCGTCGGGCGCGCAGCCCGGCTGCCGAGCCCGCCACTCAGCCGTTGACGAACACGCCGACGTCGGTGGTCGCGACCCCTCCGCGGCCGTCGCTGACGGTGTAGGTGAACACGTCGAACGCGCCGAAAAAGCCGTTGTCCGGCGCGTAGTAGACCTGGCCGTTGACGATCGAGACGGTGCCGTTCGCAGGCTGCGTGACCGCGATGATCGTGAGCGGATCGCCGTCGGGGTCGCTGTCGTTCGCGAGCACGTCGATCGTGATCGGCGTATTGGTCGGCGTGACGACCGCATCGGGCAGGGGCGTCGGTGGCTGGTTCGGCAATGCGCTGACGGTCACCGTCACGGTCGCGCTCGCACTGCCGCCGCGGCCATCCTCGATCGTGTAGGTGAACGCGTCCGCGCCGACGAAGCCCGCGGCGGGCGTGTACGTGACCGAGGTGGCGTCGAATACGACGACCCCGTTCGCGGCCGGGGAGACGCCGACGATCGCGAGCGGGTCGCCGTCGGGGTCGGAGTCATTGTCGAGCACGTCGAGCACGACCGCGGTGCCGACCGTCGCATTGCCGGCGTCGTCGACCGCGACCGGGGGCTGGTTCGGCGCGGCCGGCACCGTGACCGAGACGTTCGCGCTTGCGCTGCCGCCGCGCCCGTCGCTGATCGTGTAGGTGAAGCGGTCGATGCCGCTGAAGCCCGTGTTCGGCACGTAGCCGAGCAGGTTGCCGTTGATCGTGACGGTGCCGCCGAGCGGCTGCGTCACCGCGCTGATCACGAGCGTGTCGCCGTCCGCGTCGGTGTCGTTGGCGAGCACGTCGATCGGCGTCGACACGCCGGGCGCGCCGATCGCGACGTCGTCGAGCGCGACCGGTGGCGTGTTCGGCGCGGCCGTGACGGTGACCGTGACGGTGGCGCCCGCGCTGCCGCCGCGCCCGTCGCTGATCGTGTAGGTGAAGGTATCGATGCCGACGAATCCGCCGGCGGGCGCGTAGGTCACGTTGCCACCCGCGATCGTCGCACTGCCGTTCGCAGGCGTGCCGACCGCGATGATCGCGAGTGCGTCGCCGTCGGCGTCGCCGTCGTTGGCGAGCACCGCGATCGCGACGGCGACACCCTGCGCGGTGTTGGCCGCATCGTCGAGCGCGACCGGCGGCGTGTTCGGCAGCGGATCGACGGTGATGGTCACGCTCGCGACCGCGCTGCCGCCGCGCCCGTCGCCGATCGCGTAATCGAAGCGGTCGATCCCGCTGAAGCCCGGGGCGGGCACGTAGCGCACGCCCGTACCGACGATCGTGACGCTCCCGTTGGAGGCGGACGTCACCGACAGCAGCTCGAGCGTGTCGCCATCCGGATCGCTGTCGTTGGCGAGGACATCGATCGCGACCGCGGCGCCCGGCGTCGTCGAAGCGCTGTCGTCGCGCGCGATCGGTGCGCGATTAGGCGCGCCCGCGATCGTGACCGTGACGATCGCGCTGGCGCTGCCGCCGCGCGCGTCGACGACGCTGTAGCTGAAGCTGTCGACGCCCGCATAACCCGGTGCCGGCAGGTAGGCGAGCATGCCGCCCGCGATCGTCACGTTGCCGTGCGCAGGCGCGCCGACCGTGCCGATCGCGAGCGCGTCGCCATCGGGATCGCTGTCGTTCGCGAGCACGTCGATGACGACCGCGGCGTCCGCGGGCGTCGACGCGCTGTCGGCCTGCGCGATCGGGTACCGGTTGCTGTACTCGCGCGGGCCCTGGGTCACGTTGACGACGCGGTCGCGCACGCGCCGGTAGGTTTCGACCGTGCGCGGGTGCGAACTCGACGGTCGCGCGATCGCGCGCGAGATCCATGCGGGATTGCGCAGGTCGGCGGTCGGCGCGAACGCACCATTGCGGCCGAACTCGTAGCGCAGGTACGCGGAAATGCGCAGGTCCTCTTCGTCGCCGTCGACGCTGCCGAGGCGGCGCACCTGTTCGGCCTGCGCGGTGAGGCCCCAGCCCCGCGTGCCGAGTGGCGTGTCGAGTCCGAGCGAGAACGTGTTCGCGCGCGCGCCGTCGCCGTCCTGGGTGCTCGCGCCGCCGCGCAGGCGCATCGCGCGCGGTTCGAACACGTGGCTGAGCTGCACGCCGAACTCGTTGCCGTAGGGTCGGCTTTCGAACAGCAATTCGGTTGCGGTGGTCTCGAGCTGCGCGTAGTCGCCGACGCCGTCGCTGCCGGTCAGGACCCGGTCGTCGAGCAGCGTCGTGCTGCCGGCCGCGCGTCCGCCACCGAAGCCGCGCGCGAGATAACCCTCGAGCGAAAACTCGCGGCGTTCGATGCCGAAGCCGAGCGTCGCCTTGCGTGCGTGCTCGGCGTTCTGGTCGAGCGCGAAGGTGAGGCGCGCGATCGTTGCTTCGCCGGGCTGCTCGCGCGCGCGTGCGGGGTCCATGCCCCAGAGCCAGTTGAAATCGGCCTGGATGCCGCCCGCGCCTGCGCGGTCCCACCAGAGCTGGCCGACCATCGCGCGCGCGTCGTTGCGGGCGAACACGCCGAGCAGCTGGCCTTCGGTTTCACCCTCGGCATTGATGCCGAGCGAGACGCTGCCGTCGCCGCCGACGTAGGTCAGCGGGACCGAGGGATCGGTCACGGAAGGTCCGTCCGAAGGATCGTTCGGCCAGGGCTGCGCGTGCAGCGCTATGGCGAATGGAACGGCGATGACGAGCAGCAGCAGGCGTGACCGTCGCATACCCCCTCCCAGGACGAGCGCGGTGCGCAGGCATCCTACTCGCAGACGCGGGGGTGCGGGTGAATGGGTGGGCAGCCAGCGCGGCGCAGGCTGGACGCGCGTAGCGCGGCCGGCGCTCTTGATTCTCGGGGATTGCGCGAAGAGCGCCGGCCGGCCGGTGGCCGTCCAGCCTACCGCGGGACGGCCAACCTGAGGTCGGAGGCGTTTACTTCATCTTCGACGCGAGCGTCGCGCCGAGGTCGGCCGGGGACTTCACGGTGGTGACGCCGGCCTTCTCGAGCGCTTCGAACTTCGCGGCCGCGGTGCCCTTGCCGCCGGAGATGATCGCGCCCGCGTGGCCCATGCGCTTGCCGGCCGGTGCGGATGCGCCCGCGATGAACGCGACCACGGGCTTGGTCACGTACTCGGCGATGAAGTCGGCCGCTTCCTCTTCGGCGCTGCCGCCGATCTCGCCGACCATGATGATGCCTTCGGTCTGCGCATCGTCCTGGAACAGCTTGAGGCAGTCGATGAAGTTGAGGCCGTTGATCGGGTCGCCGCCGATGCCGATCACGGTGGACTGGCCGAGGCCGACGTTGGTGGTCTGGAACACCGCTTCATAGGTCAGCGTGCCCGATCGCGACACGATCGCGACCTTGCCCGGCTTGTGGATGTGGCCCGGCATGATGCCGATCTTGCATTCGCCCGGCGTGATGATGCCCGGGCAGTTCGGGCCGACGAGCACGGTGTCGGGATACTGCTGCAGCACGTTCTTGACGCGCAGCATGTCGAGCACCGGGATGCCTTCGGTGATCGCGACGATGACCTTGATGCCCGCATCGGCGGCTTCGAGGATCGCGTCGGCCGCGAACGGCGGCGGCACGAAGATCATCGACGCATCGGCGCCGGTGTCGTTCACCGCGTCGAGCACGGTGTTGTAGACCGGCAGGCCGATGTGGGTGCTGCCGCCCTTGCCGGGGTCACGCCGCCGACGAGCTTGGTCCCGTATTCGAGCGCCTGCTCGGAGTGGAACGTGCCCTGCTGGCCGGTGAAGCCCTGGGTGATGACCTTGGTGTTCTTGTTGACCAGAACGCTCATGAGAATTTCCTGCTGAATGGATGGTAGGAGCGCACCCGGTGCGCGATCGCGGCATTCGCTTGACGACGATGCTCCGTTGTCCTGCGCGGATCGCCCACAGGGTGGGCTCCTACTTGGATTGGTCAGGAGACGGCGGCGACCGCCTTGCGGGCGGCATCGTTGAGATCGTCGGCGGGCGTGATCGCGAGGCCCGAGTTGGCGAGCAGCTCGCGGCCCTTCTCGACGTTGGTACCCTGCAGGCGCACCACGACCGGGATCTCGAGGCCGACTTCCTTGACCGCCGCGATGATGCCTTCGGCGATCAGGTCGCAGCGCACGATGCCGCCGAAGATGTTGACGAGGATCGCCTTCACCTTGTCCGACGAGAGGATCAGCTTGAACGCTTCGGTCACGCGCTCCTTGGTCGCGCCGCCGCCGACGTCGAGGAAGTTCGCGGGCTCGCCGCCGGCGAGCTTGATCACGTCCATCGTCGCCATCGCGAGGCCGGCGCCGTTGACCATGCAGCCGATGTTGCCGTCCATCGTCACGTAGTTGAGGTTGTTGCGCACCGCTTCGGCCTCGGCCGCGTCTTCCTGCGACTCGTCGCGCATCGCGGCGAGCTTCGGGTGGCGGAACTCGGCGTTGTCGTCGGAGTTGACCTTGCCGTCGAGCGCCATCAGGTCGCCCGAGGCGACGATCGCGAGCGGATTCAGTTCGACCAGCGCGAGGTCCTTCTCGTTGAACAGCTTGTACAGGCCGAGCATGATCTTCGTGAGCTGGTTCGCCTGCTTCGCGTTGAGGCCCATGTCGAACGCGAGCTTGCGGCACTGGTACGGCTGCAGGCCTTCGACGAAGTTGACCTCGATCGTGTGGATGTCCTCGGGTGTCTCGCGCGCGACCTGCTCGATGTCGACGCCGCCCTGCGCGGACGCGATGAACGAGACCGTGCGGCTGGCGCGATCGACGAGGATCGACAGGTAGAGTTCCTTCGCGATGTCGGTCGCGTCGGTGACGAGCACGAGGTTGACCGGCAGCGCGCGTCCGCCGGACTGGTAGGTTTCCATGTTGCGCCCGAGCATGCCGGCCGCGGCGGCCTTCACCTCGTCGACCGATTTGCAGAATTTCACGCCACCGGCCTTGCCGCGACCGCCCGCGTGGATCTGCGCCTTCACCATCCACTGCTCGCCACCGAGCGCGCGCGCCGCCTCGACCGCCTGTTCCGGCGACGACGCGACCTTGCCCGGGGGCACCGGAATGCCGTACTCGGCGAACAGTTCCTTGGCCTGGTATTCGTGGAAATTCATTCGGGGACACCTTCTGCACGTGGACGCGCGAAGCGCGGCGCAGGCGCGCCGCAGGACGCAATCCGGGAAGCGGCGGCGAGGGGCCGGCCGCGGGAGTGGGGCGGTATTCTAAAGCCGGGAATGGGGAATGGGGAATCGGGAATGGTTTGAAGCGGAGGTCAAGATGCGGTTTGCGTCCACCCGCAGGCTCCCCGGACACCTGGCGATCGGCCGGCCATCCACGCCCCGGCTCGTCCATTGCCGATTCCCCATTCCCCATTCCCCATTCCCGGCTCTTATACTCCCCACGTGACCGCCGACCCCAAAGCTCACGGCACGGCCGCCTCGCCGGGCGACATCACCCGCCGCGAACTCTATTTCTTCAATCTCTATCGCTGCCTCGAGGCGGTGATCTACATCGGCCTCGTCGCGACGCCGTTTGCGGTCGAGTGGGTCACGGTGTCGCGGCCGATGCTCGGGCAGATCGCCGCGGCGATCTACCTCGTGATAGCGATCGGCCTGCTGATCGGCACCGAGCGCCTGCGCACGCGCCTGGTGGGCACGATCAGCGCGTCGCTGCTCGTCGACATCGTCGCGGCCTCGCTGGTGCTCGTGTCGCTGTCGGGCCACAACCTCGTGCCGATGATGCTGCTCGTCAACGTCGGCATCGCCGCGCTGCTGCTGCCGCACCGCGCCTACCTGTTCGCCGCGATCGCGGCGTTCGGCGTCACCGTCCCCTACGCCTACAACCAGCTCACCGGCGGCGCCGAACGTTCCGGCGTCGAGACGGCTGCGGTGGTGGTCGCGTATTTCATCGTCGGCGCGCTCTTGCGTTACCTCGGCGGCCACATGCGCGCGACCGAGGACCTCGCGGCGCAGCGCGGCGTCGACCTGCTGAACCTCGAGCAGATCAACGACCTGATCATCCAGCGCATGAAGACCGGCGTGCTGCTCGTCGACCAGGCCAACCACATCCTGCGCATCAACGAGTCGGCGTGGCACCTGATCGGCAACCCGTCGCCGAACCAGCGCGAACTCGGCACCGTTGCATCCGAACTCTCGCGCCGCCTCTACCATTGGCGTCATTCGGGCAAGACCGACCAGACCGCGATCGCGCTCGCGCCCGACGTGCCCGAGGTGATCCCGCGCTTCACGCGGCTCGCGCCGAACGACGACACCAACGTGCTGATCTTCCTCGACGACACTTCGCTGCTGTCGCGGCGCGCGGAGGAGCTGACGCTGTCCTCGCTCGGACGGCTGTCGGCCTCGATCGCGCACGAGATCCGCAACCCGCTCGCGGCGATCCGCTATTCCGCCCAGCTGCTGGCCGAGTCGCCGGACCTCAACTCCGAGGACAAGCGTCTCGTCGACATCATCAACAACCACTGCACGCGCGCGAACGACGTGGTCGAGAACATCCTGCAGCTCTCGCGGCGCGAGCGCTCACGGCCGGAGACGATCGACCTCAACGCGTGGGTGCTCGCGTTCGTCGAGGACTACAAGCAATCCAACGACCTCGGTGGCGACCACCTGCGCGCGGTCACGCAGAACCGCCAGATCGAGGCGATGGTCGACCAGCAGCACCTGCAGCAGGTGGTCTGGAACCTCGTGCAGAACGCGATCCGTTACGGCCGCCAGCCGGGCCAGCCCGCGCGCGTCAGCGTCGTCGCGCGGCTGATGGGCGAGAAGGGACCGCCGCTGCTCGAGGTGATCGACCGCGGCCCCGGCATTCCGCCGAAGGTCGCCGCGCAGATCTTCGAGCCGTTCTACACCACGCACGAGTACGGCACCGGCCTCGGCCTCTACCTCGCCAAGCAGATGAGCGAGGCGAGCCAGGCCACGCTCGAGTACGTGCCGGTCGCGGGCGGAGGCGCCTGCTTCCGGATCACGCTGACGCCGGCCGGCGTGCTGCTCGCGACGCGCATCGCGGCGAAGGCGGGCTGAGTCCTGCGCGTTCAACAGGCGGTG
>JAEYZH010000149.1 GCA_023430685.1 Pseudomonadota bacterium | reverse complement strand
GCCCTTCGACTCCGGCCTTCGGCCTGCGCTCAGGGCGAACGGCAGGGTTGCGGTCGCGGCCACACGCCAACGTGCGCGTGTCCGCCGCGCCTCGCGTCCAGCCGAGATCCGCAGGACGGATGCCGCTCGCTACGAGTAACGCAACAAGGCGTGCAGCGGCACTCCATCGCCCCAGCGCGCGCGCCCTCCGAGCTCGGGCAGTTCGATCAGCACGCCCGCACCGACCACCTCGGCTCCTGTTTCTGCAACCAGCGTGCGTGCCGCGACCAGCGTGCCACCCGTCGCGAGCACGTCGTCCAGGAGCAGCACGCGCGTCCCGGGCTGCAGGGCATCCGCGCGCATCTCGAGCCGGTCGCGTCCGTACTCGAGCGCGTAGTCGACCGAGCGGACCGGTGGCGGCAGCTTGCCCGGTTTGCGCAGCGGCACGAAGCCGCAACCCATGGAGTGCGCGAGCCCGGCGCCTAAGATGAATCCGCGTGCCTCGACCGCGCAGACCGCCTGCACGCGCGCAGCGCGCCACGGCTCGGCGAGCAGCTCGATGCTGCGGGCGAACGCAGTCGCATCCGCGAGCAACGGCGTGATGTCGCGGAAGGTGACGCCCGGCACCGGAAAATCGGCGACCGGGCGTATCAGGGCTTCGATGGAATGCATGCGACGGGGCGGGCCATCAGTACCGCGGTACCGACGGATCGACTTCGCGCGACCATGCATCGATGCCGCCTTCCACGTTGTAGAGATCGGTGAAGCCGTGTTCGCGGAAATGCTCGGCTGCATTGCGGCTCGAGTTGCCGTGGTGGCAGATGAACGCGAGCGGCGTGTGCTTCGGCAGCGAGGTCAGGCGCGCATGCGTTTCAGGCTCGAACACCTCGGCGCCCGCGAACGGCGCGCGAGCGCGATCGGCCTCGGGGCGCACGTCGATGACCGTGATGTCCCCGTCGTCGAGGCGCCGCTTGAGCGCCTGCACGTCGAGCGGCTTGATCGCCTGCGGCGCCATCGGCAGGTGGATCGCGAGGCCTTCGCCGTGCGGCGTGCGCGTCCAGTCGATGCTGGCGCCGCGCGCGCGCTGCGCGCTCGCGACATCGAAGCGCAGCTCCAGTCCGTTCGCGACCGTCACGATGTCGTTGGCGCCGGGTTCGCGCAACTGGAACTGCGGCTGGAAGCGGCCATCCACGATCAGGAACAGGCGCAGGTCACCGGCTTCGGCGAGCGCGGCACGCACCTTCTCGACCGCCGCGTCCGAAATCGTGAGCTCGGGCGGGGAGCGATCCGGTTCGGTCGCGCCGAGCAGGCGGTGCAGTTCGCCCGAATCGAACATCGCCTGCACGATGTCCGATCCGCCGACGAGCTCACCGCCGACATACAGTTGCGGGATCGTCGGCCAGTTGCCGAACGCCTTGATGCCCGAGCGGATCTCCTCGTCGGCGAGCACGTCGACCGTCGCGTAGTGCTCCAGCAGGGCGTCGAGGCGGTCGACCGCGGCGGCCGAGAAGCCGCACTGCGGCGCCTTGCGCGTGCCTTTCATGAACAGGACGACCGGGTGGTCGGCGAGCAGCGCCTCGATGCGGGCGCGCGTGGCGGGGGCAAGCGTCATGGGAATTTCCGGGAAAACGGGCCCGCCATGATACGCCGGTCGGCCACGGCCGGCGTTTGGTGGCGCCCGTGATATCGGCGATACTGCGCGCCGGATCGCGCGGTGACGCGTTTTCCACAAGGGCATGGTGGTGCCGGGTTCGAAGCGCCGCGACGCGGTCGGGTCGAGCCTGCAAGGACTGCTGCATCGACTCGGGAGGGTGTCATGGCTCGTCGCAAGCTGTTGCCGGTCGCGATCGGATTCGCGTTGTCGTCCACGCTCTCGGCGCAGGTCGCGCCGCCCGGCACGCCGGTCGAACCGCGGCCCGGCTCCGATGCGAGCGTGCCGATCACCTATGTCGGGTCAAATGCGCGCGTGTCGCTCGGCATCGACGACGACGGCGACGTGCTCGGCGAGGTGCTCGCGATCTTCGGCAAGACCGACGAGCGCGCCTGGCTCGGCCAGCTCTGGCTCGGCCATGGCGGCGCCGGCGGCGTGCAACTCGGCTATCACTGGCTGCGCGGCGACGCGCGCGAGGCGATCGACGCGCCCGATTCAATGAGCGTGCTGAAGGCATTCGGTGCGTTCGACCAGAACGCGTGGAAGGACCGCAAGGTCTCGCTCGGCCTCGGTTGGGAGAAGCACGACTTCTCGATCGACGGCTACCTCATGCATGCGACCTCGGGCTCGCGTTTCGCGGGCAGCACGCGGGTGACCGACGTCACGCAGATCACCGGAAGCGATGCGAACGGCGACTACACGCAGACGCAGACGATCGAGACGCTGACCGAACTGTTTGAGCATCCGTACGACAACGGCGTCGGCGTTCGCTTCGGTCGCTTCTTCGATGCTTCCCTGCTGCGCCTGCGCGGTGGCCTCGACTACGAGCGCGGGGACCATGATGCGGACCAGTGGACGGTCTCCCTCGGGCTCGACAAGTACTTCGCGAACACCGGCTTCAGCCTGTCGCTGCTCGGCGAGGGCCTGCGCAAGAATGGCGATTTCGAAATCGATCGCAACGACACGCGCGCGTGGCTGCTGCTGCGCTACGACATCGGCGGGAACCATCGCGCGCGCGAGCCCTACCGGATGGTCGAGGTCGAGCGCAGCGTCACCGATCCGGCGCCGCCCGCGGCGCCGCAGGTGATCCGCAACGAGGTGCGCCTCGACGGCGACGCGTTCTTCGACTTCGACCACGACGACCTGCGTCCCGACGCGGTCGCCGCGCTCGACGAACTCGTCGCGAAGCTCAACGGCGTCGAACGCGTGAGCCGCATCTCGGTGGTCGGCCATGCCGACGCGATCGGCAGCGTCGCGTACAACCAGAGACTGTCCGAACGCCGCGCTACGAGCGCGAAGCGCTATCTCGTGTCGCGCGGCGTGCCCGCCGACCAGATCGACACGCGCGGCGAGGGCGAGCTCAATCCCTCGTTCCCGAACGACACGCCCGCGAACCGGCAGAAGAACCGCCGCGTCGACGTCGACTTCCTCACGATCGAGGAACGCACGGTCGCGCCGCCCCCGCCGCCGCCGGAATCGAAGGTCGAGTGGGTGCGCGAACCCGTCGCCGCGCCGCCGGCATGGATCGAGCGCGCACTGCGCAACCCGGCCGAGCACAAGCGCACGGTCGACGTGTACCGCTTCGAGGAGACCTCGAGCACGACCACGCTCGGGCCGAAGGAATACGTCAACCAGCCGCCGGTCGCACAGGACGACACGATCGCGGTCGCGCCGGACTCGCAGGACAATCCGGTCGCAGTGCTCGCGAACGACAGCGATCCGGATGGCGACCCGCTGTCGATTACGGGCGTAAGCGGTGGCACTCACGGCACGGTGGCCTTCAATGCCTCGACCAACATCGTAACGTTCACCCCCGATACCGGCTACACC
>JAEYZH010000133.1 GCA_023430685.1 Pseudomonadota bacterium | reverse complement strand
GCGCTGCGACCCACCCTACGCCGCGAGTGCCTCGCGCCCGCGGATCGACGCGAGCGCGCCTGCGATCGCCTGCTGCTTCTGCGCGGGTCCGAGGTTGACGCCCTCGGCACGCACGACCTCGATGTCCTCGATGCCGAAGAACCCGAACACCGTGCGCAGATAGGCTTCCTGGAAATCCATCGGCGCGGCCGGACCCTCGCTGTAGATGCCGCCGCGCGACGATGCGATCACGATGCGCTTGCCGCGCGCGAGGCCCTCGGGACCTTCGGGGGTATAGCGAAACGTCCTGCCCGGCACGGCGAGGCGGTCGATCCAGGCCTTGAGCGTGCTCGGGATCGAGAAGTTGTACATCGGCGCGCCGACCACGACGATGTCCGCGGCGAGGAACTCGTCGAGCGCCTCGCTGCCGCTGCGCTCGGCGGGTTGCGCGGCATCGGGCGCAGGCGCCCAGTGCGGCAGCGGATCGGCGGCGAGGTCGCGATAGACGCGTTTCGCGTGCGGGTGCGCACGCAGCAGCGAGTCCGTGACTTCGCGGCTGAGTTCGCGTGAAACCGAATGCGCGCCGAGCGCGCTCGAATCGACATGCAACAGGTTCATCGCGGTGTTCTCCGGTCGGGGGCGAAAGCGCCTCCTGCGAGAAACCACGATAGGGCGTGGACAATCATCGGATAAGACCCGAGAATCGCGACGAAACGTTCACCACGGGAAACGATCATGCATTCGGCCCAGGGCGCGCTGCACGACCTCAACGACCTGCGGTTCTTCGTCGCGGTGGTCGAACACAAGGGGTTCTCGGCCGCGGGGCGCGCGCTCGGCGTGCCGAAATCGCGGCTCAGCAAGCGCATCGCGCAACTCGAGGAGCGCCTCGGCGTGCGCCTGCTGCAGCGGACCACGCGGCGCTTCGCGGTCACCGAGATCGGCGAGCGCTTCTACGCGCATTGCCGCGCCGCGCTCGAGGAGGCGCAGGCCGCGCAGGACGTCGTCGACGAACTGCGCGCTGAGCCGCGCGGGATCGTGCGCATGAGTTGCCCGGTGTCGCTCGCGCAGACGATCGTCGCGCACGTGCTGCCGGACTTCCTTGCCGCGTACCCGAAAGTGCAGGTGCGCGTGCTCGCGAACAACCGCCGCGTCGACCTGATCGGCGAAGGCATCGACCTCGCGCTGCGCGTGCGCGAGAAACTCGATACCGACACCTCGCTGGTCCTGCGCACGTTCGGCTACTCGCGCGTGCTGCTGGTCGCGAGCCCGGCCTTCCTCGAGGCGCACGGACGACCCGAGCAGCCGCAGGCACTCGAGCGGCTGCCGCTGCTGTCGATGCTCGAGCACGACGGCGCGCAACTGCTCGAACTCCACGATGGCGATGCGAACCGCGTCAGCGTCGAGATGCAGGCACGCCTGATCTGCGGCGACTTCGCGGTGCTGCACGAAGCCGCGCGCCGTTCGCAGGGCGTCGCGATGCTGCCGGAATTCGTTTGCGCGCCGTCGATCGCGCGCGGCGAGCTCGAAGTCGTGCTGCCGGGCTGGAACGCGCGGCAGGGCACGATGCATTTCGTCTATCCCAGCCGGCGCGGCCAGTTGCCCGGCGTGCGCGCACTCGTCGAGTTCCTCGCCGAGCGGCTGCCCGGCGCGGTGCGGCAGAAGCACGAGCAGTGTGGAGGGGCATGAGGCCGGGCGCACGGCGCTGCCGCGACAGGCTCGGTTCGCGCCGGCGCAGCGGGCGCATGTCCGCGTAGTCAAGCGCCGCTGCGCCCGGATGCCCTCGCGAGCGCGTCCTTCGGCTGCACGTTTTGACCGGCGCCGAGGGGCGAGCGGACGCGCGTGGCGCGGCTGCTGCCCGCGCTGCAACGCGCATCACGCGCGATGCGGCGCGCGAGGCTCCCTCTTGCCCGCTGCCGCGATGACGACGAGGCAGAGCAGCGCTTCGGCGATCGCGGGCACGCGCGCGTCGGGAACCGCCCACGCGGCGACGACGCCGTGGCAGAAGTAGAACATCGCGACGATGCCGGCCCACAGCAGTGCGCGGCGCGGATTCGTGCGCAGCGCGAGCAGTGGCAGCAGCAGCGGCGGCAGCGTCAGCACGAGTGCGAGCCAGCCGCGACCGTTCGCGGGCGGCGCGAGCCAGAGGTACCAGGCCGGCTGCAGCAGCACCAGCGCGGCCCATGCGATGAAGCCGGTGCGCTGCGCGTTCATGCGTTCGCACCGAGCCGGCGCGCGGCATCCGCCACGCGGCGCCCGAGCACGCGCGCGAGCGTCCGTTCTTCATCGGTGATCGCATTCGCGCCGCTGGCGCCTGCGACATGGCTCGCGCCGTACGGCGAGCCGCCGCTCCGCGTGTGCGTGAGCGCGGCTTCGGTGTACGGGAGGCCGACGAGCAGCATGCCGTGGTGCAGCAATGGCAACATCATCGACAGCAATGTCGTTTCCTGGCCGCCATGCATCGTGCTGGTCGAGGTGAACACACCGGCCGGCTTGCCGACGAGGCTGCCCGAGGCCCATTCGGCCGAGCTGCCGTCGAGGAAATGCTTGAGCGGCGCGGCCATGTTGCCGAAACGCGTCGGGCTGCCGAGCACGAGGCCCGCGCAATCGCGCAGGTCCTCGCGCGAGGCGTAGGGCGCGCCCTCGTCGGGTTCGGGCGGCGCGGCGACTTCGGTCACCGGCGCGACCGGCGGCACGCTGCGCAGGCGCGCGTGCATGCCTGCGACTTCCTCGACGCCGCGCGCGACCAGCCGCGCGAGCTGCGCAACCTTGCCGGTGCGGCTGTAGTAGAGCACGAGGATGTCGTTCGCCATCGGATGGTCCGTGCGGGGGAGCGTGCGACGAGGCAGCAGCCGACCGCCCGCTGAAGCCCTTGGCCGCGCATGGTTGGTCCCGGCGCAACGCTGCGCTAGGCTCGCCCCATGCGTGCACGCCTCGTGGAGTTTGCCAGATCGCGCTACGACCGCGAGCGCATGCTCGCGTTCCTCGATTTCACCTGGCAGCGGTTCGTCGAGGACCGCTGCTTCCAGACCGCCGGCGCGCTGTCGTTCACCTCGGTGTTCGCGCTGGTGCCGGTGACCGCCGCGGTGCTCGGCATCCTCGCGGCGTTCCCCGGTTTCGAGCGCTGGCGCGAGCAGCTCGTGAACTGGGTCTTCATCAACTTCGTTCCGGCGGCAGGCAGCGCCGTGCAGGGATACATCACCGAGTTCGCGGCCAACGCGAGCCGCGCGACGGTGGTCGGCGTGCTCGTGCTGTTCTTCAGCGCGCTGTCGCTGATGATGAGCATCGAGGATGCGTTCAACCGGATCTGGCGCGTGCATGTCGCGCGCAGTGCGAGCGCGCGCTTCGTGATCTACTGGACCGCGCTCACGCTCGGCCCGCTGCTGCTGGTCGCGGCGCTCGCGATCAGTTCGTACGTGTTCGCGCTGCCCTTCCTCGGTGCGGCGGAAGCGCAGTTCTCGATCAAGGCGCGCGTGCTCGAGATGTTGCCGTTCCTGATGATCTGGAGCGCACTGGTCGCGGGGTACGCGGTGATCCCGAACCGCACCGTACGCCTGCGCCACGCGCTGCTCGGCGGCCTGATCGCCGCGGTGCTGTTCGAAGCGGCCAAGCGCGGTTTCGCGCTTTACGCGACCTCGTACGCGAATTACCAGCAGGTCTACGGCGCGCTCGCGGTGGTGCCGGTGTTCATCCTCTGGATCTACCTGTCGTGGGTGATCGTGATGTTCGGTGCATCGATCACCGCGTCGCTGAGTTCGTTCGATTACCGTCCTGCGGCGCTGCGCCTGCCGCGCGAGCAGGAGTTCGTGGGCCTGCTGCGCGTGCTCGCGAACTTCGCGGCCGCGCAACGCCAGGGACGCGGCCTGCACAGCGAGGACCTGCTCAAGGCAGAGCCCTTCCTGACCGACGACCTGCTGCAGCGCTACCTCGGCGACCTCCACGGCGTAGGCCTGCTGCAGCGGGGCGAGCTTGGCGAATGGGTCGTGGTGCGTGACCTCGCGAGCATCGACCTGCTCGAGATCTACGCGCAGGGCGGCTATCGCCTGCCCGTGGATGACGGCGCGCGCACGCTTGAATTCGGAGCGCCGGCCGCCAGCTTGCTCCACGAACTCGGCGATGGCCTGCGCAGCGCGCTCGACGTGCCCTTGGCGCAGCTGTTTCCGGCCGATGTACCATCGGTGGCCGGCACGCCGCCCGATCCCGTCGCGCATCGCGCCGCCGCGACGCGACCTCCCGAAGAGACCCACGTCCGATGAAGCCCGCCCTGTTCCTCGCCGCAACGATCGCGCTGCTCGCGGCCGCGGTCGCACCCGCCAGTGCAAGCGCCGCTGAGCGCACCGCGGAGCGCCCGACGCTCGCGATCACGACGCTGGACGGCGAGAAGTTCGACCTCGCCGCGCAGCGCGGCAAGTGGGTCATCGTGAACTTCTGGGCCACCTGGTGTTCGCCCTGCATCGAGGAAATGCCGGCGCTGTCGGCGTTCGTCGAATCACGCGACGACGTGCGCGCGATCGGACTCGCCTGGGAGGACACCGACAAGGCCGAGATCCTCGAGTTCGCGAAGAAGCATCCGGTCGCGTATCCGCTCGCGCAACCCGACGTCTACGAACCACTCGCGGACTTCGAAACGCCGCGCGGCCTTCCGACCACGTACCTGATCGACCCCGAAGGTCGCGTGGCCAAGCGGTTCACCGGTCCGGTCACGGTGAAGGACCTCGAGCAGGCGATCGTCGCGGCGTCCGCCGCCAAATAACGATGCCGGCCGCACGCTTCCTCGTCGGCGGACTCGTGCAGGGCGTGTTCTTCCGTGCAGCCACGCAGGCGCGCGCACTCGATCTCGGACTTCGCGGCCATGCGCGCAACCTCGAGGACGGGCGCGTGGAGGTCGTGGCCGAGGGCGATGCGCCGGCACTCGACGCGCTCGCCGAGTGGCTGCGAGTCGGACCACCTGCGGCGCGCGTCGATCGCGTCACGCGCGAGGAGATCGCCGAGCGCGCGATCCGCGGCTTCGAGCGTCGCTGACGTGCGACCTCCCGTGCGCACGAGGCCCGCGCCGCGCCACGGGCTCGCGCGCGTGATCTCCAAGCTCGGCATCGCGTCGCGCACGCAGGCCGCGCGCTGGGTCGCCGAGGGACGCCTCGCGGTGGACGGACGCACGCAACACGATGCCGAGCGACCCACCGACGCGTCGCGCGAACGCATCACGCTCGACGGCACGCCGCTCGCCGCGCGGGAGTTCACGTATCTCGCGCTCAACAAGCCACGCGGCTACGTCACCACAACGTCCGACGAACGCGGTCGCGACACGGTGTACGCATTGCTCGAGTCTGCGGGCCTGCCGTGGCTCGCGCCGGTCGGTCGGCTGGACAAGGCCAGCGAAGGCCTGCTGCTGTTCACCAACGACACCGCGTGGGCGGCGGCCGTGACGGCGCCCGACACGCATGTTCACAAGACCTACCACGTGCAGGTCGACGGATTGCCCGACGACGCACTGCTGGCGCGCATGCGCGCGGGCGTGGACGACGCGGGCGAGCATCTTGCCGTCGAGTCGGTGCGTGAGCTGCGGCGCGGCGGCAAGCACGCCTGGCTCGAAATCGTGCTCGCCGAAGGCCGCAATCGGCAGATTCGTCGCATCCTCGCGCTGCTCGACCTCGGCGTGTTGCGGCTGGTGCGTGTCGCGATCGGCGACGTCGCGCTCGGGACCCTCGCGAAGGGCGGCTGGCGCCTGCTCGAGGCGCGCGAGGTCGACTCGCTGCGGCGCTGACCCACGCGCGCCTGCGCCGATTGGCCACGGGCCGCCCGTGCCTTTCGTCACGGGGACCGACGGCCGGGTTTTGATAGGCTCGGGTGATCCCTCGCGAACAGGAACGCCCGATGAAGACCCCCCTCGCGCTCGCGCTCGCTTCCGCGCTCTCGACCCTTGCGCTCGGCGCCTGCAGTGCTCCGGCGACGCGCGCCGATGCGACCGCGGCGGCCAGCACGACCAGCGCCGACATGGCCAGCAACCCGCTGCTCGCGCCGAGCACGCTGCCGCTGCAATACCCGCCGTTCGACGCGATCAAGGACAGTGACTTCGGTCCCGCTTTCGATCGCGGCATGGCCGCGCACCTCGTCGAGATCGAGGCGATCGCGAACAATCCGGCCGCGCCCGACTTCGACAACACGATCGTCGCGCTCGAGAAGGCGGGCCAGCCGCTGCGTCGCGCGGTCACGGTGTTCATGAGCCTCGCGGGGGCCGACACCAACGATGCGCGCAAGCAGCTGCAGGCGCAGTACTCGCCGAAGTTCGCGGCGCACCAGGATGCGATCAACCTCGATCCGAAGCTGTTCGCGCGCATCGAATCGCTGTACGAACGGCGCGCCACGCTCGGGCTCGATGCCGAAGGCGTGCGCCTGGTCGAGCGCTACCACGACGATTTCATCCGCGCAGGCGCGAAGCTCTCCGATTCGGACAAGGTGCGCCTAAAGGCGATCAATGCGGAACTCGCCAAGCTCGGCACCGACTTCAGCCAGAACGTGCTCGCCGAGGTCAACGACTCCGCGATCGTCGTCGACACGCGCGAGGAACTGGACGGCCTGCCCGACGAGGCGATCGCGGCTGCTGCCGAGGCCGCCAAGGCGCGCAAGCTCGAAGGCAAGTACGTGCTCGCGCTGCAGAACACCACCGGCCAGCCGCCCGAGGCCTACCTGTCCAACCGCGCGTTGCGCGAGCGCCTGCATCGCGCATCGGTCGTGCGCAACAGCCGTGGCAACCAGTGGGACAACACCGCGATCGTGTCGCAGGTCGTGAAGCTGCGCACCGAGCGCGCCGCGATGCTCGGCTTTCCCGACTACGCCTCCTACGGCCTCGGCAACCAGACCGCGAAGACGCCCGCGGCGGTCAATGCGATGCTCGGCAAGCTCGCGCCGGCGGCCGTCGCCAACGCGAAGCGCGAAGCGGCCGACCTGCAGGCGATGATCGATCGCGAGCAGGCCGCGAAGGGCGAGCCGACGTTCCGCCTCGAACCCTGGGACTGGGCGTACTACAGCGAGAAGGTGCGCCAGCAGAAGTTCGCGTTCGACGAAGCCCAGCTCAAACCCTATTTCGAGATGAAGAACGTGCTCGAGAATGGCGTGTTCTTCGCGGCCGGCCAGCTCTACGGGCTTTCGTTCCGCGAGCGCAAGGACCTGCCGGTCTACCATCCGGACGTGCTCGTCTACGACGTGTTCGACGCGGACGGCAAGCAGCTGTCGATCTTCCTCGCCGACATGTATGCGCGTCCGTCCAAGCGCGGTGGCGCGTGGATGAACGCGTACGTCCCGCAGAACCGCCTGCTCGGCACGCAGCCGGTGGTCGCCAACCACCTCAACATCCCCAAGCCGTCGGAAGGCAAGCCGACGCTGCTGACCTGGGACGAGGTCACCACGATGTTCCACGAGTTCGGCCATGCGCTGCACGGCATGTTCTCGAACGTCGAGTACCCGACGTTCGCGGGCACCGCGGTGCCGCGCGACTTCGTCGAGTTCCCGTCGCAGGTCAACGAGATGTGGGCGGACTGGCCGAGCGTGCTCGCGAACTACGCCAGGCACTACCAGACCGGCGAGCCGATGCCGCAGGCGCTGCTCGACAAGGTGCTCGCGAGCGCGCAGTTCAACCAGGGCTTCAAGACCACCGAGTATCTCGGGGCCGCGATCCTCGACCAGGCATGGCACCAGATCGGCAGCGCCGAAGCCGTGCCGGCCGCCGACGGCGTGATGGCGTTCGAAGCGGCCGCGCTCGAGCGCGCAGGCATCGCGTACGCGCCGGTGCCGCCGCGTTACCGCACGCCGTATTTCAGCCACATCATGGGCGGATACGCGGCGGGCTACTACGCCTACATCTGGTCCGAGGTGCTCGACGCGAACACCGTCGCGTGGTTCGAGCAGCACGGCGGCCTCAAGCGCGAGAACGGCGACCGTTTCCGTCGCACGCTGCTGTCGCGTGGCGGCAGCAAGGACGCCTCGCAGCTGTTCGTCGACTTCGCGGGCCACGAGCCGAAGATCGAGCCGCTGCTCGAACGGCGCGGGCTTGGCGTCGGGAACTGACGCGGGTCGACGTGCAACACGTAGGGTGGGTCGCAGCGCCGGAAGGCCGAGACCCACCGCTGCGCGCCTTCGCCGATGACGCGCGGGTTGTCCGACATGGCGATGGTGGAACTCGCCGCTTTGCGGCTGCGTTCCACCCTACGGGCCTGCCACGGCCCGGCTTTCGCGATGGTGGAACTCGCCGCTTTGCGGCTGCGTTCCACCCTGCGGGCCTGCCACGGCCCGGCTTTCGCGATGGTGGAACTCGCCGCTTTGCGGCTGCGTTCCACCCTACGGGCCGTATTGGCCCTTACGCAGACGCCGCGATCACGCCGAGGCGGCGGCCGACCTTGACGAACGCGTCGACGAGGTGGTCGATCTGCCCGGTCGTGTGCGCGGCGCTCATCTGCGTGCGGATGCGCGCCTGCCCCTGTGGCACGACCGGATAGAAGAATCCGATCACGTAGATGCCTTCCTCGAGCAGTTCGCTTGCGAACTGCTGGGCGAGCTTGGCGTCATGCAGCATGACCGGCGCGATCGGATGCGTGCCCGGCCGGATCTCGAACCCGGCCTCGACGATGCGCTTCCTGAAGTAGGCCGCGTTCGCGTTCACGCGCTCGCGCAGTTCGCCGCTCGAAGACAGCAGTTCGAACACCTTAATCGACGCGGCCACCAGCGGCGGCGGCAGCGTGTTCGAGAACAGGTACGGACGCGAGCGCTGGCGCAGCAGGTCGATGATCGCCTGGCGCCCGGTGGTGAACCCGCCGGAGCCCCCGCCGAGCGCCTTGCCGAGCGTCGAGGTGAACACGTCGACCTCGCCCATCACGCCGTGCAGCTCGGCCGAGCCGCGCCCGGTCGGACCGACGAAGCCGGTCGCGTGGGAGTCGTCGACCATCAGCAGCGCGTCGTATTTCTTCTTGAGTTCGACGATGCGGTCGAGTTTGGCGATGTAGCCGTCCATCGAGAACACGCCATCGGTCGCGATCAGGCGCGTGCGCTTGCCCTGCGTCTCGGCGAGGTGGCGTTCGAGCTCGTCCATGTCGCCATTCGCGTATCGGCGACGCTCGGCCTTGCACAGGCGGATGCCGTCGATGATCGACGCATGGTTGAGCGCGTCCGAGATCACCGCGTCCTCTTCGCCGAGCAGCGTCTCGAACAGGCCGCCGTTCGCGTCGAAGCAGCTCGTGTAGAGGATCGCGTCGTCGGTGCCGAAGTAGCGCGCGATCGTCGCCTCGAGCTGCTTGTGAAGGTCCTGGGTGCCACAGATGAAGCGCACGCTCGCGAGCCCGAATCCGTGCGTGTCGAGCGCCTGCTTGGCCGCGGCGATCACGTCCGGATGATCGGCCAGGCCGAGGTAGTTGTTCGCGCAGAAGTTCAGCACCTCGCGTCCGTCGTCGGTGCGGATCGCAGCCGATTGCGGGGTGGTGATCACGCGCTCGGTCTTGTACAGGCCCTGTTCGCGGATCGACGCGAGTTCGCCCTCGATGCGCTGGCGTTCTGCAGGATTCATGGGGATGTTCCGGGTCGTGGGTCGCGGCATTGTCGTCGATCGGCGCGCTGTGCGGAAAGCCGCTGCTTGCGGGTCCTGCACCACCCGACTACGCTCGTCGTGCGGACGACCGTACCGCAGGGGACATCCACTTGGGAGGGAGGGGTGATGATCATCAAGCGTATCGGAGTGGTGAAGGCCGGCGTGATCCAGGCCTGCGTGATGGCGCTGTTCGGGCTCGTCGCAGGACTGTTCATGCTGCTGTTCGGGTCCATGGCCGGAGGGCTCATGGGCGCGGCCGGCGGGGACGGGGCGACGGGCCTTGGGCTCGGCATGATCGGCGGCATCGGGGCGGTGATCTTCTTCCCGATCATGTACGGCGTGTTCGGGTTCATCGCGGGCGTGATCGGTGCCGCGATCTACAACCTCGTCGCGCGCTACGTGGGCGGCCTTGAACTCGAGGTCGACTGACGAGACCCCCCACGTGCGGCGGCAGCGGCCGCTGCACGTGGGCTGCGGGTGCGGCCCGGATCGGAGTTCCGGTCCATGGGCGTTCCGGTGAGTCCCGCCCGCAACCCCGCCGCGATGGAGGCGGCATGATGCGCGATCGATCGGAGTACTGCCTGATGCGCCACGTGTTCCTCCATGCCGCGTTCACCGCGGCCATCGTCCCGCTCGGGGCTGCGGCGCAGCCGACCCTCGTTCCCGACGGTTATCTCGCGACGATCGTCGATGACCACCCGGCGCCGCTGCCGCGCGGGCTCGCGCCCGGCGAGCGCGTGCCGTCGTGGCAGGGACCGCGCGGCGCCACGCCGCCAGGCGGACCGCTGCGCGCGATTGCCGAGTACGAAGGCAATGCGGGCATCATGATCCGCTGGGGCAGCTTCAATGCGCTGCACACCTCGATGGTCGTGCCGCTGACGACCGCCGATCCGCCGTCGGACGTCTGGATCGTCGTCGACGGCACCGCCCAGCAGAACTCCGCGCGCAGCGTGCTGGAGGGCGGCGGCGCCGATCTCGCGCACGTGCATTTCATCGCCGCGCCCTCGGACAGCGTCTGGATCCGCGATTACGGCCCGCGCTTCGTGCAGCACCGCGGCACGCGCGCGATCGTCGACCACGACTACAACCGCCCGCGTCCGAACGACGACCTCGTGCCGTTCGCGGTGGCCGACCAATGGGGCGAGCCGATCTTCGGGATCCCGCTCGTGCATGGCGGCGGCAATTTCCACCTGTTCCGGAATCGCGACGCGTTCATGACGCGTCTGATCGCGAACGAGAACCCGGGCGTGGGCGAGCCGCAGATCCTCGCGGATTTCCGCGCGTGGGAAGGGCTCGATGTCACGCTGTTCGATCCGTTTCCGGCGAGCTACGACTCCACCCAACACATCGACATGTGGATGCTGCCACTGGCCGACGACAAGATGCTGATCGGCGAGTACGACGCGGCCCAGGGCGGCGGCGTTCCGAAGAGCGTGACCGACGCCGCGGCGCTCGAACTCGCCGGGCGAGGCTACACCGTCTACCGCACGCCGGGCTGGCGCGCGTCGGGAACGCACTACACCTACGCGAACTCGGTGATCGTGAACCGCGTCGTGCTGATCTGCCGTTTCGACGGCTATTCCAGCCAGAACGCCGCGGCGCTCGCGACCTACGAAGCCGCGCTGCCCGACCACACGATCGTGCCGGTCGACTGCAGCGACATCATCTGGATGTCCGGCGCGATCCATTGCATCGTGATGCATGTGCCGGACCTGCTGTTCCGCGACGATTCCGACGATCCGATCCTGTAGGAGCGCACCCTGTGCGCGATGCGCGGAATTCCGGATGTCGTCGCGCAAACGGTTTCCTGCGCGGATCGCCCACAGGGTGGGCTCCTGCACGGGCGGCTTCCGTAGGAGCGCACCCTGTGCGCGATCGCGCGAATCCGAATTGCCGCGCACAACCGGTTTACTG
>JAEYZH010000137.1 GCA_023430685.1 Pseudomonadota bacterium | reverse complement strand
ACCGGGCGGCGCCGCAGCGCGAAAGGCGACTACCGCCTGCTGCGCAGCGATGTCGAACAGCTTGGTGAGGGCGTGCTCGTGCTGTGGCCGTTGCGCGCGGGCATCGATGCCACGCCGGCTTCGCCCGATGGCGTGCGCGAGCCCCGCCCGGACTGGCCTGCGCGCGCGGCCGCGGCGCACATGCCGGAATCGATGCACGCGCGCGACGCAGCCTGGCTCGCGCGCCACTTCGCGGGTCGCGCCTGGATCGCTGTGGAACTGCATCGCGGCGCGGGCGATCGTCGCCTGCTCGAGCACGCGCGCGTGCTCGGCGCGCACCACGGCCTGCCGCTCGTGGCTGCGGGCGACGTGCACATGCACGTACGCCGGCGGCGCGCACTGCAGGACGTGATGACCGCGATCCGCGTCGGCAGCAGCGTGGCCGAGGCCGGGCTTGCGCTGTTCCCCAACGGCGAGCGGCACCTGCGCCGCATCGACGACCTCGAACGCCTGTATCCGCCGGAACTGCTGGCCGAAACCCTGCGCATCGCCGCGCGCTGCCGCTTCGAGCTGCGCGGCCTCGGCTACGAATACCCGCACGAGCTCGCGCCGAACGGCATCGACCGCGCGACCTGGCTGCGCACGCTGGTCGAACAGGGCGCGGCGCGGCGCTATCCAGATGGCGTGCCGCCGCGCGTGCGCGACCTGCTCGAGAAGGAACTCGCGCTGATCCAGCGCAAGCGTTACGAGGCGTTCTTCCTGACCGTGCACGACATCGTGCGCTGGGCGCGCGAGGAGCGCGGCATCCTCTGCCAGGGGCGTGGATCCTCGGCCAACTCGGCGGTCTGCTACTGCCTCGGCATCACCGCGGTGAACCCGGTCGAGGGCCACCTGCTGTTCGAGCGCTTCCTCTCCGATGAACGCGACGAGCCACCCGACATCGACGTCGACTTCGAGCACGAGCGGCGCGAGGAAGTGCTGCAGTACGTGTTCGCGAAATACGGGCGCGAGCGGGCCGCACTCGCCGCGACGGTGATCGGCTACCGCGGCCGCAGCGCGGTGCGCGACGTCGGCCGCGCGCTCGGCATCCCGGACGACCGCATCGACGGCCTCGCGCGCCTGTTCTCGCGCGTGCCGAGCGGACGCACCTTGCCACAATGGCTCGAGGAGCACGGCTTCGATCCCGAGGACCGCACCCTGCAGCGGCTGTTCCGCCTCGCGGGCGAACTGCGCGGGTTCCCGCGCCACCTGTCCCAGCACGTGGGCGGCTTCGTGATCTCCGAACACCCGCTGCACACGCTGGTGCCGGTCGAGAACGCCGCGATGGCCGAGCGCACGATCATCCAGTGGGACAAGGACGACCTCGAGGAAATGAAGCTGCTCAAGGTCGACTGCCTCGCGCTCGGCATGCTGACCTGCCTGCGCAAGTGCTTCGAGCTGCTGCGCGCGCACCACGACGTCGAGCTCGAGCTCGCGACGATCCCGCGCGAGGATCCGGCCACCTACGCGATGATCCGCGCGGCCGACACCGTCGGCGTGTTCCAGATCGAATCGCGCGCGCAGATGTCGATGCTGCCGCGACTGCAGCCGCGCACCTTCTACGACCTCGTGATCGAAGTCGCGATCGTGCGCCCGGGGCCGATCCAGGGCGACATGGTGCATCCCTACCTCGAGCGCCGGCGGCGGCCCGAACTCGTCGAGTACGAATCGCCCGCGATCGAACGCGTGCTCGGTCGCACGCTCGGCATCCCGATCTTCCAGGAGCAGGTGATGGAGCTGCTGCAGGTCGCGGCCGGTTTCACGCCGGGCGAAGCGGACCAGCTGCGGCGCTCGATGGCCGCGTGGAAGCGTCGCGGCGGCCTCGAACAGTTCCATGACCGCATCTTCGAGGGCATGCAGCGCAACGGCTATTCGCATGCGTTCGCCGAGCGCATCTACCGGCAGATCCAGGGATTCGGTGAATACGGCTTTCCCGAATCGCATGCCTACAGTTTCGCGCTGCTCGCCTATGCCTCGTCCTGGCTCAAGTGCCATTACCCCGCACTGTTCACCTGCGCCCTGCTGAACTCGCAGCCGATGGGGTTCTACCAGCCCGCGCAACTCGTGCAGGACCTGCGCCAGCACGGCGGACGCGTGCTGCCCGCCGACGTCGGCACGAGCGATGGCGATTGCACGCTGGAGCCGGTGCCCCCGATACCGCTCGCCGGCACGCCGCCTTCGCTGCATGCGATCGCGTTGCGGCTCGGGCTGGCCCAGGTCCGCGGGCTTTCCACCGATGCGATCGCGCGCATCATCGAGGCGCGGCGCGAAGCACCGTTTCGCGACGTCGCCGACCTCGTGCGTCGCGCGCGCCTCAATGCAGCGGAGCGCGCATGCCTCGCCGATGCGGGTGCGCTCGCGAGCCTCAGCGGCGATCGCCATCGCGCACGCTGGGACAGCGCGGGCGCGGAACTCCCTGCCCCGGTGCTGGCCGGCGCGAGGATCGAGGAAGCGGCGGTCGACCTGCGCGCGCCGAGCCTGCGCGAGGACGTGATGGCCGACTACGCGACGCTCGGCCTCTCGCTGCGCGCGCATCCGCTCGCGCTCGTGCGCGCCGAACTCGCGCGGCGACGCGTGTCGCCTGCGCGCCTGACCACCGACGTCGCCAACAGCGGCCGGCGGATGCGCTGTGCCGGCCTCGTGACCGTGCGCCAGCATCCGGGCACCGCCAAGGGCGTCACCTTCGTCACGCTCGAGGACGAAACCGGCATCGTCAACGTCGTGGTCTGGCGTTCACTCGCCGAACGCCAGCACCGCGTGCTGCTCGAATCGCGCGTGATGGCGGTCGATGGCGTGCTCGAGGCGAGCGAAGGCGTGCATCACCTGATCGCGGACCGCCTGCACGACTACAGCGCGTTGCTTCCCGAACTCGCGTTCGCGTCACGCGATTTCCACTGATCGGGATCAAGGAATCGTTGCAGGAAGGACACGAAGGAAAAGCGCCGAGTTCGACACGAGGTCCGCAGGCTGGACGACCGCAGGTCGGCCGGCGCCCCTTGCGTCACCGCGTCGCGCGCACGCGGCGCACCCGCCCGGCAATCCTCGAATCCTGTTCGCTTTCTTCGTGCGAACTTCGCGCTTCTTCGTATGGCCGCTTCGTATTTCGCTACGGCTCCGGTCTTCGCGGAGCTTGCTCCTTGGACCCGGGCTGGACGATGGCAACAGCGAATCGACGCGCTCACGGCGCTTCGAGGGTTCCCGCGATGCGGCCCATGAACGGTCGGTAATACGCGAGTTCGGCGATCGAGTCGCGCACGTCGCTGAGCGCGGTGTGGGCGGACTCCTTCGAGAAGCCGCGGCTGACCTCGGGTGCCCAGCGGCGCGCAAGTTCCTTGATCGTGGAGACGTCGAGGTTGCGGTAGTGGAAGTAGCGCTCGAGCCGCGGCATCAGCCGGTGCAGGAAGCGACGGTCCTGGCAGATCGAGTTGCCGCACATCGGCGACTTGCCGACCGGCACCCATTGCGCGAGGAACTCGACGGTGAGCGCTTCGGCGGTCGCGATGTCGACCTCCGAATCGAGCACGCGCTGCCACAGCCCCGACTTGCGGTGCTGGTTGCGGTTCCAGTCGTCCATCGCCTCGAGGCGCTCGAGCGGATGGCGCAGCGCGAACTCCGGGCCTTCGGCCAGCGGATTGAGGTCCTTGTCGGTGACCACGGTCGCGATCTCGAGGATCGAATCGGTGTCCGGGTCGAGCCCGGTCATCTCGAGGTCGATCCAGATCAGGTTGTTCTCGTCCGGCACGCGCATGCGGATTCCTTCAGTGCTCGTCCCAAGTCTAGGCAAGCCGCCAGCGCTTGCAAACCCTGCGCTATGCTGCGGCCGATGGCACCGACCCTGCTCTGGCACGACTACGAGACCACCGGCGCCGACCCGAGGCGCGATCGCCCCGCGCAGTTCGCCGCGATCCGCACCACGCTCGAGCTGGATCCGATCGGCGAGCCGGTGTCGTTCGACTGCCGGCCGGCGCCGGACGTGCTGCCGCATCCGCAGGCCTGTTTGATCACCGGCATCACGCCGCAGCGGATGCTGCGCGACGGCCTCATCGAGGCCGAGTTCGCCGCGCGCGTGCACGAACAGATGTCCGAACCCGGCACATGCAGCGTCGGCTACAACTCGCTGCGCTTCGACGACGAGTTCACGCGCAACCTCCTGTACCGCAATTTCCACGATCCGTACGAGCGCGAGTGGAAGGACGGCAACTCGCGCTGGGACCTCATCGATCTCGCGCGCATGTGCCATGCGCTGCGTCCGGACGGGATCGAGTGGCCCCTGCGCGAGGACGGCTCGCCGAGCTTTCGCCTCGAGCATCTCGCGAGCGCGAACGGCATCGCGCAGCAGCGCGCGCACGACGCGGTTTCCGACGTCGAGGCACTGATCGGCCTCGCGCGGCTGATCCGGCTGCACCAGCCGCGTCTGTGGGACTTCCACTTCCGGCTGCGGCGAAAGCAGGCGGTGTTCGAACTCCTCGACCTCGCGCGCATGACCCCGCTCGTGCACGTGTCTTCGCGCTACCCGGCGAGCCGCGGCTGCACCGCGATCATCGCGCCGCTCGCGCAACATCCGTCGCAGCCGAATGCGGTGATCGTGTACGACCTCGACGTCGATCCGCAGCCACTGCTCGATCTCGACGCCGACGAGATCGCGGACCGCGTGTTCACGCCGCGCGCGGACCTGCCCGACGGCATCGAACGCATCCCGCTCAAGGCCGTGCACGCGAACCGCTCGCCGGCGCTGGCGCCGATCAGCGCGCTGCGCGGCGTCGACCTCGCGCGCATCGCGCTGGATCCGGATCGCGCGCTGGCCCATCTCGAACGCCTGCGCGGCGTGCCGGGTCTCGCCACCAAGCTGCACGAGGTGTTCGCGCGCGCGGGCCAGTACGAATCCGCGGCGGATCCCGAGCTTGCGTTGTACTCGGGCTTTCCGGGCGATGCCGACAAGCGCCTGTTCGCGAGCGTGAGGGCGACACCACCCGAACAGCTCGCGCGCGCCTCGTTCCCTTTCCGCGATCCACGCTACGCCGAGCTGCTGTTCCGTTACCGCGCGCGCAACTGGCCCGAGACGCTCGACGCCGACGAACAGGCACGCTGGCACGCGTTCGTGCAGCGTCGCCTCGACACCGCCACCCCGCTCACGACGCTGACGCGCGAGCAGTACCGCGAAATCCTCGCGCGCATGCGTGCCGACCCCGCGCTCCCCCCGGCCCACCTGCCCTTGCTCGACGCGCTCGACATCTGGGAGCGCGAGCTGTCCTGAGCACACGCGGGCCCAGCGCCGAATGGGCGAACACGAAGCACGCCGGGCACCCGGAAGAGGGCGACATGCCTGCTCGGCGGGCTCGGTGTTCTCGTGTCGCGTTCCGCTTCTTTCGCATCGCGCACGGCGATCCTA
Source organism: Pseudomonadota bacterium (assembly GCA_023430685.1). GTDB lineage: Bacteria > Pseudomonadota > Gammaproteobacteria > Xanthomonadales > Rhodanobacteraceae > Dokdonella_A. Next base: position 39,760 of record JAEYZH010000137.1, on the reverse strand, counting down.
GAATCAGGCCCCACGCACACGGACGCACCGCACCTTGGCTTACACGACCTATTTCTCGCCCGCGACCTTCAGGTTCCTGCGCGAGCTCGCGCGCAACAACAATCGCGCTTGGTTCGCGGCCAACAAGCCACGCTACGAGCACGTGCTGCGCGAGCCGTTCCTGCGCCTGATCACCGACCTGCAGGCGCCGCTCGCGAAGATCAGCACGCACTACCGCGCCGATCCGCGTGCACAGGGCGGATCGTTGTTCCGCATCCATCGCGACACGCGATTCGCGAACGACAAGACGCCGTACAAGACCTGGGCCGGCGCGCGCTTCGCGCACGAACGCCGGCGCGAGGTCGAGGCGCCCTCGTTCTACCTGCACATCCAGCCGCGGGATTGCTTTGCGGGCGGCGGCATCTGGCATCCCGAGGCAGCGACGCTGAAGCGGATCCGCGCGTTCCTCGAGGCCAATCCCGCCGCTTGGAAGAAGGCGACGCAGGCAAAGGCGTTCCGCGAGCGTTTCGAATTCTGGGGCGAGAGCCTCTCGCGTCCACCGCGCGGATTCCACCCAAACCATGAACTGATCGAGGACCTCAAGCGAAGGAACTTCGCGGCCGGCCACGGATTCACCGAAGCGCTCGCGTGCTCCGGCGAACTCGCGCCGTTCGTGGTCGATACCTTCCGTCGCATCGCGCCGATGATCGACTACCTCTGCGCGGCGCTCGATCTCGAGTTCTGACGCCTGCAACTCGCCATTCGCGCCGTGCGAAGCGGACTCGGTCCGCGGAGTCGAAGCGCATGCGTGCGACAGCGTCGCAGGCGGCCCTTCGACTCCGGCCTTCGGCCTGCGCTCAGGGCGAACGGACGCATTAGGGCCGCCGGCGTGCTGTAGCGCGAGCGCATGACTTCACCGTTCGCGCTGAGCGCAGCGCCCGCAGGGCGCGGAGTCGAAGCGCATGCGTGCGACAGCGTCGCGAGCTGGCCCTTCGACTCCGGCGTTCGGCCTGCGCTCCGGGCGAACGGATGCCATCGAGGCTTCGACCTGCGTCCCGGGCGAATGGTGGAGCGTTCGTCGATCGCATGACGCACTGCAACGCACGGTGACGTGGGTCACGGCCCGACACTGCCGCCATTGACGCGCGACCGGAACGGTCGTTACCTTCGCAGATACGCAGCCGTACGGAGCGGGGAGATCTTCGCCGGCGCGTGTCCCGATCATGCTCCGCCCCGTCGACGACGGCTGCAAGGACGCTTTCCGGATCGACGTGCGCGGACTCACGGCCCCGCCCAGCGGGACCAGGGAGGGCACATGTTCCGCAGCGCCATCGTTTTCGCAGCCTTGCTCGTTGCCGGCGTCGGCAGCGCGCAGGCCGCGTCCGCCACCACCGGTGTCGCGTTCGTGCACGGCACCGGGCACCAGACGAATGCGTACGCCGACTACTGGCAGGCGCCGATGGTCAACACGGTTCGCCAGGGACTCGTGAACCAGGCGAACTACGTCGTCGTCAACTGCGACTTCACGCAGTACATGTGGGACAGCCGCGCCGCCGGTTGCCTCGCGACGCAGCTCAGCCAGTTCATCAGCACGCGCGGCATCACCGACCTCGTCGTGATCACGCATTCCAACGGCGGCAACGTGATGCGCTGGATCCTGTCGAACCCGACCTGGGACAGCCGCTATCCCGCGATCATCAGCCGCATCCGCTGGGTCAATGCGATCGCCGCGTCGAGCGCGGGCACGCCGCTCGCCGACGCGGTCATCGCGGGGAACGTGTTCGAGAACGCAGTCGGCTGGCTGCTCGGTTACCAGAGCGACGCGGTGCGCCAGCAGCAACGCAGCTGGATGGCGTACTACAACCAGAACAACCTGTACGGCACCAGCGGCCGGCCGGCACTGCCGAAGGGCTTCTGGAACATCGTCGGCACCGATGTCGAGAGCGCGGTCTGGGACGGCGACAGCTACTGCGGCGGCTACGCCGAGAACGTCGGCCTCGAAGTCACGCAGAACTGGCTCGCGGGTTGTTCCGATGGATTCATCGAGTGCAGCAGCGCGCGCGCGGCCGGAACCCTGTGGTTCAACGATATCGACCGCACCGCGGGCGACGAGCCGCTGAGCCACAACCAGAGCCGGCGCGCGTGCTTCGGACTCGAAACCATCCTGCGCAACGACCTCTGAGGACGCGACCATGAACCTGCCGAATATTCGCTGCGTTCCGTTCGCCCTCGCGCTCGCGATCGCCGCATCGATCGATGTCGCCCATGCACAAACGACGGTCGCCTTGCGCCTGCTTCCAGCCACTCCCACCGACCAGGTCGTCGCGCGCGCAGTCGCGCCCGCACCCGGGCAGCTCGCGACTTCCGACCTCGATCGCGCGCCGGCCAGCCTCTCGTGGCCGCTCGATCCGGCTGCAACGCTCGATGCGCGGCCGCGACCTTTCACGCAGCAAAGCCAGGAGTACTGGATCGACGCAAGCGAGTCCGCGCTGCAGCAGGGCGTGCAACTCCCGCTCAGCGCCGCGGGCGCCGTGATCCGGCTCAGCCCGCATGCGTCCAATCCCGGTGCGCGCATCGCGGCGCAGGACATCGTGCTGCGCGCGCCGGGGCCGCAGCTGCATGCGGGCGTGCTGATGCAGGCACTCGCGGATGAGGACGCGCTGCGCGAGGCCGGCATGGACGTCCCCGCCGGCAGCGTCGCGTTCCGGCTCGATCCTGCCTTCCTCGCGCCGCATGTCGAACTCTCGGTACCGACCGCGCGCGGCGCGTGGCTCGTCCACGTATACGAGCCGCACAGCAAACTCGTGCTCGAACTCGCGGCCGCGCGCGACGGCATCGTCGCTGGCGAAGGCCTGCGCGTGCATGCGCGCTTCCCTGCCGGCGTCGCCACCGCATCGATCGGCGGACTGCTGAGCTCACCCGATGGACACAGCCAGCCGGTCGAGTTCTCGCCGGACGCCAGCGGCGGCCATTCCGCATGGGTAGTGCCCGATCCCGCGCATGCGGGCGCGCGCGGATTGTGGGAGGTGCATGCGTTTGCGCAGGCCTCGCAACCTGGCGTGCCGCGCGACGCGCGCACGTCGTTCTCGGTGTCGATGCCGGTCGCGCGACTCGACGGTCGCGTCGAACGCGTGCGGACGACCGTGCGCTCGCAGCCGCTGATGCTGCGGTTCGGCGTCGAAGCGGCCGCGGCGAGCCGCTACCAGCTCTCGGCCGTGCTGTACGGCCACGCAGCCGACGGCAGCGCGCATCCGACCGCGATCGCGCAATCGGCTGCCTGGGTGGACGCTGGCCGCGGCTCCATCGACCTCGCATTCGACGTGCCGAGCCTGTCGGTGGCCGGTCTCGGTCCGCCGTGGGAACTGCGTGACCTGCGGCTCGTGAACCAGGCCGACCTCGGGCTGCTCGAACGACGCGAGCGCGCGCTCGTGCTGCCCTGATCCCGCGCATCGGCCTGCCGGCGCGTGCGCTGGCGGGCCGCAGGCTTCGCGCGCGCGCGCGAAGGCGAACGCGGCAGCCTGACCCGCAGCGCACTCGGGGCCGTGAAGCCGCATCGGCCGCATGCTGTCCGTCCCGGTTGCTCGGATCCAGCCAGTCACGGCGCCGAACACGCCGTGCGGGATGCGCCCGCGCGCTCGGGTTTGGCGCCGTGCCGGCGCTCTGCGGCGCCGCCGCTTCCATACGCCTCAGGAAGTCGCGATCGACGAGAGCGGTCCGCCCCGCGATTCCGTCATGCGCGCGTCATGCCTGGAATGCGTTCGTCATCTGCGCTTGAGGATGCGCTAAGGAACGTCGCATGCAGCTGCGCGCAGGCGCCCGCACACTGGCCGCAAGCTGGCGCGGTCATGCGCCCGCACCCCATCGCCACTTCGGAGCACCCATGCCCAATCGCTGGATCCAACGCGCCTTGCTGCTCGCCGCCTTGCTGTCCACGCCCGCCTTCGCAGCCGATGGCGATCTCGACCCCGGATTCGGCGTCGGCGGCATCGCCTACTTGCCGCTGGACGGAATCGAAGGCCATGAGCTGCGCAGCCACGCGGTGATCGCGCTGCCCGACGACAAGTTGCTGTTCGGGGGATCGCGCAACCTGCTGATCGAGGGCAACCCCGACCCGCACATGCGCGCGACGCTCGCGCGCCTCGACGCCAACGGCCAGCCCGACGCGAGCTTCGGCACCGACCCGTCCAATCCGGGCCTCGTGGTGCTGCCCGACGTCGCGGGCACCGGCATCCAGCAGGTCGAAGCGATGCAGCGCCTCGCGGACGGCTCGATCGTGCTCGCCGGCAGCGCGAACGCGTTCGGTCCATTGACGGGCTTCGTGATGAAGGTCGACGCCGACGGCCGCCTCGACGCGGGCTTCGGCACCGACGGCATCGTCACGATCGCCTCCACCTACCTGCACGCGCTCGTGCTCGACGACCAGGAACGCATCCTCGTCGCGGGCGAACGCAGCGCGAACTTCGTGTCGAAGGGCTTCGTCGCCCGCCTCGATGCAGGCGGCCGCTTCGACGCGAGCTTCGGGCCGAACGACGACGGAACCTACGTGTTCGAACCGCGCGGCACGGATGAAAACGGCTACATCGCCGCACTCGCGCTGGATGGCAACGGCCGCATCGTCGTCGCCGGCGCGTACGAGTCCTGGGGCCCGGGCATGGGCACCGAGTTCTCGATCGCGCGCCTCGATGCGGACGGCGCGCTCGATGCGACGTTCGCGGCCGCGGGCTGGCGCGTCTTCCACATGCCAGACGACGTGTCGAACTTCAATGGCATCAACCGCATGCTCGTGCTCCCGGATGGGCGCCTCCAGCTCGCCGCGTACCGCATCGACGAAACCAGCGGCGTCGGCATCGTGCTCGCGCGCCTCGATGCCGATGGTGCGACCGATGCGACGTTCGGCAGCGATGGCTACCAGCGCATCGACGTCGCGCCCGAAGCGTGGAACCGCTACCCGAGCGCGCTGCTGCGCCTCGCCGATGGCAAGCTGCTGGTCGGCGTGAGCTATGCCTCGCCGGTCAAGCAGGAATTCCTCGCGTTCCGCACCGATGCAGGCGGCGCGCTCGACGCCGGATTCGCCGACGCGGGCGTGCTGCAACTCGACCTCGCACCGGAAGGCATCTACAGCGACCTCACGGTGATGACGCTGCAGGCGGGCAAGCCGATCCTCGCAGGCGGCGCGATGCGTTCCACCGGCTCGCGACTCGTCGACCTCGCGGCAGTGCGCCTGCAGGTCGGCGGCGAAGGGCCTGCCGATCGCATCTTCGACGACGGTTTCGAAGGCGCACCGGTCGAGCCCGTCACCAGCCACTACGACGACCTCGAAGAAAGCTTCCTCGGCACGAGCTACGCCTACAACGGCGTGACCTACCGCGACGTCAACGGCATCGGCGGCGTGTTCCCGGACGGCTCGACCTTCGTGCCTGCCGATGTCGGCGACCAGGTCATCATCGAGAACGCGGGGTTGTTCTACAACGACTTCCCGCAGTGGGGCAGCACGCCGAACGTGATGACGTTCGGCACGACCTATGTCAACGGCAGCAACTTCTCGATCGGTGCGCTGGTGCGCGCGTCGATGGACCTCGACGTCGTCGCGAACGCGGTCGACGTGCAGCTCGCGTACTACGAGAACGGTCCGTGGGGCGGCATCGAGCTGCACCTCGATGCATACCGCGATGGCGGCCTCGTCGGTTCCGACAGCTTCACGATCAGCAACCTAGGTGGACGCGACAACGTCACCACGGCGACCCTCGCGATCGCGGGCGTCGAGTTCGACGCGCTGCAGCTGCATGCGACCTACGACGGCCAGCCGAGTGCGCCGCGCGTGATGATCGACGACCTGAGGCTGACTCCGGCCTTGTAGGCTGGACGACCGAAGGTCGGCCGGCAGCTTCACGCGCGTTCGTGCCACGAGCGCCGGCCGCGCTGCGCGCGTCCAGCCTACGCCAGCACCGGAGGCTGGACGACCGAAGGTCGGCCGGCAGCTTCTCGCGCGTTCGTGCCACGAGCGCCGGCCGCGCTGCGCGCGTCCAGCCTACGCCAGCACCGGAGGCTGGACGAACGAAGGTCGGCCGGCAGCTTCTCGCGCGTTCGTGCCAAGAGCGCCGGCCGCGCTGCGCGCGTCCAGCCTACGCCAGCACCCGCAGGCGGGACGACCGAAGGTCGGACGGCAGCTTTTCGCGCGTTCGTGCCACGAGCGCCGGCCGCGCTGCGCGCGTCCAGCCTACGCCAGCACCCGCAGGCGGGACGACCGAAGGTCGGCCGGCAGCTTCTCGCGCGTTCGTGCCAGGAGCGCCGGCCGCGCTGCGCGCGTCCAGCCTCCGCCAGCACCGCAGGCTGGACGACCGAAGGTCGGCCGGTAGCTTCTCGCGCGTTCGTGCCACGAGCGCCGGCCGCGCTGCGCGCGTCCAGCCTACGCCACCGCCCGCAGGCTGGACGACCGAAGGTCGGCCGGCAGCTTCTCGCGCGTTCGTGCCACGAGCGCCGGCCGCGCTGCGCGCGTCCAGCCTACGCCAGAACCCGTAGGCGGGACGACCGAAGGTCGGACGGCAGCTTTTCGCGCGTTCGTGCCACGAGCGCCGGCCGCGCTGCGCGCGTCCAGCCCGCCACACCCACATCCGCCGCTCACGCGCGCGCGAACGGAATCGCAAGCACGTCGCGGATGTCGTCGCTGCCGGCCATGCACATCAGCAGGCGGTCGATGCCGAGCGCGACGCCCGCGCAGGCTGGCATCGTCGCGAGCGCATCGAGGAAATGTTCATCCATGGGCAATTCACGCTGTCCGCGATCGCGGCGGCGTGCGTTGTCGGCGACGAAACGCGCGCGCTGCTCGGCCGGATCGTTCAACTCGTGGTAGCCGTTGGCGAGTTCGCAAGGACCGAGGAACAGTTCGAATCGCTCGGCGACCGGTGGGTCGCCCGCACGGATCCGCGCGAGTGCGCACTGGCTGGCGGGGAAATCGTGCACGATCATGACGCGGTCGCGCGCGAACCCCGGCTGCAGCCGATGCGTGAGCACGAGGTCGAGCCAGTCGTCGCGCGTGAGCCCCTGCGCATCGATGCGCAGATCGCCGAGCGCAGCCTGCAGTTCCGCGATCGACGCCTGGTACGGGTCGAGGCCGACGCCCGCGAGGAACAGGTCGCGATAGGACTGCTCGCCGATCGTCGTCGCGTGGCCGGCCGAAGCCATCGCGTCGACGACCAGCGCCGCGGCTTCGCGTGCGAGACGCCGGTGGTCCCAACCGACGCGATACCACTCGAGCATCGTGAACTCGGGATTGTGGCGCCTGCCTGCCTCCCCGTTGCGGAACACCCGCCCGAGTTCGAAGCAATCGCCGATGCCGGCGGCCAGCAGCCGCTTGAGCGGATACTCCGGCGACGTACGCAGCCAGCGTTCGCGCGAACCTGCGTCCACGTGGCCGCTGAACAGCGTCATGAATGCCTCGATGTTGGGCTCGGTGTTGCCGGCCGCGGACAGGATCGGCGTCTCGACTTCCAGCACGGCGCGCGCTGCGAAGAATCCGCGCACGAGCGCGTGGAGTCGCGCGCGCGACTCCAGCGCCTCGCGCAGGCGCGGGTGCGAGCGGTCGGTCGTCATCCGGCGCGAAACACGATCAGGCCTCGTGTTCCGCGAGCAAGGCGAGCAGCCAGGCTTCGTCGCGGACCTCGATCCCGAGTTCGGTCGCCTTGTCGAGCTTGGAACCCGCCGACGCGCCCGCGACGACCGCGTTCGTCTTCTTCGACACGCTGCCGGCGACCTTCGCGCCGAGCGCCTCGAGCCGCGCCTTCGCCTCGTCGCGACTGAGCGCCGACAGCGTGCCGGTGAGCACGAAGGTCTGGCCGTCGAGTGGCAGCGCGGGATGCTCGCCCGCGGTCTGTTCCAGCGTGGCGCGCAAGTCGTCGATCGCCTCGAGCGTGCGCACGAGCAGGTGTGCGTTCGCGGGAGATTGACGCCAGGCGATCAGGGCCTGCGCGGTGTCCGCGGGCAGGCCCGCGTCCGCGAGCGCATCCTCGCCTGCAGCGAGCATCGCGCGCGCCTGCGGGAATCGTGCGACGAGCTGCGCGGCGCGCTTCGCGGTGAGTTTCGGAATCCCGATGCCCGCGAGCGCAGCGCCGGCATCGAGCCGCGAACGCAGCTTCGGCGACGGCGCGTGTTCGTCGCCTGGCACCACGCCGCGCGCGAGCAGGTCGTCGATGACGCGCTGGTTGCCGGCCTGTTCGAAGAAGTGGCCGATCGCTCGAGCGACTTCGCCGCCGATGTCGGGCACGAGGGTCAGCAACGGCCACGGCAGGCGCCTGATCCGCTCGATGCTGCCGAACCAGGTCGCGAGCACCTTCGCCGTGCTTTCGCCGACATGTTCGATCCCGAGCGCGTAGAGGAACCGCGGCAGCGTCGTGCGGCGGCTGCGGTCGATCGCCTCGACGAGGTTCTCCGCCCAGCGCGTCGCGATCTTGCCGGCCTTGGCGGTTTCGGGCGTGGTGCCGTCGCGCTCGTCCGCGCGCCGCTTCATCTCGATGAGGTCCTCGACGCCTAGTCGGTAGAGGTCCGCCACCGACTCGAGGTAGCCGAGGTCGCCGAGATCCTCGATGTAGCGTTCGCCGAGGCCCTCGATGTCCATCGCGCGACGCGAGGCGAAATGGAAGATCGCCTGCGTGCGCTGCGCCGCACATGCGAGCCCGCCGCTGCAGCGGGCCACCGCCTCGCCCTCCTCGCGCACGATTTCCGATCCGCAGATCGGGCAGTGCGACGGCATCCGCCACGGTCGCGTGCGCGCGGGCCGGGCCTCTGGCACCACCCGCACGACTTCGGGGATCACGTCCCCCGCACGCCGCACGATCACGGTATCGCCGACGCGCACGTCGAGGCGCGCGACCTGGTCGGCGTTGTGCAGGGTCGCATTGGTCACCGTCACGCCGCCGACCTGCACCGGCGCGAGCTTCGCCGCGGGCGTGGCGGCGCCGGTGCGGCCGATGTTGACGATGATCGCCTCGACCGTCGTCTGCTGTTCCTGCGCCGGAAACTTGTGCGCGATCGCCCAGCGCGGCGTGCGCCCGACGAATCCGAGCTCGCGCTGCGCGGCGAGGTCGTCGACCTTGTAGACCACGCCATCGATGTCGAACGGCAACGCATCGCGCTGCGCACCGATCCGCTCGTAGTACGCGAGGCAGCCGGCGACGCCGCGCGCGGTCTCGACCAGCGGACTGACCGGCAGGCCCCATTCGCGCAGTCGCGCAAGCGTGCCCGAATGCGTGGGCGGCAACTTCGCGCCTTCCACCACGCCGAGCGCATAGGCGTAGAACGCGAGCGGACGCTGCGCGGTGATGCGCGCATCGAGCTGGCGCAGCGAACCCGCCGCGCCGTTGCGTGGATTGGCAAGCACCTTGCCGCCGTCGCGACGCGCGCGTTCGTTCCAGGCCTCGAACGCCGCACGTGGCATGTAGACTTCGCCGCGCACCTCGAGCACGGCCGGAAACCGCTCGCCCCGCAGGCGCAGCGGAATCGACCGGATCGTGCGCAGGTTCGCGCTGACGTCCTCGCCCTGTTCGCCGTCGCCGCGCGTCGCGCCGCGCACGAACAGGCCCTGCTCGTAGCGCAGGCTGATCGCGAGGCCGTCGAACTTCGGTTCCACCGAGAACAGCGGGTCCGTGGTGTCCTGGCGTTGCTCGATGCGGCGCACGAAATCGCCGACCTCCTCGTCGCTGAAAGCATTCGCGAGCGACAGCATCGGGATCTCGTGGCGCACCGACGCGAACGCGCCCGATGGCGCCGCACCAACGCGTTGCGTCGGCGATTCGGGCGTGACGAGGTCCGGGTGCGCGGCTTCGAGCGCCTCGAGTTCGCGCAGGAGCCGGTCGTATTCGACGTCCGCGATGTCGGGTTCGTCGAGCACGTGGTAGCGGTGATTGGCGTCGTCGATGCGCGCGCGCAGCTCGGCGATGCGCGCTGCGCTGGTCCTGGCGGAAGGGCTCATGCACGGATTCTAGCGGGCTTGCCGCAGGGCGGCGTGACGAGCACGGGCACGCCGTTCACACTCGGGATACGTCCGCACCGAAGGAGCACGCGCGCGATGGCGCCGAAAGCCTGGACCCCGTTCCCGCACCCCGACAAGGCCTTCGATTACGCGGGCGACAAACTCGCCAAGGCCTGGAAGACCCTGCATGCCGGCGACCTCGAGCCCTGGCCCGACGACAAGCACGTCGCCGGCTTGCTGAAGGCGCAGCCGAAGCTCGGCAAGGACGCAGCCGCGATCGCGACGGCGCTGCAGGATGCCTGGCGCGCGTTCCACCGTGGCGATTTCCAGAAGGCCTACGAGGGCGGCACCGCGCTCGGCGCGCTGGGTGCGTCGGTCGCGATCAAGGCCGGCGGCATCCATGCGACCTACCTGCTCGAAGGCGAGAAGGCGCGCATCGCGCGCTACGAGGAACTCGCCGCGCTCGCCGACGCCGCCGTGGCCGCCCTGCCCGGCCTCGCGAACAGCCACTACCGCCGCGCGTTCGCGCTGGGCCGGCTCAGCCAGGCCTTGTCGATCACGAAGGCCCTCGCGCAGGGGCTGGCCGGCAAGGTCAGTGAATCGCTGGCACAGGCGTTGCGGCTCGCGCCCGGACATGCGGAAGCCCAGACCGCGCTCGGCCTCTACCACGCCGAGATCGTCGGCAAGGTCGGAGGCATGCTGGCGAAGCTGACCTATGGCGCAAGCGCGGCGGAGGCCGAGAAGCACCTCGGGCAGGCGCTGAAACTGACGCCCGCCTCGCCGATCGCGTGGATCGAATACGGCAACGGCCTGCTGCTGCTGTACGGCGACCAGCGCGAGGACGACGTCGCCGAGGCCTGGGACAAGGCCGCGAGGCTGTCGCCGCGCGACGCGATGGAAGCGCTCGACGCGCGCTGGGCGCGCGAGCAGCTCGAATAACCCGCTACGACTCTGGTCCCTGTCCGGGCCGGCCGCGCCGGACTACCATCGGGCGTTTCCACCTCGGGGATCTTCGATGCGCATCCGCCTGCTCGCCGCCGCGGTCGCGGCCGTCCTGCTGCACCCGGCGTTCGCCGCCGAATGGGTGGTCGAAGTGCCTTATCGCGACCGCGCCGAGCTCACGCGGGCGGCGAAGCATTTCCAGCACCTCAAGGTCGACCGCGAGCGCGGCGTTTTCCGCGCGCAGGCCGACGATCACGCGATCGCGCGACTGCAGTCGCAAGGTTTCCTCGTCGGCATCGACCTCGAAGCAAGTTCGAAGCTGCAGGCAGTGCTGGCGCGCGCCACCGACGCGCAGCGTTCGGGGTTGCCCGCAACAGGCCCGAACGGCTATCCGGCAATCCCTGGATTCGCGTGTTATCGCACGGTCGAGGGCACCTACTCGACGATGGATGACCTCGCCGCCGCGCATCCGGACCTTGTCGAGGTCCACGAGATCGGACCGAGCTGGCGCAAGGAACAGGGATTCGCGAACGGCTACGAGATGCGCGCGCTGCGCATCACGAACCTCGCGACCGCAGCCGACGATCCGGATCGTCCCGCGATGGTCGTGTTCGGCTCGATCCATGCACGCGAATACCCGCCCGCGGAGATCACGACGCGTTTCGGCGAATGGCTCGTGCACAACTACGGCACCGATCCCGAAGCGACCTGGCTCGTCGACCACAACGATTTCAGGCTCGTGCTGCAGGCCAATCCCGACGGGCGCAAGATTGCCGAGGGTGGCGTGTGGTGGCGCAAGAACGTCGACGATGTCGACGGACTGTGCCCCAGTCCGTGGGGCGACGACGGCATCGACCTCAACCGCAACTTCCCGTTCCACTGGAACATCACCCTCGGCGTCGGCTCGAGCGGTGACTCATGCGATGAAACCTATCGCGGCCCGGTTCCCGCATCGGAACCCGAAACGGAGAACCTTGTCGGCTACGTCGCGGGTTCCTGCAATGCGGCGGGGGAATGCAGCGGAGGCGTGTTCGCCGACCGGCGCACCGGTTCGATGGCGCCCTCGTCGCTGCCCGACGACGGCGGCGCAGCGCCGGACGACACCAGCGGCGTGTTCTTCGACATCCACAACGCGGCAAGCCTCGTGCTGTGGTCCTGGGGCGATACGTCCTCGCCTGCGCCGAACCGCGACGGCCTGCGCCGGCTCGGTCGGCGCCTCGCGGCGTACAACCAGTACGAACCCCAGCAGGCGGACGAACTGTATCCGACCGACGGCACGACCGACGACACGATCTATGGGCTGCTCGGCGTGCCTGCCTACACGTTCGAGACCGACGACACGGACGGCTTCTTCTTCCAGGACTGCGACGGCACGCAGGGCTTCGAGACGTTGACCGTGCAGAAGAACCTCGACGCGTTGCGCTATGCCGCGCGCGCGCTGCACGCACCGTATCGCCTGCCCGGCGGACCCGACGTGCGCAATCTCGCGGTGTCGGAGGTGACGCGCGGAAGCGGTGGCTTGCAGGTGACCGTCAGCGCGACGATCGACGACACGCGCTACCGCCAGAGCAATGGCATGGAACAAACCTATGCGATCGTCGCGGCCGATGCGTGGATCGATGGCGAGCCCTGGCAGCCCGCGATCGACGCGAATCCGCTCGCGGCGGTCGACGGCACGTTCGATTCAGCGACGGAGCAGGTTTCCGCGACCATTGCCCTGCCCGCGCTGGCTGCGGGGCGGCACCTGCTTTACGTGCAGGGTCGCAACGCGCGCGGCGGTGGCATCGGCACGGCCGGCACGCCGAATGCGGTGTTCATCGAAGTCCCGGAGATCGTCGACGACACGATCTTCGAGAACGGCTTCGATTCCGCGCCGGCGCGCTGACGTCCCGAAGACGACAGCGCGCGTCGCATTCCCGCCCGCTCGACGGGCGGGAACCGAATTACAGTTCGTCGAGCTTCGCGAGCGACTGCGTGACCTTGATCTCGCTGCGAAGCGCCTGCACGAACTCCGAACTCGCCGTCGCGGCGAACTGCTGCTGCAGCGTGTTGCGCGCGGCTTCGCGGGTCTTTTCATCGAGTCCCGCGACGGCGCCATCCTTGACCGCTTCGAGGCGCACCAGCGCGTAGCTGTCGCCGCCGAGCTCGACCAGCTTGTCCACCGGCGCACCCTGCGGATGCGGCATGCGGAACACCGCTTCGACGAGCTGGCTGTCGAGGCCCGCCGCCTGGCGGCCGATGCCCTTGTGCTGCTGCACCTCGACCGCCGCCTGCGTCGCGACGTCCGCGAGCGTCTTGCCAGCCGCGAGTTCGGCGAACAGGCGCTCCGCGCGCTGCTTCGCCTCGCGTTCGACGCGCTCGCCGAGCACGCTTTCGCGCACGCGATCGCGCACCTCGTCGAGCGGCATCGGCTTCGCGGGCTTGTGTTCGGCGAGGCGCACGACGACCACATGGTTGCCGCCGAGGTCGATGACCTCGGAGTTGGTGTTCTGCACGAGCACCGCATCCGAGAACGCAGCCTGCACGACGCCACGGTTGGCAAGGATGCCGTCGGCCGCTCCCTCGCGGCTGAACAACGGCGTCGTCTTCACGGCCACGCCGAGCTCCTTCGCCGCGGTTTCGAGCGACGACGGGTCTTCGTAGGCGAGGTCGGTCAAGCGCCCGGCCTTCTCCGACCATGCGCGCTCACGCTCGCCGTCGGTGTATTCCTTCGCGAGTTCGGGACGCACTTCCTCGAACGTGCGGGTCTTGCCCGGGCGCAAGTCGCGCAACTGGATGATGTGGTAGCCCTCGCCGCCGAGCACGGGCGCGGACACATCGCCTTTCGCCGCGAGGCCGAACAGCGCGGACTCGAACGCCTCGTCGGTCGTGCCGCGCTCGATCCATCCGAGCTCGCCGCCGAGGTTCCTGGAACCGAGGTCGGCCGAATTCTGCTTCGCGATCTCGGCGAAATCACCGCCGTCGCGGATCTGCTTCTCGATCGCCTGCGCCTTCGCGAGCGCGGCGCGCTGGTCGTCGGGGCTGCCGCTGCCTTCCACCTTGACCAGGATGTGCGCGGCCTCGCGCTGTTCGCTCGTGACGAAGCGCGCCTTCTCCTTTTCGTAGCGATCCTTCAGCACGCTGTCATCGGGCGTCTGGTCGATCTCGAGCGCGGACGCGTCCAGTTCGACGTACTGCAGCGAAACCTGCTCGGGCACCATGAACTGGTCGGAATGGGCGGCGTAGTACGCATTGATGTCCTCTTCCGTGACCTCTGCATTCGACGGCGCGGGTCGATCCAGGCGCACGACGCTGAAGTCGCGCTGCTGGTCGCGCAGGCGCAGGTATTCGTCGACGTCGGCCGCGGTCACCACCGCAGTGGCGCCGACCTGCGTCGGCAGCTCGCGCATGCCGAGGTCCTGGCGCACGCGTTCCTCGAAGCCGAGTGGCGAAAGACCGTTGGATTGCAGCGCCATGCGGTACTGCTCGGCATTGAACACGCCGTCGACCTGGAACGCCGGGATCGCGAGGATCTCGGCGCGCACGCGCTGCGGCGCCACGATGATTCCGAATTCCTCGTTCGCTGCAAGCAACAGCTTCTCGTCGACGAGTTGCTTGAGCACCTGCTCGCGGATTTCGGGATTCTCGAAATACGAGGCGTCGATCTGGCCGTTCGTCATCTGCACCAGCCGCTGGCGATGCTGGTTGAAGCGTTCGCGGAACTCTTCCTGCGTGACTTCGATGTCGCCGACCTTGGCGACGCCGTTGTCCATGCGCGCGACGAAGTACGACTCGATGCCGAAGAACGAGAAGCCGATCGTGATCAGCACGAGCGCGATCTTGACGAACAGGCCGGATTTCTTGCCGCGTAGCATTTGCAACATGGATGGGAACCTGTGCTCGGAGATGCCGACCGGCGAGGGCCGTGTCGAACGAAAGGAGGCGACATTATGCGGCGAAGGCGGCGCGCGCGCCGCATGCGCGACGAGGGCGCCACGCGGGCGCCCTCGCGGTTGCGGAAGCGGAAACCGCGTTGCCCGTTCCCGCGACCGCCGGTGCGGCGTGGGCGAATCGCGCGCCCTTGTTGCTGGTGGGTGCTGAGGGTTTCGAACCCCCGACCCTCGCCTTGTAAGGGCGACGCTCTACCGCTGAGCTAAGCACCCGATTGCCGTCGCGCGCGCCTGCGCGCGGCGTCCCGCGCTGGTCAGCCGAGCGCGTCCTTGAGCGCCTTGCCGGGCTTGAAAGCCGGCACCTTCGACGCGGGGATCTTGATCTCGTCGCCCGTGCGCGGATTGCGGCCGCTGCGCGCGGCACGCGAACGAACCACGAACGTGCCGAAGCCGACCAGCGACACCGAATCGCCGGACGACAGCGCCTTCTTGATCGTGTCGAACATCGCCTCGACAGCGCGCTCCGCATCGGCCTTGGTCAGGCCCGACGCTTCCGCGATCGCACCCGTGAATTCGGCTTTGTTCATTTATTGGCTCCTGGCCGGAGCTGGCGCTCCGCGGTTGTCTGAATTCGAGTCGAAACGCACACCCGGAGGCCTAGCATCCCCGATTCGTCGTCTCGTTACCCCGCAATCGCCCGGACGTGGTCGTCTACCTGGATCGCGGCGCGCCCTTTATACCAGCGCGCACCGGGGGCACGCAACACGCACGCGCGCACTCCGATGCGGAAAACAGCCGCAAATTCCGAAGCTTGCGCGCACGTGCGCGACTGCCACCAGGACTCAGTGCGGTCGCACCGCCGGCTCGGAGGCAGCTTCCTCGCGTGGGTGGCGCACCGTGCCTTCCTCGCGCGATGCGGGCGCGAGCCGGCGTTCGAGCGCAAGGTCGAGTACTTCGTCGATCCAGCGCACCGGATGGATGTCGAGCGAGCTGGTGACGTTCTTCGGGATATCGGCGAGGTCCTTGCGGTTCTCCTCGGGGATGATCACCGTCGTGATGCCGCCACGATGCGCGGCGAGCAGCTTTTCCTTGAGACCGCCGATCGGAAGCACGCGGCCACGCAGCGTGATCTCGCCGGTCATCGCGACTTCGGAACGCACCGGAATCCGCGTCAGCGCCGAAACCAGCGCGGTGCACATCGCGATGCCCGCGCTCGGGCCGTCCTTCGGCGTGGCGCCCTCCGGCACGTGCACGTGGACGTCGAGCTTCTGGTGGAAGTCCGCCTCGATGCCGAGCCGGTCCGCGCGCGCGCGCACGACGCTGAGCGCTGCCTGGATCGACTCCTGCATCACGTCGCCGAGCTGGCCGGTGTGGATCAGCTTGCCCTTGCCGGGCACGATCGTCGCCTCGATGCTGAGCAGGTCGCCGCCGACTTCGGTCCACGCGAGCCCGGTTACGAGGCCGACTTCGTTCTGCTGCTCTGCGCGTCCGTAGGTGTACTTGCGCACGCCGAGATAGGCATCGAGGTTGTCGGCCTTGACCACGACCTTGCGCTTGCGCTCCTCGCCGGGCTTGCGCCCCTTGCGCGCGGACTTCGCCGCGGCGAGCGAAAGTTCCTTGACCGTCTTGCGGCAGATCTTGGAGATCTCGCGGTCGAGGTTGCGCACGCCGGACTCGCGCGTGTAATAGCGCACGATGTCGCGCAGCGCGTCCGACGAGACGGACAGTTCTGCCGCCTTGAGGCCATTCGCCCTGAGCTGCTTGGGCACGAGGTAGCGTTCCGCGATGTTGAGCTTCTCGTCCTCGGTGTAACCCGGGATGCGGATGATTTCCATGCGGTCCGCGAGCGCGGGCGGGATGTTCAGCGAGTTCGCGGTCGCGATCCACATCACTTCCGAGAGGTCGACGTCGACTTCGAGGTAATGGTCGTTGAACGTGTGGTTCTGTTCGGGATCGAGCACCTCGAGCAGCGCCGCCGACGGATCGCCGCGGAAGTCCATCGACATCTTGTCGATCTCGTCCAGCACGAACAACGGGTTCTTCGTCCCGGCCTTGGCGAGGTTCTGGATGATGCGACCGGGCATCGAGCCGATGTAGGTGCGGCGATGGCCGCGGATCTCGGCCTCGTCGCGCACGCCACCGAGCGACATGCGGATGAACTTGCGGTTGGTCGCCTTCGCGATCGACTGGCCGAGCGAGGTCTTGCCGACGCCGGGCGGCCCGACCAGGCAAAGGATCGGTCCCTTCATCTTGTGCACGCGCTGCTGCACGGCGAGGTACTCGAGGATGCGCTCCTTCACCTTCTCGAGGCCGTAGTGGTCGGCGTCCAGCACCTCCTCCGCCCGCTTGAGGTCGCGGCGCACCTTGGTCTTCTTCTTCCACGGCACGCCGAGGAGCACGTCGATGTAGTTGCGCACGACCGTCGCTTCGGCCGACATCGGCGACATCTGCTTGAGCTTGTTGAGCTCCGCGCGCGCCTTCGCCTCGATCGGCTTGGGCATGCCGGCCGCGCCGATCTTGCGCGCGAGCTCCTCCAGTTCGTTCGGCGCATCCTCGATGTCGCCGAGCTCCTTCTGGATCGCCTTCATCTGTTCGTTGAGGTAGTACTCGCGCTGGCTCTTCTCCATCTGCGTCTTGACGCGACCGCGGATGCGCTTCTCGATCTGCTGCACGTCGATCTCGCCGTCGACCATGCCGACCAGCAGTTCCTGCCGGTCCGCGACGTCGACGGTCTCGAGCACGCGCTGCTTCTCCGCCACGCGCACGCCGAGATGGGCCGCGATCGTGTCCGCGAGTCGCGACGGGTCCTCGATGCCAGACAGGGTCGCCATCAGTTCCGGCGGGATCTTGCGCGAGAGCTTCACGAGCTGCTCGAACAGATTCATGAGCTGGCGGCCGATCACCTCGATCTCGCGCTCGCTGCGCGTGTAACCCGCATCGAGCGTGCGCGCATGCGCGACCATCAACCCGTCGCGTTCGCCGAACGACGCGATCTCCGCGCGCTGGGTACCCTCGACGAGCACCTTGATGGTGCCGTCGGGAAGCTTGAGCAGCTGCAGCACGGTCGCGATCGTGCCGATCGTGTAGAGGTCGCCGGCGGCCGGCTCGTCGATGTCCGGGCTGCGCTGCGCGACCAGCAGGATCTGCTTGTTGCCCGCCATCGCGATCTCGAGCGCGCGCACCGACTTCTCGCGTCCGACGAACAGCGGGATCACCATGTGCGGGAAAACGACCACGTCGCGCAGGGGCAGCACCGGCAGTTCGGCCGGCTCGGCGACGGAGGGCTTCTGGATCTTGCTCGGCTTTTCGGTCATCGGTCTTCTTGGCGGGTCGTCGGGGACGGCGGTCGCGACAAATACGAACGGCAGCGTGGACCCACGCTGCCGTATCGTCAAGTGAGGGTTGGCGTCGCGATTTGCAAGCGCGACGCGCGCGGAGGACTACTCGGAGGCCGCGCGATTCTGCATGTTGCCGCGGTAGATCAGGTACGGCTCGGCCTGGCCGTTGATGACCGCTTCATCGACCACGACCTTGCTGACGTGCTCGATCGAGGGCAGGTCGAACATCGTGTCGAGCAGCACCTGCTCGAGGATCGTGCGCAGGCCGCGCGCACCCGTCTTGCGCTTGATCGCCTTGCGCGCGACCGCGGTGAGTGCGTCGGGCCTGAACTCCAGTTCAACGCCTTCCATCTCGAACAGCCGCTTGAACTGCTTGGTGATCGCGTTCTTGGGTTCGGTCAGGATCTTGACCAGCGCCGCCTCGTCGAGTTCCTCCAGCGTTGCGACCACCGGCAGGCGGCCGACGAACTCCGGGATCAGCCCGAACTTGATCAGGTCCTCGGGCTGCACGTCGGCGAGCAGCTTGCCGGCGTCGGCCATGCGGTCCTTGTTGCGCACTTCGGCGTTGAAGCCGATGCCGGTCGCCTCGGAGCGCTGCTGGATGATCTTCTCGAGCCCGGCGAACGCACCGCCGACGATGAACAGGATGTTGCGCGTGTCGACCTGCAGGAACTCCTGCTGCGGATGCTTGCGCCCGCCCTGCGGCGGCACCGAGGCGATCGTGCCTTCGATGAGCTTCAGCAACGCCTGCTGCACGCCTTCGCCGGACACGTCGCGCGTGATCGAGGGGTTCTCGCTCTTGCGCGAGATCTTGTCGATCTCGTCGATGTAGACGATGCCGCTCTGCGCCTTCTCGACGTCGTAGTCGCACTTCTGCAGCAGCTTCTGGATGATGTTCTCGACGTCCTCGCCGACGTAGCCGGCTTCGGTCAGCGTCGTCGCGTCGGCGATCGTGAACGGCACGTTGAGCAGCCGCGCGAGCGTGTCGGCGAGCAACGTCTTGCCCGAGCCCGTGGGTCCGATCAGCAGGATGTTCGACTTCGCGAGCTCGACTTCCTCGCTGCGGCTGCGCGTCTCCAACCGCTTGTAATGGTTGTACACGGCGACCGCGAGCACCTTCTTCGCGCGGCCCTGGCCGATCACGTACTGGTTGAGCACGTCGAGGATCTCGGCGGGCTTGGGCAGGTCGCTGCGCGCGCTCGCCGCCTTCTCCTCGAGTTCCTCGCGGATGATGTCGTTGCAGAGCTCGACGCACTCGTCGCAGATGAAGACGGACGGGCCCGCGATGAGCTTGCGGACCTCGTGCTGGCTCTTGCCGCAGAAGGAACAATAGAGGATCTTGCCGTTGTCGCCCGATCGGCTCTGCCGCTCGTCAGTCATGCCCGCCTCGGGGTTCTTGCCGCCATCAATGCCGGCCGAGAATAACACAGCACGACCGGACGCCCAGTCCGGCCGGATGCTGGAGATGGTTCAGCTGCGCGGTCGCCCGCACAGGCGCGTCAGGCGGCCGGATTGGCCTCGCCGGGGCGCTTTTCCAGCACCGCGTCGATCAGGCCGTACGCCTTCGCATCCTCGCCGCTCATGAAGCGGTCGCGCTCCATGTCGCGCTCGATCTGCTCGAGCAGCTGGCCCGTATGCTTGACGTAGATCTGGTTCAGGCGTCCGCGCAGGTACAGGATTTCCTTGGCCTGGATCTCGATGTCCGTGGCCTGGCCCTGGGCGCCGCCCGACGGCTGGTGGATCATCACGCGCGAATTCGGCAGCGCGTAGCGCTTGCCCTTCGCACCCGCCGTCAGCAGAAGCGACGCGGCGCTGCAGGCCTGCCCGACGCAGATCGTGCTCACGTCGGAGCGGATGTACTGCATCGTGTCGTAGATCGCGAGCCCGGCGGTGACGACGCCACCCGGGCTGTTGATGTAGAGGTTGATGTCCTTGTCGGGGTTCTCCGACTCGAGGAACAGCAGCTGCGCGACGATCACGTTGGCCATGTAGTCGTCGATCGGACCCACGACGAACACGACACGCTCCTTCAGCAGGCGCGAGTAGATGTCGTATGCACGCTCGCCACGCGAGGTCTGTTCGACCACCATCGGGACGAGGTTGAGCGCCTTGGCGGGCGTGATCAGGCTGGACATGCGATTCTCCGGCGCCGGCCGCTCAGGCGCCCGGACGCATCACTTCATTGAAGCTCAGTTTCTGCACGTTGCAGCGCGCATGGTCGGCGATCCATTCGACCACCTGGTCCTCGATCACGCGATTCTGCAACCCACTCATCAACTGGGGGTCGCGCGAGTAGAGTTCAACGACCTTCTCGGGCTCTTCGTAGGTCGAGGCGATCGTGGCGAGCGCTTCGCTGACGCGGCGCGGCTCGAGCCGGATCTCGTTCTGGCGCGCGAGCTCGGCGATCAGCAGACCGGCGCTGACGCGGCGGCGCGCGACCGGCAGGTAGGCCGCGAGCGCATCCGGCGCCTGCGCACCGGCCTGGCGCGCGAGCAGGCGCGCTTCGTTCTCGATCATGCCCTGCGGCACTTCGAGTTCCGGATGGGCCTCGACGAGCTTGTCGATCGTGCTGGCCTTGAGGCGCGCCGTCAGCACGCCCTTGAGCTCGCGCTCGAGGTTCGCGCGCACGTCTTCGCGGAACTTCGCGAGGCCGCCGTCGCGGATGCCGAAACTTGCCGCGAACGCCTCGTCGACGACCGGCAGCTGCGGCTCCTGCACGCGCACGAGCTTGACCTTCACCTCGGCCGACTTGCCCGCGAGTGCCGGCGTGCGCACCGCGGCGGGGAAATCGACGCGGGCCGTGAATTCGTCACCGGCCTTGTGGCCGGCGAGCTTGTCCTCGAGTTCCTTCGAGTACGCGCCCGAACCCAGCACCGCGCCGACGCGGTCCGTGCCCGTTTCCGGGTGGCGGAACCCGTCACCTTCGGCCGAGTACTCGAACAGGACCATGTCGCCTTCCTGCGCCGGACGCTCGACCTGGTTCCAGCTGCGGCGCTGCAGGCGCAGCGTCTCGATCATCTGGTCGATGTCCGCCTCCTCGACCGTCGCTTCCGGCTTCACGATTTCCAGCGCGTCGACGTCGAGCTTGCCGATCTCGGGCAGCACCTCGAACGTCGCGGTGTACTCGATCTCGCCGTTCTCTGGCCGACCGGTCGTCGCGATCGACGGCTGCACGGCCGGGCGCAGCTTTTCCTGCGTGACCGCTTCCTGGAAGCTCGAGCCGATCATTTCCGACAGCGCTTCATTGCGGATCTGCGCGCCGTAGCGCTGCTCGATCACGCGGGTCGGCACCTTGCCCGGGCGGAAGCCCTTGAGACGCGCGCTGCGACCCATCTCCTGGATGCGCGTGCGGATCGTGTCCTCGAGGCGCTGGGCCGGCAGGCGAACGGTGAGCTTGCGGCCGAGGGAGCCGACGTTTTCGATCGAGACTTGCATGATGTTCCTCTGACTCCGATAGGCATTGCGCCACCGGTCGCGCCCGCCGGGCGGCACCGGTGAGGATGCGCCGCTCCGTGCGAAGGCATGCGAAAGGAGAGACTCGAACTCTCACGGGTCGCCCCACTGGAACCTAAATCCAGCGCGTCTACCAGTTCCGCCACTTTCGCCCGGATCAGCGCCCCGCCGCAGCCGACGAATGCGTCGGCTGCGCGGGTCAAGAATTGGTGGGCCGTCTAGGACTCGAACCTAGGACCAAGAGATTAAGAGTCTCCTGCTCTACCAACTGAGCTAACGGCCCAAATGCTGCTGATTGTAACGGAGTTGGGGTGGACGAGGGGACTCGAACCCCCGACAACCGGAATCACAATCCGGTACTCTAACCAACTGAGCTACGTCCACCACTGAAGCTGGATCGCTGCGTTCCGTCCATGGAGCACTCTCCGCTCGGCATCCTGCCTCGCCCTCACGCGGTCCGACGACCGCGTTCGACCAACTGAGCTACGTCCACCACTGAAGCTGGATCGCTGCGTTTCCATTTCCGCCTGAATCACTTCCGGCATCCTGCCGGAATCCTCGCATCGACCGGCCGTCGGACCGATGCATCGCACGGGTTGCTGGCACGCCCGACAGGACTCGAACCTGCAACCGTCGGCTTAGAAGGCCGATGCTCTATCCGGTTGAGCTACGGGCGCATCGTCAGCCGCATTGTCGCCTCGACAGCCCGCGCCACGCCAGCGTCGCAGGACCCGCAAGCGGGTGGTCGGGGTAGAGGGATTCGAACCCCCGACATCCTGCTCCCAAAGCAGGCGCGCTACCAGACTGCGCTATACCCCGTCCTGATCGCGTGCTCCCGCGTGGCCACGGCCATCGGGAGGGTCGGCGATACTACGAAGCAGCGCGCGTGTCGTCAATCCACGTCGCCTCGAGCGCGGTCGTGCGCGCGAGCGCCCGCCAGAAACAAGGAAGGGTGCCGAAGCACCCTTCCCTTCCGATAATGGCGCGCCCGGAGAGATTCGAACTCCCGACCACCAAGTTCGTAGCCTGGTACTCTATCCAACTGAGCTACGGGCGCGCGCTGAAACCTGTTCCACGACGTCCGGACCGGTGCAGTGTAACACTGCGTTCATCCGAGCCGTCGGCGAAGGCGCGGGATTATTCTGATCCGCGAGCGCCGCGTCAACCTTTTTCGTCTGGATGCGCGCGCGGCGCGTGCATGCGACGCCTCTCGCGCCGGCGCCAACATCGTCATGCGCGCGCGTGATGCGCTTGATCGCAGGAGCCCGCGCTCGTGGAAGGACTTCGCCAGATGCAAAAAACGCCGGTCGCGACTTGACGTTCGCGAGAAGAGGGATTGTTCGGCTCATCCATGAGCCTCACCCCTCCGCGCTGCGCGCTCCGGGGCCAGCCTCCGGATGTCCGGATTCGTTCCAGACGAATCCGTGTTCGGCTCATCCATGAGCCTCACCCCTGCGCGCTGCGCGCTCCCGGGGCCAGCCTCCGGCTGTCCGCGTCCGCTCCCGGCGGACGCGTCGAACCGGCGTCTTCTGCGAAGCCGCCGCTTCTCCACCCTCTCTCTCCGCCAGATACGAAAAACGCCCCTCGCGGGGCGCTTTTCGTATCTGGCGGAGAGAGAGGGATTCGAACCCTCGATAGAGCTTTTGACCCTATACTCCCTTAGCAGGGGAGCCCCTTCGGCCTCTCGGGCATCTCTCCGGAATTCTCGCGCGACAGTGCGCCGCGGCGGTCGCGCAGGATAGCCGCCCGCGCGCGCCAGGTAAAGGTCAGCCTGTCGACGAACTGCTGCCGCCTTCGGCGGCCTCGCCGGGCGTCAGCTCGCGCTTGATGCGCTGGTAGATTTCTTCGCGATGCACCGCGACGTCCTTGGGCGCATTGATTCCGATGCGGACCTGGTTTCCCTTGACGCCAAGGACGGTGACGGTCACCTCGTCACCGATCATCAGCGTCTCGCCTACGCGGCGAGTCAATATGAGCATGTGGTACTACTCCTTCACGTTGTCGGTCCGGTGGGCCAGCGCCGTGATCGTTCACCCTGGCGCGGGTCCTGGGGACCAAGCAGCAGCCTCCCTCGCTGCCGTTTCCCCTGTCGTGTCCGGTCCCTGCTCTGTTCGCGCCTCGCATGCGAGGCGTGGCATGGGTATCGGACCCATCGATACTATCCAAGCCCCCCTGCACGCGCAACGCAAGCGCAGGCTCGAAATTCCACAATTTCTTTACATTCGATGGCGAGTTGGCGACGCGAACCCTAGGCGAGCCGTTCGGCGATCCATCCTGGCAAGTCCTCGAGTGCTGCGGCCAACGCGGGCGAATCCACGCCGCCACCCTGCGCCATGTCGGGACGGCCGCCGCCCTTGCCGTCGATGCGAGCCGCGACGTGCGCAACCACATCGCCCGCCTTGACCCGACCGAGCGCCGTGCCATGCACGCCGCATACCAGCGCGACCTTGCCATCCGCGCCCGACGCGAGCAGCACCACGCAGTCGCCGAGGCGCTGCTTGAGCGTGTCCACGCCTTCGCGCAGCGCCTTCGCATCGAGGCCGTCGATGCGCGCGGCGACGACCTGCAGGTCGCCCACGTGCGTTGCCGATGCAGCAAGGTCCTGCGTGGCCGAGCTGGCGGCCCTCGCCTTGTAGCCTTCGAGTTCCCGCTCGAGCTTCTTCTGCCGCTCGAACACCTGGCGCAACTTGTCGACCACGTCGGCGCCCGAGCTCGACAGCAGCTCCGCGAGCGCGTCGAGCCGCGCCTCTTCCTCCGCGACGTAGGCGATCGCAGCGGCGCCAGTCACCGCTTCGATGCGGCGCACGCCCGCGGCGACACCGCCTTCCGACACGATCTTGAACAGGCCGATGTCGCCGGTGCGGCCGACGTGGGTGCCGCCGCAGAGTTCGGTCGAGAAGTCGCCCATGCGCAGCACGCGCACCTCGTCGCCGTACTTCTCGCCGAACAGCGCGAGCGCGCCGAAGTCGAGTGCGGCCTGGTACCCCATCTCGTGCACTTCGGCTTCGCTGTTGCGCCGGATTTCGGCGTTGACGAGGTCCTCGATGGTGCGCAACTCGGCGGAGCCGATCGGCTGGAAGTGCGAGAAGTCGAAGCGCAGGCGATCCGGCGCGACCAGCGAGCCCTTCTGCTGGACATGGCTGCCGAGCACCTTGCGCAGCGCCGCGTGCAGCAGGTGCGTCGCCGAATGATTGAGCACGGTCGACTGGCGCCGATCGGCGTCCACTTCGGCCTTGAGCACGGCACCCTTGCGCAGCGCCGTGCCATGCCAGTGCCCGAGGTGGGCATGGAACACGCCGCCGAGCTTGATCGTGTCCGCGACCTCGAAGCGGCCCTCGGCACCCGCGAGCGTGCCGGTATCACCGACCTGGCCGCCCGACTC
The DNA here is from genome assembly GCA_023430685.1 of Pseudomonadota bacterium. Classification (GTDB taxonomy): domain Bacteria; phylum Pseudomonadota; class Gammaproteobacteria; order Xanthomonadales; family Rhodanobacteraceae; genus Dokdonella_A. The sequence continues at coordinate 14,833 of JAEYZH010000137.1, read as the reverse complement.
GGCATAGAACGGCGTGCGGTCGAGCAGCACCAAGGCCTGCTCGCCGTCGGACAGGGTGTCGACCGAGCGGCCGTCACGCACGATCGCGACCACCTTCGCGTCGTCGGCCGCGAACGCGCGGTAACCGAGGAACTGCGTCGGGGCCAGCGCGCTCGCGACCTCGGCCGGAAGGGTCGCCTTGCTGTCGAACTGGCTCGCCGCGCGGGCACGCTCGCGTTGCTCCTGCATCGCCGATTCGAAACCCGGCATGTCGACCGACCAGCCGCGCTCGCGCGCGATGTCCGCGGTCAGGTCGACAGGGAAGCCGTAGGTGTCGTAGAGCGTGAACGCGATCAGGCCCGGCACCCGGCGCGAGTTCGCATCGGCCTCGTCGGCGAGCGCGCTCTCGAGCAACTTCATGCCGTGCTCGAGGGTCTCGGAAAAACGTTCCTCCTCCCTGAGCAACGCGCTGGTCACGAGCTCCTGCGCAGCCGCGAGTTCGGGGTACGCCTCGCCCATCGTCTCGACGAGCGCCGGCACCATGGCGTGGAAGAACGGCTGCTTGCGGCCGAGCATCCAGCCGTGCCGCAGCGCGCGGCGGATGATCCGGCGCAGCACGTAGCCTCGACCCTCGTTCGAGGGCAGCACGCCGTCGACGATCAGGAACGAGCACGCGCGGATGTGGTCGGCGATCACGCGCAGCGACTTGTTCTCGAGGTCGCTGGTTCCGGTCAGGCGCGCGGCCTCGGAGATCAGCCGCTGGAACAGGTCGATCTCGTAGTTCGAATGCACGTGTTGCAGCACGGCCGCGAGCCGCTCGAGTCCCATGCCGGTATCGACGCAGGGGGCAGGCAGCTTCGACAGCGTGCCGTCGGCGGCGCGGTCGAACTGCATGAACACGAGGTTCCAGATCTCGATGTAGCGATCGCCATCCTCGTCGGGCGAGCCCGGCGGTCCGCCCGCGATGTCGGCACCGTGGTCGTAGAAGATTTCGGTGCAGGGCCCGCAGGGACCGGTGTCGGCCATCTGCCAGAAGTTGTCCGATGCGAATGGCGCGCCCTTGTTGTCGCCGATGCGGATGATGCGATGCTCGGCCACGCCGATGTCGTCCTTCCAGATCGCATGGGCCTCGTCGTCGGTGTGGTAGACCGTGACCCAGAGTCGCTCGCGGTCGAGCTTCAGCACGCCTGTGAGGAATTCCCAGGCCCAGGCGATCGCCTCGCGCTTGAAGTAGTCGCCGAACGACCAGTTGCCGAGCATCTCGAAGAACGTGTGGTGGCGCGCGGTGTAGCCGACCGAATCGAGGTCGTTGTGCTTGCCGCCCGCGCGCAGGCAGCGCTGCACGTCCGCCGCACGCACGTACGGCAGCTTTTCGCTGCCGAGGAACACGTTCTTGAACGGCACCATGCCGGAGTTGGTGAACAGCAGGGTCGGGTCGTTGGCGGGCACCAGCGAGCTCGACGGCACGATCGTATGGTCCTTGGAGCGGAAGAACTCCAGGAACGCGGAGCGGATTTCGGAGGTTTTCATGGACGCCGGATCGGAACGGATTCTGGAAGCGGACACGCCGAAGGCGCGGCCCGGTTCGCGAGTCATCCCTCGAACTCTTCGCCCGTACCGTCCACTTCCGCGCGCGTGACGGCGCGTACTGTCGCCGGATCGAAGCCGCGGCGCAAGAGAAAACCCGCTCGTGCGGCGCGTTCCGCCGCGTCCACGCTGCCGCGACCGCCGTGGCGACGCCGCAACTGATCCGCCGCGAGCGTGTCCCAATCGACGTCGAGCCCGGCAATGACGACGCGGATGGCGGCATCGCCGAGGCCGTGCGACTTGAGTTCTGCCTGGATTCGCCTCGGACCGTAACCCTGCGCCGCGCGGCGTCGCGCGAGGCTTGCGGCGAACCGGTCGTCGTCCTGGTAGTGCGCCTCGCGCAGGCGCTCGATCGCAGCCCCGGCCTCTGCCGGCGCGTGCCCCTTCGCCGCGAGCTTGCGCTGGAGTTCGCGCACGGAATGTTCGCGCCGCGCGAGCAGGGACAGGCCACGCTCGTAGCCGCTCGGGCCCTCGGCTCCGTCGGACCCGCCGCGGCGATTCGGCTTGCTCACGCATCCTCCGACCGTCGAACCGCCCCACCCGCAGCGCGTACGCTTCCCGCTCGATCCCGCCTGCGAGCCGATGGATGACGTCCTCCGACCACGCGACCCTGCCCGATCCGTTGCCGCGCAAGATCAATGTCGGCTGTGGCTACGACTACCGGCAAGGCTACCTCAACGTCGACCTGCACGCGGTGTACAAGCCTGACCTCGTCGCCGACGTCACGCATCTTCCGATAGTGCCGGATGGAGCGTTCGACGCGATCGTCGCCCAGGACGTGCTCGAGCATTTCGAACGCGCGAGGACTGCTCCGGCCCTCGCCGAATGGTCGCGCCTGCTCGCTCCGGGGGGCGTGCTGCATGTGCGCGCGCCGAGCCTGCTCGGCATGTTCGAACTGCTGGCGCGCACGGACCGGCGCGAACCGGCGAAGGCGTAAGAGATCATCCACCTCGTGTACGGCACGCAGGCTTACAGCGCGCAACGCGCGCCTGCGCTCCATGCTGGCCAGCGCGCGCGCTGCATTGCGGCGCTGACGCCCCGCGAGACGCGCGCGGCGGGCGCGCTCAGGCTTCCTCGACCTCGACCGCCGGCAGCGGCGATGCGCCACCCTTCACGAGCAGCTTCGCGCGCAGTTGCGCGTCGATCGCCGCGGCGATTTCGGGGTGCTCCTTCAGATAGAGGCGCACGTTGTCCTTGCCCTGGCCGATGCGGTCGCCGTTGTAGCTGTACCAGGCACCGGATTTCTCGACGAGGTTGTGCGCGACGCCGAGCTCGATGAGTTCGCCCTCGCGCGAGGACCCTTCGCCATAGAGGATCTCGAACTCGGCCTGGCGGAACGGAGGCGCGACCTTGTTCTTGACGACCTTGACGCGCGTCTCGGAGCCGATCACCTCTTCGCCGCGCTTGATCGCGCCGATGCGGCGGATGTCCAGTCGCACCGACGCGTAGAACTTCAGCGCATTGCCGCCGGTGGTGGTCTCGGGACTGCCGAACATCACGCCGATCTTCATGCGGATCTGGTTGATGAAGATCACCAGGGTGCCCGACTTCTTGATGTTCGCGGTCAGCTTGCGGAGCGCCTGGCTCATCAGGCGCGCCTGCAGCCCGACGTGCGAATCACCCATCTCGCCTTCGATCTCGGCCTTCGGCGTCAGTGCCGCGACCGAGTCGATCACGACCACGTCGACCGAATTCGATCGAACCAGCATGTCGGCGATCTCGAGTGCCTGTTCACCGGTGTCGGGCTGGGAGACCAGCAGGTCGTCGACGTTGACGCCGAGTTTCTCGGCATAGGTCGGGTCGAGCGCATGCTCGGCGTCGATGAAGGCCGCGGTGCCGCCATTGCGCTGGCAGCTCGCGATGACCTGCAGCGTCAACGTGGTCTTGCCCGACGACTCGGGCCCGTAGATCTCGACCACGCGCCCGCGCGGCAGGCCGCCGACGCCGAGCGCGACGTCGAGTCCGAGCGATCCGGTCGACACGACTTCGATCGCCTCGTCGACGCGATCGCCCATGCGCATGACCGCGCCCTTGCCGAACTGCTTCTCGATCTGGCTCAGTGCGGAAGCGAGCGCCTTGCGCTTGTTGTCATCCATAGTGGAATCCTCTGTCTGGGTGGCGGCGAGACTGCCGCGGCCGCATCTCAGCGGTTGAGATGCGGCGAGCGGAGAGGATTATCCCACAGCACCCGCGCGCGACGATCAGCCGGGCGCGCGTCAGCTCGTAAGAATCCGCCGCACGCCTTCGAGCGCCGCGCCGACGGTCTGCCGCCGCACCGCCTCGCGGTCGCCGTCGAAGTGGAACAGCTGCGCGCGTGCATAGCCGCCGCGACGCTTCCAGCCGATCCAGACCGTGCCGACCGGCTTGTCGGGCGTGCCGCCGCCGGGGCCGGCGACGCCCGTGACCGCCACCGCGACACTCGCGCCGTAGCGCGCGAGCGCACCGGACACCATCTCGACCGCGGTTTCCTGGCTCACCGCGCCGGTGCGTTCGAGCGTCTGCGGTTGCACGCCGAGCAGCGCTTCCTTCGCCTCGTAGCTGTAGGCGACGACACCGCATTCGAACCAGGTCGAGCTGCCCGGGATGTCCGTGAGGACCTTCGCGATCCATCCGCCCGTGCACGACTCCGCGGCGACCAGGCTCTGCCCGCGCGCGACGAGGCATTCGGCCAGCGCCTGGGCCTGCGCGCGCAACATATCGTCGGTTGGAATTGAAGGATCGGCCATGTCGGCACCGTGCTTCGCCAGCACGCGAGCATACTCCAGCGCGCCATCGCGCCGTCGTCAGCCGCCCAGGTGCGCGACCGGACCCCTGCCAGGATGCAGCGCGGCGTTCATCGGTTATCGTTCCGGGTCGGCCATTCAGGAGGGGGAGCGCGATGGCGCGGAAATGGATCTGGGCGTGCATCGGTGCGTCGGCCTGTGCATGCGGAGCCGCTGCCGCGGAACCGGTGCCGGTGGAGGCGTTCGCGCGCGCGGGCAGGATCAGTTCGCCGCGCCTCGCGCCAGACGGCAAGCACCTGTCGGTCACGCTGAACCTCGGCGAAGGGCGCCATGCACTCGGCATCTTCCGCATCGACGGCATGAAGCCCACGCTGATGCTGAAGCTGCCGCCGAACGAAGTGCCGATGCAGGTGGGCTGGGTCAGCCCTCAGCGGCTCGTGGTGGCCAAGGGGCGCCAGTCCGGCCCGCGCGAGAAACCCCAGCTCACCGGCGAGATCAACGCGGTCGACCTCGACGGCGGCAACCAGAAATACCTCTTCGGGTACGACAGCCCCGGGCGAACGATCGGCATCGACCGCGGCTTCGGTTACATCGCGGCGCTGCCCGAGAAGTCGAACGGCCGCTTCTACATGCGCACCCTGTCCGCGACCAGCAAGCGCTCGATGCTCTACGACGTCGATGCGAGCGACGGAACCAGCCGCCTCGTCGCCGACATCGGCGAGCGCGACCTCTCGTTCGTGCTCGATCGCACCGGCCGCGCGCGCTTCGCGATCGGCCTCGACGACGAGGACAACTACCTGCTGTTCCAGAGCGACGCGAAGCAGCGCTGGAGTCCGGTTCCCTCCGAACGCACCGGCGGCAAGCTCGTGCCGTTCGCGTTCTCGCCCGCCGGCGACAAGGTGTTCGCATGGTTCGCCGCCGACGGCGAGCCGTTGTCGCTGGTGCAGGCCGAACCCGACGGCAGTGGACGCCGCACGCTCGTCGAAGACGACTTTGCGAGCATCGGCGACCTGCAGTGGACCGCGACTCCGATGCAGCCGTTCGCCGCATGGAAGGAAGGCGGCATCCCGGCCATCGCGTACCTCGACGAGAACGCGCCCGCGGCGAAGACGCACCGGATGCTAGGCCGGAGTTTCGCGGGCAAGCTCGTGGACTTCGTCGACCACAGCGAAGACGGCAGCATCTCGTTGTTCTATGTCTACAGCGATCGCGACCCGGGCTCGTGGTACCTGTTCGATCACCGCAAGAATGCCGCGCAACTCGTGCTCGCGGCGATGGAGGAGATCCCGGTCGAGCGCATGGGCGTGCGCAGGCCGATCCGTTTCAAGGCCAGCGACGGCGTCGAACTCGACGGCTATCTCACGATTCCCGCCGGGGTGGCGGAGCCCGCGAAGCTGCCGATGGTACTGGTGCCGCACGGCGGCCCGCACGCGATCGGCGACCGCTGGCCGTTCGACCTCGATGCCCAGTTCCTCGCGAGCCGCGGCTACCTCGTGCTGCAGGTCAACTTCCGTGGTTCGCAGGGTCGTGGCAAGGCATTCGAACAGTCCGGCTACCGTCAGTGGGCCACGCGGATCCAGGACGACCTCATCGACGGCGTGCGCTGGAGCATCAGCCAGGGCCATGCCGACCCGCAGCGCATCTGCGCCTACGGTGCGAGCTTCGGCGCGTATTCCGCGATGATCAGCGCCGCGCGCGCGCCCGAGCTGTTCAAGTGCGCAGTCGGCTTCGCGGGCATCTACGACCTCGGCATGATGTACGACAAGGGCGACATCCGCGAAAGCGCGTGGGGCCGCAACTACCTCGAGCGCACGATCGGGCGCGACGAAGAGGCGCTCGCCGCGAGCTCGCCGACCTCGATGGCGCCACGCATCAAGGCCGCGGTCCTGCTCGTGCACGGCGAATCGGACCGGCGCGCGCCATTCGCCCAGGCGAAGGCGATGCGCAGCGCCCTGGAAAAGGCCGGCCACCCGCCCGAATGGATGGCGGTACCGAAGGAAGGCCACGGCTTCTACAAGGACGACAACAACATCGAGTTCTACCGCAGGCTCGAGACGTTCATCGGAAGGCATATCGGGGCCGCGGGCGTGCCTGCGGCTGGCTGAGCGCCGATCGCTCCGCGCTGGAGCCGCCCGCGAACGAGCGGTGGTTGACGCGCCCATGGTTCTTGCGAAGCGCCCCCGATCCCCATGGCGGGCTCGCTCGAGTCGCAGGCGATGCAGTGCGCCGGCTTGTGCCCGATAATCCCGCGCTTCCACGCGGCGCCGCCGCGTGTACGACACAGGGCAAGAAGTCCCGATGCCAGCCCCCGAGGTTTCGAGGGAACACACTCCGCTCATGCGCCAGTACTTCGCCGCCAAGGCGGAGTATCCGGACACGCTCGTGTTCTTCCGCATGGGCGACTTCTACGAGCTGTTCTACGACGACGCGCGCAAGGCTGCGCGCCTGCTCGACATCACGCTGACGCAGCGCGGCGCCTCGGCCGGCGCGCCGATCCCGATGGCCGGGGTCCCCTACCACGCGGCCGAAGGCTATCTCGCGAAACTCGTGCGACTCGGTGAATCGGTCGCGATCTGCGAGCAGATCGGCGATCCCGCGGCGGCGAAGGGACTCGTCGAGCGCAAGGTCGTGCGCGTCGTGACGCCGGGCACCGTGACCGATGCCGCCTTGCTCGAGGAGCGTCGCGACAACCTGCTGCTCGCAATCGCCGCGGGCCGCGACGGCTACGGGCTCGCGCATGCCGATCTCGCGTCAGGCCGCTTCCTGCTCGGGGAAGTCGGCGATGCCGAGGCGCTCGCGGCGGAACTCGCGCGCCTCGTACCTGCGGAGACGCTCGTCGCCGAAGACGTCGCCTGGCCGGCCTTCGTGACGACCCTGCCGGGCCTGCGCAAGCGCGCGCCCTGGCACTTCGACGAGGCGACAGCGCAGCGCGAGCTCACCCGCTTCTTCGGTACGCGCGATCTTTCCGGCTTCGGCTGCGACGGTCATGCGCTCGCGGTGGCGGCCGCCGGTGCCCTGCTCGGCTACGTCGAGGAAACCCAGAAGTCTTCGCTGCCCCACATCGCGGGGATGGCGTTCGAAACCGCGGGCGATTCGATCGCGATGGATGCGGCGACCCGGCGCAACCTCGAACTCGACACGCATGCGAGCGGCAACCGCGAATTCACGCTGCTCGGCGTGCTCGACCGCACGATCACGCCGATGGGCGCGCGCCTGCTGCGGCGCTGGCTGCATCGCCCGTTGCGCGATCGCGGCGTGCTCGCCGCGCGCCAGCAGGCCATCGACCTGCTGCTGCAGCAGCGTCGCCACGAGCCATTGCGCGAGGTCCTGCGCGGAATCGGCGATCTCGAGCGCATCCTAGCGCGCGTGGCGCTGCGCACCGCGCGTCCGCGCGACCTCTCGACGCTGCGCGACGGCCTGCTGCTCGCGCCGCGCCTGCGCGACGCGATCGCGGCCGGCGCGATGCTCGTCGATCGACTCGACGACGCGGCGCCGGCCGCCTCCGCGACGGCTCCGCTGCTCGCGACGCTGCTGGCGCGGCTCGGCGAGCATGCCGATACGGCCGCGCACCTTTCGGCCGCGATCGTGGAATCGCCGCCCGCCCACGCGCGCGACGGCGGCGTGATCCGCACGGGTTTCGATGCCGAGCTCGACGAGCTGCGACTGCTGTCGACCCACGCCGACCAGTTCCTCGTCGAGCTCGAGGAACGCGAACGCGCCGCATCCGGCATCCCGACGCTGAAGGTCGGGTACAACAGCGTGCACGGCTATTACATCGAAATCAGCAAGTCGCAGTCGGGCAAGGCCCCCGCGCATTACGCGCGGCGCCAGACGCTCAAGGGCGCCGAGCGCTACATCACCGAAGAGCTCAAGCAGTTCGAGGACAAGGTGCTCGGGGCGCGCGAGCGCGCGCTGATGCGCGAGCGCGCGTTGCACGAAGGCGTGCTCGACGCATTGATCGAGCGACTCGCGCCGCTGCAGGCAGCGGCAGCGGCGGTCGCCGAACTCGACGTGCTCGCGAACCTGGCCGACCGCGCCGAAGCGCTCGACTGGTCGCGCCCCGTACTCGGCGACGCCCCCGGCATCCGCATCGTGCGCGGCCGCCATCCGGTGGTCGAGCAGGTGCGCGAGGAACCGTTCGAGCCGAACAACCTCGACCTGCACGAAGGTCGCCGCATGCTCGTGATCACCGGCCCGAACATGGGCGGCAAGTCGACCTACATGCGGCAGGCCGCAATCATCGCGCTGCTCGCGCACGTCGGCAGCTTCGTGCCCGCAGAAGCCGCGACGATCGGCCCGATCGACCGGATCTTCACGCGCATCGGCGCCGGCGACGACCTCGCGCGCGGACAATCGACTTTCATGGTCGAGATGAGCGAGACCGCCAACATCCTGCACCACGCGACGGCATCGAGCCTCGTGCTGATGGACGAGGTGGGTCGCGGCACCTCGACTTGGGACGGGCTTGCACTCGCGCGCGCGTGCGCAGTGTGCCTTGCGCGCACGAACCGGGCATTCGTGCTGTTCGCGACGCACTACTTCGAACTCACGGCGCTCGCTTCCGAGCTCGAGGGCGTCGCGAACGTGCACCTCGACGCGGTCGAATACGGCGAACGGCTGGTCTTCATGCATGCAGTCAAGGACGGTCCCGCGAACCGCAGCTTCGGACTGCAGGTCGCCGCGCTGGCCGGACTGCCGCGCGCAGTGATCGCGGATGCGCGGCGCACGCTCGCAGTGCTCGAGCGCGGCGCAGCGACGGCCGAAGCGCCGGCGGCGGACCCATCCGCGCAACCGCAACTCGGGCTGTTCGCCCCGCCGCTGCCGTCGCCGGCCGAGGAAGCGCTGCGCGCGATCGATCCCGACGCGTTGTCACCGCGCGAAGCGCTCGACGCCCTGTACCGCCTCAGGAAGCTCACGTGAACGCCGACGCGCGCGTGGCGGAGGCCCAAGGGCCGGTGCCGGCTGTGCGCGGCGAGCATCGCGAATCCACGCCCGCATTGCCGGCTACCCGGCACGTCGCGCACATCGACGGCCTGCGCGCGATCGCGGTGCTCGCGGTCATCGCCTACCACCTCGACGAACGCTGGCTGCCAGGCGGCTTCGCGGGCGTCGACGTGTTCTTCGCGATCTCCGGATTCGTGGTCGCGGCGTCCGTGCACGGCTGGCGCGAGGGCGGGCTCGGGGCGTTCCTCGGCTACTTCTACGCGCGCAGGGTGCAGCGCATCGTTCCGGCGCTGCTGGTGTGCCTTGTGCTGACCAGCGTCGCTTCGGCGCTTCTGATTCCCGCGGCCTGGCTGAGCCGCGCCAACGAGCTCACCGGGCTGCACGCGTTTTTCGGTCTCGCCAACTGGTACCTCGCGAACCAGCGCGAGGCCTACTTCGCGCCGACGAGCGAGTTCAATCCCTACACGCACACCTGGTCGCTCGGCGTCGAGGAACAGTTCTACCTGCTGTTCCCGTTGCTTTTCTTTGCCTGGACGCGCGGGATCCGCTGGCGCGTGCTCTCATCCTGTCTCGTCGCGATCACGCTCGTCGCTTCGCTCGCGATCGCGATGCGGCTCGCGCGCACCGATCCCACCGGCGCGTTCTACCTGATCCAGTCGCGCATGTGGGAACTCGCCTCGGGCGTGTTGCTGTTCCAGGCACTCTCGCGCGGCCAGGGCGCACGGGCGCGCGGCGTGCGCAGCATCGACCTGCTCGCGCGCAGTGGTGCCTGGCTTTCGCTCGGCATGCTCGCCTGGGGGCTCGCGACGTCGAATCCGCGCGCGTTCCCCTGGCCAGGTGCGTGGCTGCCGGTGCTCGGCACGCTCGGCGTCATCGGTTTCCTGCATGGTCGAGAAGGCGGCGTGCTGCGCGCCGCGCTCGGCAGCGCGCCGATGGCCGCGATCGGTCGCCTGTCCTATTCGCTGTATCTCTGGCACTGGCCGGTCTTCGTGCTGCTGCGCTGGACCATCGGTCTTGATTCGATCAGCTCCCGCGCGATCGGACTCGCGGCGACGTTCGCGCTCGCGACCGCCTCGTACCTCGCCGTCGAACGCCCGTTCCGATACTCGGTGACGCTCAGGCGATGGCCGCGGCAGGCCGTCGTCGCGGCGGGCATCCTGCTCGCCTGCGGCGCCTGGGCGGTCACGCTCCAGGTGTTCGAACACCGGCGTGCATTCGCGCTGACGACCGTGTCGCGCAACAGCGGCGACTGGTACGCGGTCCCGGCTGCCACGCTGCCGGACGTGCCTGGCTGCTTCCTGCGGCTCGAGCCCGGTACTCAGGCAGGCGGGCTGCAGGTCATGTCGCGCGTCGGATGCGCGGCCCCGCCTCATCGCGCGCCCACCGTGTTCGCACTTGGTGATTCGCATGCGACCGGATACATGACCTTGCTCGGCGAACACGTGCTGCGATCCGGCGCGCGCGTCGTGCTCTACCACAACCCGCGTGCACCTTCGCGAGCCTGCAGCCGCATCGCGAAGGCGGCGCCTGCCCCGCGCAGGGCAAGGCGGCGATCGACGACATCCTCGCGCGCGCGCAACCCGGCGACGTCGTCCTGCTCGCCGCGTTGCGGCTCACGCGTTTCAGCAACCAGTTCGCGCCGACCAATGAACCCGGGTATGGAGCAGCATGACCGGTCCTGCGGCGACCGCAGCGCGACTCGCCGCGGAGCGCGCGCTTCCCTCATTGCTCGAGCCGCTCGCGGCGAAAGGTCTGCATATCGTGCTCGAAGCGCCCAAGCCGCTCTTGCGCGCGCCGCCCTTTCGCTGTTCCGATGCGTTCAATGCGTCCAATCCGATCTGCGCACCCGGTTTGACGATCACGCGCGAGGAGATCGACCGCTATCGCGCGCCGGTGCTCGAGAGTTTTTCCCGTCTTGCCGCGCGCATGCCCGCGCTCAGCGTCTGGGATCCGCTGCCCGTGCTGTGCCCGGGCTCGACCTGCGCGGCCACGATGCAGGGAAAGCCGCTGTATTTCGACGGCGACCACCTGAGCGCATACGGCAACCGGCTGCTGTTGCCCTCGTTCACGCGCCACCTCGCGGCGATCACCGGCGCCGCACCGGATCACCACAAGGCACCCTGAAGGACGCAGCGGCGCGGGCGTTGCGTGCGAGGGACTCCCTCGATCAGAACGCGTCGATGTCGCCGAGCGCGCGGATCAGCCGGCGTGCGCGCTTGTCGGGCTTGCCTGGCGGCTTCGCCTGGCTTGCGCCGACCAGGCGGCGCTGTTCCGCGGCGGCTTCACGCGCGGCGCGGCCTTCTTCGGTTTCGCGATAGAGCAGCTGCGCGACGCGCGCGGGTCCGCGCGCTTCGCTCAAGCCAAGGATCTCGACCTCATGGCGATCCTCGCCGCGCGTCACGCGCAACTGGTCACCGCGCCTGACCGCTTTGGCGGGCTTGCCGGCGGCGCCGTTGACCTCCACCTTGCCGCCTTCGACCGCCTGCTTGGCCAGCGCACGCGTCTTGTAGAAGCGCGCGGCCCACAGCCAGACATCGAGCCGGACGCTCGCGCCGGCGTCTTCGCTGGAGGTGATTGCTGTCTTCATCGACACATGATCGCGCATGCGCCAGGCCGTGCGTAAGCCACCCGCGATCAGTCGGTCGCCGGCGCATGAGCCCTCGAAACGTCGATGCGCGCATCGAGTTCACGACTGGCCTCGCGCGCGAGCCCGCCCCAGCGCAAGTCGAATTCGACCAACGCGCGCGCGGCACGTGCATGATCGCCCGCATCGACGAGTGCCGCTATCGCGTGCGCTTCGCGCGCGATGCGCCTCGATCGACGTTCGCGACAGGCCGCGCCGCTCGCGGCGCCGTCCGGCGGCGCCTCGAGTGCGCGCAGCGCACGCGCGATGGCCTGCGCACCGGCAGGCTCGTGGCCGCCGCCCGCGATCGTGAACACGTCGGTTCCGGACATGCAGAGCTCCGTCGCCGAGCGGCGGCTCGCGCGGTCTGCGGCGATCGCGGGGGCATCGCGTGTTCCGCTGAAGTATACGAGGCGCGATATGCGTTCGAGCCGATCGAACAGGCCTGGCTCCGGCAACGGCACTTCGGCATTGCCGAGCGGGTCGCTGCCCGCGTTGAGCAAGCCGCCGCGGAAGACGTCCGGCCACCCGACCGCCAGGCGCAGCGCGACGCGCGAGCCGCCTGAGAACCCGGCCGCGTAGACGCGTGCAGGATCGATGCGCAGCCGGCTGCGCACGTTCTCGACGGCATGCAATGCGAGCGGCACGCGCCGGATCCCGACGTCCTGCGCGTTGCCCGAACGCGCGGCCGTCACCATCGCAAGGCGATGGCGCTGCAGAACCGGCAGCCACTCCGCAGGCAGTCCCTGCTCTTCCCATGGAGGCACGAACACGACAAGTCCGAAGCCGGGTTCCGGCGGCGTGCCGTCCGGCACGAACAGTTCGAAGCGTTCATCCGCGAGGTCGAGCGCAGGCCAGGGATCGGCATCGGCGCCGGCGCGCGCAGCGTGCAGGCGTTCGCGCATCGCCGCGCCTGCGAGCGGACTGGCCATGCGCTCGAGCACACGCTCCGGATGCGCCAACGGCGAGGGCTGCTCGAACACGAGATCGCGCTGCAGGCCGGGCGCATCGGCGGCGGCGATGCCGGCAAGGCCGGCGAATGTCCACGCGAGCCATGCACCGCCGGCCACGCTCCGCGCGCCGTGCCGGCCGGACGCCCCGATCTCGCTCATCGCCACCTTCGCTGCCCGCAAACCCGCATTGGAGCACGGCATCGGCGGAAGGCGGCGCCACGCCGATGCGTTTCGGCGCATGCGCGCGGCGACTCGACGACCGGCGCGCGGCCGCGCGCCCGAATGAACCATCGGCGCCTGCGCGCGGCACGCGCGGCGCGCCTTCGAATTCAGTGGCTTGTTCGGCAACGTTCGTGTATCGTCCGCGCTGTCTGGTGCGCCGCCACGCGGTTTTCCCTCTGGAACGTGATCCGACCGAAGCCTCCCGGCTTCGATCCACGCTCCGCGCCGATCGGCTTTCGTCGTGCCAGACCCGGATTCGCAGGCCACTTCGGCCATCGATCCGCCACCATGCACCTGCAGCGCGGTTTCTTGGGAACGCTCCGGGTTTGCTCCGATCCTCGCGGATCGGTTTCCCGTGTCCACACTGGACCTGCCTTGCGCCGAGATCGGCCGGGGCGCGCGCCTGCGTGCGGCACTCCGGCACCTGATGGAGTTTTCCGAATGAGTTTCGAATCACTGGGCCTCGCGCCCGCCCTGCTGCGCGCGCTGTCCGAACAAGGCTATGACAACCCGACGCCGATCCAGGCGCAGGCGATCCCGGTCGCCCTCGAAGGCCGCGACCTGCTCGCGGGCGCGCAGACCGGCACCGGCAAGACCGCGGCGTTCTCGCTGCCGTTGCTGGACCGCCTCTACGTCACCCACCGCCACGCGGCCCAGCCGAAGACGCCACGCGCGCTCGTGCTGACGCCGACGCGCGAACTTGCCGCGCAGGTGCACGAGAGCGTGCGCGGCTACGGCAAGCACCTCGGCGTGCGCGCCGCCACGATCTTCGGCGGCGTCGGCATGCAGCCGCAGGTCGACGCGCTCCGTCGCGGCGTCGACATCCTCGTCGCGACGCCGGGTCGCCTGATCGACCACGTGCAGCAGCGCAGCGTGAACCTCTCGCACGTCGAAGTGCTGATCCTCGACGAGGCGGACCGCATGCTCGACATGGGCTTCCTGCCCGCGATCAAGCGCATCCTCGGCCACCTGCCGCGGCAGAACCGCATCACCTGGCTGTTCTCGGCCACGTTCGCGCCGGAGATCAAGGCGCTCGCGGGCGAGTTCATGCGCGATCCGGTCGAGATCCAGGTCGCCAAGCCGAACAGCGTCGCGGCGACCGTCACGCATCGCGTGCATCCGGTCGATGCCGCGCGCAAGCGCGACCTGCTGCTGCACCTGCTGCAGAACGACGCGCGCCAGACGCTCGTGTTCGGCCGCACCAAGCATGGAGCGGACAAGCTCGCGACGATGCTCGAGCGTGCCGGCCTGCGCGCCGCCGCGATCCATGGCAACAAGAGCCAGAACCAGCGTACGCGCGCGCTCAAGGACTTCAAGAGCGGCAAGGTCGCGGTGCTCGTCGCGACCGACATCGCGGCGCGCGGCCTCGACATCGACCAGCTGCCGATGGTCATCAACTACGACCTGCCGATGGTCGCCGAAGACTACGTGCACCGGATCGGCCGCACCGGCCGCGCGGGCGCCGAAGGCCTCGCGATCTCGCTGGTTTCGCACGAGGAAGACGGCCTGCTGCGCGACATCCGTCGCCTGCTCAAGCAGGAAATCGCGGTCGAGGCGATCGCCGGCTTCGAACCCTCGACGCCGCTGCGCATCGACGATTCCGCACGCTCGCGCCCGCAGCAGGGTCGACCGCAGCAGCAGCAGCGCCACGCGCGCCGTCCGCATGTCGGTGGGGGCAATGCGGGGGGCCACGCGGGTGCGCGAGGCAAGCCGCAACAGCGCAACGGTGCACAGCGCCACTCGCGCCCTGCCTGATCCACGTGTCGTCGACCCGGGGGCCACGGCTCCCGGTCGACGACACG
>JAEYZH010000028.1 GCA_023430685.1 Pseudomonadota bacterium | reverse complement strand
GCACGCGCTGCGCGTCGGCCTGCGCCTCCGCCGTCGCGAGCGACGCCTCGGCCTGGCGCAGCTGTTCGGAACGCGTGCCGTGCAGCAGCTCGTCCAGCGCCGCGCGCGCGGCCGCTGCCTGCGCGACCGCGCTGCGCATCGCAGCGCGCGCACGATCGAGGTCGGCCGCGGCGACATGCGCCTTGTCCTTCAACGGCGACAGGCGCTCGTAGTACGCATTCGCCTCTCTCGCGCGCGCCTCGTTGGCGGCGAGATTCGCGCGTGCGGCCGCGATCGCCTCGCTGCGCGGCCCGGCCTGCAATTCGGACAAGCGGTCGCGCGCGCGTTCGGCTTCGGCCACCAGCGCCGCGAGCTGCGCCTGCGTGCGCGCGGTGTCGAGTTGAAGCAGGGGCTGGCCCTCGACCACCTGTTCACCCTCGCGCACATCGATGGCGACGATGCGTTCGGACGCCGGCGCGGGCACCGTGATGCGGTCGAACTCGAGCGTGCCAAGCGCCTGCGGAGCGTCGGTCGAACAGCCTCCGGCGAGGAGCAACGCGAGCAAGGGAGCAAGGGTGCGCAGCAAGTGCATCGCGTCCTCCGGGTTCAGCCCACACCGACGCCACGATCGAGCAGCGCGATCGCATGGCTGACGAGCGCCTCGCCGTCGAGGTCGCCCGCTTCGAACAGCCGGCGCCAGATCGGCGCGCCCGCAGCCGGGAACAGCGTGAGGCCGATCAGCGAGACCACCAGCAGTCGTGGGTCGAGGTCGGGATTCAGGCGACCGGTCGCCTGCGCGGCGGCGAAGCGCGCGGCCATCATCTGCGGAAGCTCGGGCACCAGCCGGTCGAACAGGATCTCGCGCAGGCCGCCGCCCTCGCACAGGACTTCGCGCACCCACAGCGCGGGCAACCATGGCGATGCCGCCACCGCCTCCGCCACGCCGCGCACGAAGGTCGCGATCAGCGCAGCGGGGTCTTCGCCCGCGCCGGCCATGCGTTGGCGCAGCGGCGCGAGCGCGGGCAGCAAGCGCTCCTCGACCAGTGCCTGCACCAGCGACGCCTTGTCGCCGAAGTAGTAGTGCACGAGCGCAGGCGTCACGCCTGCGGTGGTCGCGACCGCGCGCAGCGGCGTCGCCGCGATGCCGCTGCGCGTGAAGCATGCGATCGCGGCATCGAGCAGTTCGGCGCGCAATTCGGAGCCCGCGGCGGGCCGACCCGGCGATCGCGGGTCGGCACGATCCGGCTGGCGCTTCGCGCCCGCGCGGCCGGATGGCTTGCCGGCGGGCGGCTTGCGGGCGGGCGGCTTGCGCGCGGTGCCCGGAACGTCCTTGGTGCTGGCGCGGGAAGCCGGCTTTCGCACGACCCTCGCAGCGCGCTTCAGCGAACCGGCGGATCCGGGCGGGATGCGTTCCATGCGCGTAATTTAATTGCTCGATTAATTATTTGCAAGCCCCGGGGTCGCCCCGGGGCCCGCCGCCGCGTGCGCGCGACGCGTTTCGCAGACATGCAACCAGCGGCCATGCGATATCGATGGCCCGCGCACGCGCCGCGTCACGTGCTGTGCATTTCTCCCCTTCCGGAAATCCCGCAATGAAGACGTCGCTGCTGCTGTTGCTCGCCGGTGCGCTCGCCGTCGTCCACGACGCCGCCGCCACGGAGTGGTTCGTGTCGACCACCGGCAACGACGCGACCGGCAATGGCAGCCTCGCGCAGCCGTTCCGCACGCTCGGCCACGTGCTGGCGCCCGCGAACGCGATCGTCGCCGCGGGCGACACCGTGACCCTGCGCGGCCCCGCCGGCAACAACACCTACGAGGAGTGCGAAGTGCGATTGCGCGTGCCGGTGACGCTGCGCTCGCATCCGGGCGAGTTCGCGCACATCCACTGCGACATCGCCAACATCGACACGGTCGCGGTGCAGATCGATCCGGGCGCATCCGGCTCGCGGCTGTCGCGACTCGAGATCAGCGGCGGCTACTACTACGGCGTGTTCCTGCAGACGAACTGGGAGCAGGGGGCGAACGAGTCCGGCCATGGTGCGCTCGACGTGATCATCGAGGATTCGAAGATCCACGACACCGGGCGCGACGCGATCAAGATCACGCCGCATTCCGATCGCGCCACGATCCGGCGCTGCGAGATCTGGAACAGCGGCGCGATCTACCCGCCAGGCACCCCGCTCGACGACAAGAACGCGGAGGGCATCGACAACGTCAACGGGTCCGGCATGCTCGTCGAGGACAACTGGATCCACGACACCGCGACCACCGGCGTCTATTTCAAGGGCGGAGCGGCCGACGTCGTCGTGCAACGCAATCGCATCGAGAATCCGGGCTTCGCCGGCATCCTCGTCGGCTTCGACACCAGCCCCGAGTATTTCGACCTCGACGAGAACCCGGGCTACTACGAAGCCGTGCGGGGCATCGTGCGCAACAACATCGTCGGCGGCGGCGCCTATTCCGGCATCGGCCTGTACGCCTCGCGCGACGTCGTGGTCGCGAACAACACGATCATCGGCACCTCGGCGCTCGGCCACGCCGCGATCTATTTCGGCATCACGTTCCAGGACTGGGACGAGAACGCCTTGCGCCCCGCCAACGTGAACCCGACGATCCGCAACAACCTCGTCGTGCAGGACGGACGTCCCTGCGTCGCGGTGCGCTGGTCGGACGAACCCGGCGGCCTGTCCGGCCTCGACGGCTCGCCAGGCACCGACCACAACGCATTCCACGATGCCATGGGCAGCTGCGAATTCATCGATCGCCGGCCCGGCAGCCCGATCGAGGGCGGCGGCACGCTCGCCGAATGGCGCGCGCATACCGGCGCCGACGCCGACAGCTTCGAAGCACCCTTGCCGCTGACGCCCGACGGCCATCTCGTCGCGGGCAATCCCGCGATCGATGCAGGCGAAACCCGCGCCGACGTCAGCGACGACATCGACGGCCAGCCGCGCAGCGGCGCCAACGACATCGGTGCCGATGAACTCGCTGGCGACGCCATCTTCGCGGATGGGTTCAACTGAACGCGCGCCATGCAGCGCACGCGCGCGTGCTGGTCGGCGCCGCGCGCGCGCGCTACGCTCGCGCGCCTATGACCGAACCCACCTACCACGACTTCACGCTCGAACCCGA
Organism: Pseudomonadota bacterium; assembly: GCA_023430685.1. Lineage (GTDB taxonomy): Bacteria > Pseudomonadota > Gammaproteobacteria > Xanthomonadales > Rhodanobacteraceae > Dokdonella_A. The sequence continues at coordinate 23,137 of JAEYZH010000028.1, read as the reverse complement.
CGACGGCGAGCGCCTCGCCAACCTCGCGGGGCCGTTCGACGAACACCTGCGCCAGATCGAACTGCGCCTCGGCGTCGAGATCGGCAACCGCGGCAACGTGTTCCGCGTCAGCGGCGACGCACGCGCGGTGAAACTGGGCGAGCGCGTCCTGCGCGAGCTCTACGAAGCGACCGCGGACGAGGTCCTGACCGGAGCGCAGGTCAACCTGCACCTCGCGGGCAGCGGCGCCGATGCGCTCGTTGCGAAGTCGACCGAAGGCATGCCCGAGGTCGCGATCAAGACCAAGCGCGGCACCGTGCGCGGCCGCGGCGCGAACCAGCAGCGTTACCTGCTCGCGATGGCGCGCCACGACATCAACTTCGGCGTGGGCCCGGCCGGCACCGGCAAGACCTGGCTCGCGGTCGCGATGGCGGTCGACGCGCTGAACGACAGCCGCGTGCAGCGCCTGATCCTCGTGCGGCCTGCGGTCGAGGCCGGCGAGAAACTCGGCTTCCTGCCCGGCGATCTCACGCAGAAGGTCGACCCGTACCTGCGCCCGCTCTACGACGCGCTGTACGAGATGCTCGGCATCGAGAAGGTCATGAAGCTGATCGAGCGCAACGTGATCGAGATCGCGCCGCTCGCCTACATGCGCGGGCGCACGCTCAACGACGCATTCGTGATCCTCGACGAGGCGCAGAACACCACGATCGAGCAGATGAAGATGTTCCTCACGCGCATCGGCTTCGGCTCGGTCGCAGTGGTGACCGGCGACCTGACCCAGACCGACCTGCCGCGCCACGTGAAGTCGGGCCTGCGCGACGCGACCGAGGTGCTGCGCGACGTCGAAGGCGTCAGCTTCACCTACTTCACCGCGAAGGACGTGGTGCGCCATCCGCTCGTGCAACGCATCGTGCATGCGTACGAGGCGCACGAGCAGAAGGCCACCGCGCAGCGGGATCAGGCATGAGGCAAGCCGCTGCGTTGCACATGCTGGCGATCCTTCTTGCCTGCGCGAGCGCCACTGCGGGCGCGCAGGCCTACGACGGCCCGGAAAGCGTCGAATACCACGCGCGGCTCGACCGTCACCTGGTCGGCAACACGGGCGGTCCGATCCTCACGCGCGCGGCGGACGGCACGCTCGGCGTGTTCACCGAGGCGACCGCCTCGCCGTATGGCATCGAATTGCTGGGCGGAACGCTGTTCGTGCTCGACAGCGGGCGCCTCAAGGGCTTCGACATCGACAGCGCGGCGCCGGTGCTCGACTTCGCGATAGCGGGTGCGTCCTTCCTCAACGGCATCACCTCGGATGGCTCGCGCACGATCTACATCAGCGACTTCAGCGCGAGGAAGATCCATCGCATCGATGTCGCCGATCTCGCTGCGCCCGTTGCCGCACCGCCGCTGTCGACCGGCAGCGCGACGCCGAACGGCCTCGTGTTCGACGGCGCCAGCCAACGCGTGCTCGTCGCGACCTGGGGACCGAATGCGAAGATCCTGTCGTTCGCCGCGGACAGCGAAGCCGCCCCCGCGCCGCTGATCGAGACCACCCTGTCGAACATCGACGGCATCGCACTGGACTGCCGGGGCGCGATCGTGGTCGCGGCATGGGGCGGGTGCGGCGCCGCCGGAGGCTGCCTCGCGCGCTTCGACCCGCCGTTCGCGATGGAGAGCCCGTTCACGCTCCTCGCCGAGGGGCTGTCCAATCCGGCGGACATCGACTTTGGCCGAGCCAGCGGCGTGATCGGCGTTCCCGAGTCGGGCAACGACGAAGTGAGCCTCCATGCGACCGGCTGCGAAGCCGCCGTATTCGGCGACGATTTCGAGCGTTGAGCTGCGCCTTGGCGAGCCGCCCGCGCACCAGCGTCAAGCCCGCCGCCTCGGCCCCGCGCCTGTGCGTGTGGGTGCGCAACGAAGCCGGCCGCCGTGGCGTGCCGATGCTGCGCTCGTTCCAACGCTGGCTCGAAGCCATTCCGGCCCTTCGCCGACGCCGGGGCATGAGCGAGATCAACATCCTCATCGTCGACGCGCAGGCAGGGCGCCACTACAACCGCCGGTTCCGGGCCCGCGACTACGCCACCAACGTGCTGAGCTTCCCGTACGAACCCGAGGCGGGCGAGGCATCCGGCCTGCTGGGCGACCTCGTGATCTGTGCGCCGGTCATCGCACGCGAGGCGCGCGAACAGGGCAAGGATCCGCGCGACCACTACGCGCACATGGCCATCCACGGTGCGCTGCACCTGCTCGGCCACAACCACGAAGACGACGCGGACGCCGAGCGCATGGAGGCGCTCGAACGGCGGATCCTCGCAGGACTCGGCATCGCCGACCCGTATCGGGTGGATGAGGGCTGAGGACCGAGGGCTGAGGGCCGAGGGCTGAGGGCCGAGGGTCGAGGGCCGAGGGCTGAGGCAGGGTCGAGGCTTGGGCGTGGCGGGGCTGGAACTGGGCCGGCGGCGCGGGCCGCGGTTCGACCAAACCCGGCCAGACCCGCGCCAGCCTCAGCCCTCAGCCCTCTCTTTGCTACACTCCCGCTCCCGCCCCCCCGGGCCCGTGCAAGCGGCAGATGAGCGAGGACCCTCCCAGTACCCCCGCGCGAACGTGGTTCGAACGGATCACGCAAGCGCTCTCCGGCGAACCGCAGAACCGCGAAGAACTCATCGAGGAACTGCGGCACGCGCAGGCCAATGGCCTGATGTCGAACGACACCCTGTCGATGGTCGAAGGCGCGATCGAGGTCGCCGACCTCACCGTCGGCGACGTGATGGTGCCGCGCGCACAGATGGTGTCCCTTCCGATCGAGGCGCCGCTCGCGCACACGCTCGCCGCCGTGGTCGAATCGGGCCACTCGCGCTTCCCGGTGCATACCGGCGACAACAAGGACGAGGTGCTAGGGATCCTGCTCGCGAAGGACCTCCTGCGCTGCTTCGTCGAGGACCGAGCGGTCGAACGCATCGACCACCTGCTGCGTCCGGTCACGATGATCCCCGAGTCCAAGCGCCTGAACATCCTGCTCAAGGAATTCCGGCTCTCGCGCAACCACATGGCGATCGTCGTCGACGAATACGGCGGCGTCGCCGGGCTCATCACGATCGAAGACGTGCTCGAGCAGATCGTCGGCGACATCGGCGACGAGCATGACGACGACGACGACAAGCACACGCTGATCCAGCCCGCAGCGAACGGGGATTTCCTCGTGAACGCGCAGACCTCGGTGGTCGAGTTCAACCAGCGCTTCGACGTCGAGTTCGACGCCGAACGCCACGAGACGATCGGCGCGATGGTCGCGGCCGAACTCGGCCATGCCCCCGCGCTCGGCGAAGAGGTCGCGATCGGCGGCTTCAGCTTCCGCGCCGCACGCCCGGACCCCCGCCGCCCGCCGCAGTTCGTGGTGCGGGTGCATGAGGCTTGAGGGCCGGAATTGGTGATTCGTGATTCGTGATTGGTACAAGCGGTGCCTTCGCACCGCATTCGCTGGCGTGCAGCTGGCGCTGCTTTGCACGGTTGCAACGACCAACGTCGCGCGCGCCGAGCCGGACGCCGGCCGTCCCGTCGCCCAGTCACCCATCACCAATCACCCATCACCGCCCGAGGTCAGCCTGCTGACCATCGGCCCCGGCGAACTCTTCTTCGAGCGCTTCGGCCACAACGCGATCGTCGTGCGCGAGGCCGGGCGTCCCGCGGTGGTCTACAACTACGGCATCTTCGATTTCGCGCAGGAGGATTTCCTGCTGAACTTCGCGCGCGGGCGGATGGTGTACCGCGTGATCGAGGGTCCGCTCGCGGATGATCTCGACATGTATCGCGCGCAGGGGCGCTCGATCGTCGAGCAGGCGCTCGACATCGACGCGGCGCGCGCGCGCGAACTCGTCGACTTCCTCGCCTGGAACGTGCTCCCCGAGAACACGCAGTACCGCTACGACTACTTCGAAGCGAACTGCTCGACGCGCGTGCGCGACGCACTCGACCGCGCGCTCGGCGGAGCGCTGCGCGCGCACGGCGAGGGCCGGTCGCGCGGCTATACCTGGCGCCTCGATGCGCTGCGCCTGATGGCTGCCGAACCCTGGCTCATGCTCGGCATCGACCTCGGCCTCGGTCCGTACGCAGACCAGCGCATCGATTACTGGCAGGAAAGCTTCGTGCCCGAAACCCTCTCGCGCGTCGCCGCGGAGGCGACGCGCGCGGATGCCAGCGGCGCGCACGTCCCGGTCGTCGGTGCGACCACGGTACTCGCGCCCGGACTCGTCGAGGAACCGCCGCTGCTGCCGCCCGACCTGCGCTGGCCGTTCCTCGTGCTCGGCCTCGCGATCGGCGCGGTGCTGCATCGGCTCGCGCTCGATGCGCGCAGCTCGCGTCGCCTGCCGCTCGCGGGCTTCGCGCTCGCGTTCGAACTCTTCTGCGGCCTCGGCGGGCTGTTGCTGCTGTTCCTCTGGTTCGGCACCGAGCATCGCGCCGCCTGGCGCAACGAGAACCTGCTGCTGCTGAATCCGCTCTGCCTCGCGTTGCTGCCCGCGTGGTGGGGCATCGCGCGCGGGCGCCTGCGGCCGCGCCCGCTCGCGACCGCGATCGCGGCGCTGGTGGCGCTGCTCGCGGCGTTCGCGCTGTTCTCGAAGATCCTGCCGTGGTTCGCGCAGGCCAACCTGCACTGGATCGTGCTGCTGTTGCCGATCCATCTCGCGCTCGCTTTCGCGCTGGCGCGCCCGGCGCGGGTGCACGCCGGGGCCGGCTGACCTATGCTCCGCGTTTCGCGCCTTGCTGCCGGAGCCGCCGTGATCCTGTCTTCGCGACACCCCGCCGCGTGCCTTGCGCTCGCGCTCTGCTGTTTCGCCGGCAGCGTGGCTGCAGGCGTGGCCGACCCTGCATTCCTCGTCGTCGGCCAGGACACCTGGCGCGCCGCTGGCGGCGCCGCCGCGACGCCGCGACTGGATGCGCAGGGCCATGCCGTCGTCCTCGTCGAGGCGGGTCCGGAGGACATCGCTGCGCTCGTCCGGCACGTGCATGAGCGCGAGCGGCGCTGCGGCGGCTTTTTCTCGTTTCCCACGCGGGACGAAGCCGAGGCCTTCCTCACGCGCGTGGTGGCGACACCGGTCGCCCCGCGCGGCGGCTATCCGATCGACAACCAGGCGACCGTCGCGCCGTGGCTCGTGGCGGTCAGCGAACCCGCGATCCGCGCATCGATCGCAGGGCTCGAGGCATTCCACAACCGCTACTACGCGAGCCCGACCGGCGCCGATGCCGCGGCCTGGATCCGCGACCAGTGGCTCGCGCTCGCGGCAGGTCGCGACGACGTGCAGGTCGAGCTGTTCACCGACTGCAACGATTGCGGGGGCCAGCCGTCGGTGATCCTCACGATCGAAGGCGCCTCGCTGCCGGAAGAGAACGTCGTGCTCGGCGCGCACCTCGATTCGGTCAACTGGTCCTCGGGCAATCCGCTGACCGCCCGCGCACCCGGCGCCGACGACGACGCCTCCGGAGTCGCGACGCTGACCGAGATCCTGCGCATCGCGATGTCGACGGGGTACCGTCCCGCGCGCAGCGTGCGCCTGATGGCGTACGCGGCCGAGGAAGTCGGCCTCAACGGATCGCAGGCGATCGCCGATGCCTACGCGGGCGCGGGCGTGGACGTGGTCGGCGCGCTGCAGCTCGACATGACCAACTACCACGAAGCCGGCCAGGTCGACATCGAGATCATTTCCGACTTCACCGACAGCGGCCTCAACGCGTTCGTCGCCGCCTTGTTCGAAGAATACCTCGCGCCGCTCGGTCTCACGCGTGGATCGAGTCCGTGCAACTACGGCTGCTCGGACCACGCCTCGTGGCAGGCCGCGGGCTATCCCTCATCGTTCGCGTTCGAAGGCGGCGGCCTCGATCATTCGTTCTGGATGATCCACACCGCCGACGACCTGCTCGCGAACATGGGCGGCGATGCGCAGCGCAGCGTTCCGTTCGCGCAACTGGGCCTCGCGTTCCTCGGCGAGCTCGCCAAGGGCGGCAGCGCCCCGCTCGACACGATCTTCGAGGACGGGTTCGAACCGGCGCCCGCCGCCGCGGCGATCGCACCGAGGTAGGCGCTGCCCGCGCAGCGGAAAACCACGCGCGCCATTGTCGACGCCTCCCGCGAAGCGGCATGATGCGGGCATGGACAGCGCCGCGCCGACACTCCCGACAACGCCCGACGCCGGCGGGCCCATGGTCGTCAACTGCGTCGCCTATTCCGCCGACGGCCGCCGCCTGCGCGACATCACGATCGAGGAGATCAGCGACGTCATCGCAACGCCCGACCAGTGGGTGTGGGTCGGCCTGCATGAACCGACCGAGCAGCTGCTCGACACGCTGCAGGAGGAATTCGGCCTGCACGAGCTCGCGGTCGAGGATGCGCACAACGCACACCAGCGCGCGAAGATCGAGGTCTACGGCGAGTCGCTGTTCATCGTCGTGCAGACCGCGCAGGTCGTCGGCGGCAAGATCGCGTTCGGCGAGACGCATGCGTTCCTCGGCCGCAACTACCTGCTGACCGTGCGCCACGGCGCCTCGCTCTCGTACGCGACCGCGCGCCGCGGCTGCGAGCAGACGCCCGAGATGATGGCCTACGGCCCGAGCTTCGGCCTGTACTCGGTGCTCGACTTCATCGTCGACAACTTCTTCCCGCTCGTGCGCGAGTTCAAGGAAGAGCTGCAGGAACTCGAGGAAGAAGTCTTCGAGGAAGCGTTCAAGCGCGCGACGATCCGGCGCCTGTACGACCTCAAGAAGGAACTGGTGACGCTGCGCCTCGCGGTCGCCCCGCTGCAGGACATCCTGAACCAGCTCACGCGACAGTACCCGGGACTCGTGAGTGACGAGGTGCGGCCGTATTTCCGCGACGTGTTCGACCATGCCGCACGCATCAACGAAGCGACCGACACGATCCGCGAGATGCTGACCGCGGCCCTCAGCGTGAACCTCTCGCTGGTCACGGTCGCGCAGGGCGAGATCGTCAAGCGCCTCGCGGGCTGGGCGGCGCTGCTCGCGGCGCCGACGCTGCTGACGAGCTGGTACGGCATGAACTTCCACCACATGCCCGAGCTCGACCAGCCCTGGGGCTACCCCGCGATGGTGCTGCTCACGATCGGCATCTGCACGGGCCTCTACGCGGTGCTCAAGCGCGCGAAGTGGCTGTAGCGCGCGGGCGGCAGCCTGGGTGGAACATCGGACCGCGCAGATTCGGACACCGCAAACCCCGGCGGCCGTCCGCGCGCGTGGACCGCACGATGCGATCCCACGCCTTCAGCGCAGCGAAAGGCGCGCGCGCAGCGGATGGCCCGGAGCGAGGCGCCCGGCGATGCGCGCCGCATCCGCGCGCGCTGCCTGCGCAATCCGCGCGTCACCGGCGACGTCGGCCGCGCGCGCGAGCACGACCTGCGCCTCGCCGATCCACGGGTGCTGCGCGCCGAGCACCGGAGTCGCGTCCGCGATCGCGTCCTGCAGCCCTGTGCGAAGATCCGCGCGATCGCCGGCCTGCAGCGAGCGCGCGGCGAGCGCGGTGACTGTGGGCAGCCGGTACGGATGCGTCGGCGCGAGCGTCGCAACCAGCGCCTGCGCACGTGCGGCGACGGCGTCGTTGCAGGCAGCGTGCGCGGTGTCGGCCTCCGCGCAGGCCTGCGCGAAGCGCGCGAGCAGCATCGCCGACAGCGCGGCCTGCTTCTTTTCGTCCGCAGCCGTCGGCAGCACCTGCGCGAGCGCCTCCGCGAATGCGCGCGCATCGCCCGACACGCGCAGGATCTCCGCTTCATCGAGTGCGATGCCGCGCAGGAAATCCGCGTGGTCGCCCTCGATCGACGCAAACAGGCGACGCGATTGCGCGAAGTCCGCGCGCGCCTCGGCGAAGCGCCCCTGCCGCACGCGCAGGCCGCCACGGAAATCCAGCATGATCGCGCGCGGCCGCAGGGGCGACGCATCCTGTTCCGCTTCGGCCAGCGCCTGCGTGCACCAGGCTTCCGCCTTGCCGAGTTCCCACAGTGCGCTCGCGGTTGAACAGGCCTGCGCGGTCGTGGTCCAGCGCTTGAGCTGCCCGCCCTCGAGGCGCGCACGCAACGGCAGCAGATGTTCGAGGTCGGCCAGCGCCTCGCGCCAGAGGCCGAGCCCGTATTTCACGCGCGCGAGGTTGCCGAGCACGATCAGCGCCGCCCGGTTCTCGCCGAGTCCGTGCGCGACGTGCCAGTCGTACGCGCGCTGCCGCCACACCAGCGACTGCGCGGCATCGCCCGCTCCGAGGTGCGCGCCGCCGAGGTTGTTCATCACGGTGGCGAGTTCGATGCGGTCGCCGCCTTCGGCGAGCACCTCGTAGGCGGCCTGCTGCGCCGCGACCGCATCGGCCGCGCGACCGACCTTTGCCTGGGCGAGCCCGAGGTCCTGCAGCGCGAAGGCATAGTCGTCTCCGCGCATCCCGCCTTCGCGCATCGCGGCAATCGCCTGTTCGAGGTCGGAGACTGCTTCGGCGTAGCGGTCGAGGTGGTAGGCCGCTTCGCCGCGACGCGCGAGCGCGACCCATGTGCGCGGATCGCGCTCGCCCCAGGCCGCGCGTGCGTGCGCGATCGCGCGTCCGGCGAGCTCGTGGGCGACGTCGGGTGCGCCGATCTCGATGTGCACGCGCGAGAACAGCAGCGCGAGATCCGCGAGCGCCGCATCGTCCGCGCCGAACTGCACGTTGAGCTGGGCGACGCCCGCGTCCAGCAATTGCCGGATCGTCGGCGCCTCGCCTTCCTGCACGCCCGTGCGCAATGGATCGAACAAGCCCGCGATGAATCGGATCTCGGCGTTCGCGCGCGCGGCCTCGCGCTGCGCGATGCGCGCCTGCCACAGCGCGATGCCGAGCGCGGCGAGGATCGCGAGCACGAACGCCATCGTGCCCGCGACGCCGCCCCGATGGCGCAGGATGAACTTGCGCGCGCGATACCAGCGCGTCTGCGGTTGCGCCTGCACCGGACGCTGCTCGAGCAGGCGGTCGATGTCGTCGGCGAGCGCGCCGGCCGAGGCGTAGCGTCGATCGGGCTCGGGCTCGGTCGCCTTCGCGACAACCGCGTCGATGTCGTTGCGCAGCCGCCGCGTCGTCGTCGACGGCGTGCCCGCGTCCGTCGTCGCGATCGCCGGGCCACCCGCGCGTCGGCCGGTCAGCAGTTCGCCGAGCATGATGCCGAGTGCATACACGTCGGTGGCCGTGGTGATCGCGCCGCCGGATGCCTGCTCGGGCGCCGCGTACGCGGGCGTGAACGCCTGCAGCATCGTCGCTTCCGGGTCGGCTTCGTCAGCGAGCAGCTTCGCGATGCCGAAGTCGAGCAGCTTGGCCTGCCCGCCGTCGGTGACCAGCACGTTCGAAGGCTTGAGGTCGCGATGCACGATCAGTGCGCGGTGCGCGGCATCGACCGCACGGCAGACGGTCGCGAACAGGGCGAGGCGCGCGCGCGGGCCGAGTGCCTGTTCGTCGGCATAGCGCGTGATCGGACGGCCATCGACCAGCTCCAGCGCGATGTAGGCGACGCCGTGCGCGGTCACCCCGCCCTCGAGCATGTGCGCGATGTTCGGGTGCTGCAGGCGCAGCAGGGCGCGCTGCTCGCGCGCGAACCGGCGCCGCGCATCCGCGCCGAGCAGTCCGTTGCGCAGCAGCTTGAGCGCGACGCGCTGCGTCGCGCCGTCGAACTCGCGCACCGCCTCGAACACGGTCGAGGATCCGCCCTCGCCGATCGCCCGCACGATCTCGAACGGCCCCACGCGGCACCCGGGCGGGAATGCGCCCGGCAGGACGTCCTCGCCGATTGCCTGCGCGAGCCGCGCGAGCCGGTCGCTCGACACCGGCTCGTCGCCGCCCGCGTCGGCGCGCAGCATCGCATCGATGCGCGCGCGCAGCGCGGCGTCGCTGCACTCGCCTTCGAGGAAAGCCGCGCGCTGGTCGGCCGGCAGCGCGAGCGCCGCCTCGAACAACACGCGCAAGGTATCCGTCGATCCCGTCATCGCATGAAGGCACAACGCCGTCGCGCGCCCGAGTGCGCCATCGACACGCGCGGGCGCGCCGGCGTCGTCGCGGACGCGCATTCGGTCGCGCCGACCGGCAAGGCAGGATCGAGCATGGTTCCCCCGTCCGCGCAGTCTAGCGGAGGGCCTTGGCTGGTGCGCCGCGGCTTGACCGCCACCGGGCGCGGGAACAGGCTCCGCCGCACGTCCCTGCCGCGGGTGTACCATGGCTGCGATCGCAAGCAAGTTCGGCTGGTTCGCACTGGCCCTGCTCGGGGCGTTCTGCCTCGGCACGGTGGCGCTGCACCGCGGCGAATCGATCAACGCGATCTGGCTGGTCGGCGCCGCCACCGCGATCTTCCTGATCGCGCACCGCTTCTACGCACGCTTCATCGGCGACCGCGTGCTCGGGCTCGATCCGGCGCGCCTGACGCCGGCCGTGCGCCGCAACGACGGGCTCGACTACGTTCCGACCGACAAGTGGGTCGTGTTCGGGCATCACTTCGCCGCGATTGCGGGCGCGGGTCCCTTGGTCGGACCGGTGCTCGCGGCGCAGATGGGCTACCTGCCAGGGACGCTGTGGATCCTGTTCGGCGTGGTGCTCGCGGGCGCGGTGCAGGACTTCATGATCCTGTTCCTGTCGCTGCGCCGCGATGCGCGCTCGCTCGGCGAGATGGTGCGCGCCGAAATGGGGCCGGCCGCGGGCGTGATCGCGATGATCGGCGTGCTGATGATCATGTTCATCATCCTCGCGGTGCTCGCGCTGGTCGTGGTCAAGGCGCTGATCGGCAGTCCCTGGGGCACGTTCACGGTCGCGATGACGATACCGATCGCGCTGTTGATGGGCGTCTACCTGCGCTGGCTGCGACCGGGGCGCGTGCTCGAGGTCTCGATCATCGGCCTCGTGCTGTTGATGCTGTCGATCTGGGTCGGCGGCCTCGTCGCGGCGGATCCGCTGTGGGGCCCGCGCTTCAGCTTCGACGGCAGGGCGCTGGCCTGGATGCTGATCGCGTACGGCTTCTGCGCGTCGGTCGCGCCGGTGTGGCTGCTGCTGGCGCCGCGCGACTACCTCAGCACCTTCCTCAAGATCGGCACCGTGCTGATGCTCGCGGCCGGCATCGTCGTCGCGATGCCGGAGCTGCGCATGCCGGCGCTGACGTCGTTCATCGACGGAAGCGGCCCGGTGTTCGCCGGCGCACTGTTCCCGTTCCTGTTCATCACGATCGCATGCGGAGCGGTCTCGGGCTGGCACTCGCTGATCTCGTCCGGCACGACGCCGAAGCTGGTCGCGAACGAGCGCGAGGAGCGCCTGGTCGGCTACGGCTCGATGCTGATGGAAGCGTTCGTCGCGATCATGGCGCTGATCGCCGCGTGCGTGCTGCAACCGGGCGTCTACTTCGCGATGAACGCGCCCGCGGCGCTGATCGGCACGACGGTCGAATCGGCCGCGCAGGCGGTCACCCAGTGGGGCTTCGTGCTGACGCCCGAGGTGCTGACGCAGACCGCGAAGGACATCGGCGAAGCGACGATCCTTTCGCGCACCGGCGGCGCGCCGACCCTCGCGGTCGGCATGGCGCAGATCCTCCACGGCCTCTTCGCGGGCGACGGCATGATGGCGTTCTGGTACCACTACGCGATCCTGTTCGAGGCGCTGTTCATCCTGACCACCGTCGACGCGGGCACGCGCGTCGGCCGCTTCATGATCCAGGAACTCGCGGGCCTCGCGGTGCCCGCGCTGAAAAAGACCGAGTCCTGGGTCGCGAACATCGTCGCCACCGCGCTCTGCGTCGGCTGCTGGGGATACTTCCTCTACCAGGGCGTGGTCGACCCGCTCGGCGGCATCAACACGCTGTGGCCGCTGTTCGGCATCGCGAACCAGATGCTTGCTGCGATCGCGCTGATCTTCGCCTGCGTCTGCCTCGTGCGCATGAAGCGCGAGCGCTACCTCTGGGTGCCGCTGCTGCCGGCGAGCTGGCTCGTGGTCTGCACGCTGACCGCCGGCTGGCAGAAGGTGTTCAGCCCCGACGTGCGCATCGGTTTCCTCGCGCACGCGCGAAAGTTCGCCGACGCAGCCGACGCGGGCCAGTTGCTCGCGCCCGCGAAGTCGATGGCGGAGATGCAGCGCATCATCGTCAACGACCGCGTCGACGCGGCGCTGGCCGCACTCTTCATGCTCGTGGTGCTCGCGATGATCGGCTTCGGCATCCGCTCGGCGCTCGCAGGCTGGCGCGCACCGCAGCCGACCGCGCGGGAAACGGCCGCAGCGACAACAACCGCCTGATCCCGTCGAGGTGCCTCAGCAGCAGCGTCCGCCGCCACCGCGATAGCGCGCTTCCTGTCGTTCGCGGAAAAATTCGGCGTAGTCGGGCACCGGGCGCTCGGGATGGTGCGCGCGCAGGTGCGCGACGTAAGCGTCGTAATCGGGCACGCCGATCAGCCGACGCCCGAACCGTACCGCGAGTTTCCAGGATTGTGCGAGATCCATGCCCGGCTCCGGTTGCGCCCTGATGATCCGGCGCGAGGCGCACGGCTGCAAGCGGCCAGCCGCCATTCGTGCGCGCATGGTGCCTTTCGCGACGCCGGGCCCAGTCCAGCTGCGATGCCGCGCACGTTTTCGGCGACGCCGAAAAGGATAATGGCCCGGCGGCTCGCGCTCCCCCCTGAAGCCTCGCCCGCCGGATGCATCCATGAAACCTCGCAAGCAGCTGGTCACTCCCGGCGTCTCGCCCGCCGAAACCGCCGAGATCGCGACGTTCCTGCGCGCGACGCAGGCGCATCTCGACCACGCGTGGTCGTTCGCGGCCGAAGACGACGAGGTGGACTTCGTTCTGTCGGATCTCTCCGACTTCGGTGGCCGCTGCGCGCGCGTGCGCGCGCTCGACGAAGGCCGCCACTTCGCGGTCCTCGCGACCCCGGGCGACGACGTGTTCGGCGCCGAGCTGGTGCTGCACCGACCGCTCAGCGCGAAGGCGCTGGTCGGCCTGCTCAATCATGTCGGCAACGTCAAGCGGCCTCAGCCGCGGCGCCTCGTCGACGTCGGCGTGACCGAACGCGTCATCGAACCGCTGGTGCGCAAGGTGGAGGAACGCGCGGACCCGAACTCGACGCGCGCGTGCTTCATCGACATCCAGCGCGTCAGGCCGTGCACCGACCTCGAATCGCTGCTGCAACGTGGCGCGGTGTTGCTCGAACGCCCCGGCCTGCAGGCGCTGCTGATCGATCCGGTCACCGATACCTTCCACACGAAGGCGCGCATGGCCGACCTCGAACCCTACTTCCTCGAGCCCGTGGTCGGGCGCGAACGCCGGCGCGTCGGCGGCACGCAACTGGCCGAGCTGCGCAAGCAGCTGCCCGCGCGGCCGCTCGCGCGCCTGCGCTGGCTCAATGCGCTGCTGCGCTCGAACGGCTGGCTCGCCGACCACCTCGACCCGAGCGCGAACTACCGCCTCAAGCGCTGGTTCGCGCTCGACCCTGATTACCGGAAGCAGCACCGCGTCGCACTCACGCTGATGCGCGACGCGCCGCTGCACCGGATCGCCGCGTCGGCGAAGGCGCACATGGCCGACGTGTTCGATGTCGTGAATGCGTTCGATGCACTCGGCCTGATCGTCGCCACGCGCCAGCATCGCCACGATGCGGACGCCGGCGATCCCGCGCCGAAGCGGCCGCGCTCATCGCGCAAGACGCGGCGGCTGCTCGCGGCGACCGCGTTCACGCGCTGACTGCAGCGACGCGGTTCAGTCGCCGAGTTCGGACTTCAGGTAGGCACGCGCGAAGCGCCAGTCGCGCTCGATCGTGCGGCGGTTGAGGCCGAGCGTCGACGCGGCCTGCTCGTGCGTGAGTCCGGCGAACCAGATCAGCTCGACCACGCGCGCGGCGCGTTCGTCGACCTGCTCGAGCTTGCGCAATGCCTCGTCGATCGCGAGCGCCTGTTCGGCACTGTCGATCGCGAGTCGCTCGTCGGCGCCGGTCAAGGTCACGCGCGCCCAGTCGCCGCCCGCGCGCTGGCGCAAGCGGTCGCGCGCGCGGTCGGCCAGCAGATGGCGCATAGCGCGCGCGGCGTAGCCGAAGAACTGCTCGGGACGCTCGAAGGCAAGCGCGTCATTGCCGCTGAGCCGCAGGTACAACTCGTGGACGAGCATCGTGGTCTCGAGCGTGCCGCGCGCACCCATCGAGAGTCGACGCCCGGCCATCGCCTTCAGGCGCTCGTAGACCTGCGTGAACATGGCGTCGGCGCCGAGCGGCGCCGGGGCGGAATCGGTCATGCGGCCTCCGTGCCGCGCGAGTCTAGCACCGCCGCGGCGGCCGCCGCCGCAGCACGGGCGGCCATGTCCGGGCGGCTCATGGACCGTTCGGTTGCGAACGGCTATATATCCCGGGCACCGCGCGGCCTGCGGCCGACACCGCTTAGAACCCGACCCCGGCATGGACTCCCTTCGATGAACCTTCACCTGTCGCTGCAACCGCTGCTCGCGCTCATCGCCGGCATCCTGATCCTGATTCGACCCAAGCTGCTCAATCTCGTCGTGGCGATCTACCTCATCGTGATCGGCCTGCTCGGACTGTTCCCCGCGCTGCGCCTTTGAGCGACGCATCGTGGCCGTGACCCACGCGCGATCCATTCCGCCCGGCGTCCCCGATCGACGCCGGTTGCGTGCCGCGCTCGCCCTGCTGCTGTTCGTCGCGATGCCCGCGTCGGCGGGCCGCATCGCGCTGCAGGTCGAAGGCCTCGAGGGTCTGCTGCGCGACGCCGTGGTGGAATCGGTCGAGGTCGCGCAGTACGCGGATCGCGACGTGTCCGCATCGCAGGCCAGGCGCCTGCACGAACGCGCGATCGACCAGGCGCGCAGTGCACTCGAACCCTACGGCTACTATGACGCCGAGGTCGAGGGCGAACTGCGCGAGTCGGGCGCCGACTACACCTCGGTGTTGAGGATCGCCGCGGGCGAGCCCGCGCGCGTGAACCTGCTCGACATCCGTCTCGACGGCGACGCCGATGGCCAACGGCCCGTGCGCGCCGCGCTCGCCGGATTCGTGCCGGCCAAGGGCCAGCCGATGGATCACGCCGCCTACGAAAAGAGCAAGGGCGCGCTGCAGGCCGCGCTGTTCGCGAGCGGCTACCTCGATGCGGAACTGGTCACGCACCAGGTCGAGGTCACGCGCTCGACCCACAGCGCCGAGATCCATCTCGCGTGGAAGGTCGGCGCGCGCTACCGGCTCGGCCCGACGACGTTCGAAGGCGGCCAGTTCCCCGAACGCTTCCTGCAGCGTTACGTGCCCTGGCGCGAGGGCGATTTCTACACGCAGGACCACGTGCTCGCGCTGCAGCAGCGTCTCATCGACGCCGACTACTTCTCGATCGTCCAGGTGCAGCCCGATGCCGAGGCCGCGCGCGAGGGCGTGGTCCCGATCAAGGTCATGCTTGCGCCCGCGAAGCGCACGATCTACACCGGCGGCGTGTTCATCGGCACCGACACCGGCGCCGGCGTGCGCGGCGGCATCCAGCGCCGCTGGCTCAACCGGCGCGGCCACAAGCTGCGCACCGAAGCGATCGTCGCGCAGCGGCTCACGACCGCGCTCGCGCAATACGAAGTGCCGCTGGCCGGGCCCGACAACCACACGATCAACTACGGCGTCACGTTCCGCGACGAAGACACCGACACGAGCACCTCGCGCACGTTCGGCCTCGCGGCGACCGATACGCGAATCTGGCGCGGCTGGACGCGCACGCTCGGTCTGAAGTTCCTGACCGGCGACTTCGAGGTCGCGAACATCCAGGGCGATACCACCCTGCTCTACCCGGAAGTGTCGCTGTCGCGCAAGCAGGCGGACGATCCGCTGTTCGTGCGAGATGGCTGGTCGCTGACGGTCGCCGCTCGCGCAGGTTCCTCGGCAGTGCTGTCGGACACCGACTTCGCTCAGGTATCGGCCGATGCGAAATGGATCCACGGCATCGGCGAGCGCTCGCGCTTCATCGCGCGCGGTGCATTCGGGGCGACGCAGGTCGACGATTTCGAGAGCCTGCCACCCGAGCTGCGCTTCTTCGCGGGCGGCGATCGCTCGATCCGCGGCCACGCGTTCCAGACCATCGGCACGCCGTTGCCCGACGACCTGGTGCCGGTCGCGCTCGAACGTTGCGCGGCACGACCGCAGCGCCCGTGCCAGGAACTCGTGATCGGCGGCAAGTTCCTCGCCGTCGCGAGCGCCGAGTACGAGTACTACTTCAAGCCGAACTGGGGCATCGCCGCGTTCGTCGACACCGGCGACGCATTCACGACGTTCGACGACTACCGCCAGCGCACCGGCGTCGGCATCGGCGCGCGCTGGCGCTCGCCGGTCGGCATGGTGCGCGTCGACCTCGGCGTGCCGGTCAACGACGACCGCGCAAGCGGCGTCGAACTGCATATCGTGATAGGACCCGACCTGTGAGCCGCCGTCGATCCCCCGCTGCCCCGATGCATGCGCGCGGCATCGCGCGCGCGGCGCTGCTGCGACGCATCGCGATCGGGTTCGCGGTGGTGTTGCTGCTGCTCGTCGCGTTCGCGTTCTGGCTGCTGCGGACCGAGTCGGGACTCCGGTTCGTGCTCGCGCGCGCGGTCGGCGCGACCGAGGGCAAGCTCGAAGTCGGTACGTCGTCGGGCCACCTCGCCGGGCCGGTCACGCTCGAGCGCGTGCGCTACCGTGACGCCGAGGCCGGCTTCGACGTGCAGGTGCGCCGCGTCGAGATCGAATACGCGCCGCTCGAACTGCTGGCGTCGCGCCTGCACGTGACGCGCCTCGACGTCGATGGCGTCGATGTCGCCCTCACCCGCGTGCCGCCCACCGAACCCCCGCCCGATGCAGGCGGGATCTCGCTCGAGGCGCCGCTCGACATCGTGCTCGACCGCCTCGTCGTCACCGACGCGACAGTTGCGCAGGATGGCGTCGAGCAGGCGCGCATCGACTCGCTCGATGTCGTCGGTCGCTGGACGCGCGAAGGTCTCGCGGTACAGTCGCTCGCACTCAAATCACCGGACGGCGACGTCGACCTGCGCGGCACCGTGTCGGCGCTGCCGGGCTATCCCGGCGACGGCGAACTCAGCTTCCACTGGCGCGTGCAGCAGGTCGACTACGCGGGCACGCTCGGCGCACGTGGCGACGGTCGCGCGGCGCAGCTCGAGCTGTCGCTGACGCAGCCGACGCCCGCGCGGCTCGTCGCGAACCTCACGCAATCGGACGACTTCCCGTGGACCGCGCACCTCGAGGTCCCGCGCTTCGATCCGCGCCTGCTGCAACCCGACGCGCGGCTCGCCGCGCTCGCGCTGTCGCTCGAAGGCAGCGGCGATCGCGACAGCGGCACGCTCGCGGGCGAGGTCGGCCTCGATGATCATCGCGTGCTGCTCGACACGCTGCGGTACGCGCTCGATGGCCAGCGACTCGTGGTCGAGGCGCTGAACCTGCGCAGTCCCGAAGCGAGCGGAGTGTTGAACGCGCACGGCACCGTGCAGCTCGACGCGGAGCCGGTATCCGCCGAGTTCGCGCTCGACTGGCAAGGCGTCGAACTTCCGGCCGACCTCGTCGGGCAGGCACTCGCGACACATGGCCAGCTCGATGCATCCGGCAGCGCCGAGCACTACCAGGCCTCCGGCACGTTGGCGCTCGGCCCACCGGGCGCGCTCTCGGACATCGCGCTGCGCCTCGAGGGCACGCCCGATACGATCACGCTGCACCAGCTCGCGCTGCAACAGCCGGGCGGCGGCCTCGACGCGAAGGGCACGATCACGCTGAAGCCGGGGAGCGGCTGGGACCTCGTCGCGAACGCGCGACGCTTCGATCCGGGTGCGTACGCGGCGCAATGGCCCGGCGCACTCGACTTCGAACTCGCGAGCAAGGGTCGCATGACCGACCAGGGACCCGACGCGACGCTGCTGCTCTCGAAGCTCGGCGGCACGCTGCGCAAGCGGCCCGTCTCGGGCAGCGCCGACCTCGAGATCGAACCGGGTTACGTCGTCGACGGCACACTCGATCTGGTTTCGGGCAAGAGCCGCGTCGCCGTGGTCGGTCGCGGCGGCGACCGCACCGATGCGGCGGTCACGCTCGCGATCGCTTCGCTCGGCGACTGGCTGCCCGATGCGGGCGGTGCGCTCACTGGCGACTTCCGCGTGCAGGGCCGATGGCCCGCGCTCGCGCTCGAGGGCAGCGCGCGCGGTACGCGCCTCGCGTTCGGCGACACGCGCATCGGCTCGCTCGACCTGCGCGCAACGCTCGATTCGATCCAGCCGCCGCAAGGCCGCCTCGAGCTCGCCGCGACCGATCTCGCGAGCGGCGGCCTCGTGTTCGAGACGGTCGAACTCGACGCCAGCGGCAGCGCCGAGCGTCATGAGCTCCAATTGACTGCAAACGGCACGCCGGCCGACATCACGCTCGCGCTCGGCGGCGCCTTGCGCGACGACGGACGCTGGAACGGCGACCTGCGCACGCTCGACCTCGCGATCAAGGACGCGCCGCGGCTCGCGCTCGAGGCGCCCGCACGACTCGCGTGGGATGGACAGCGGTTCAGCGCGCAGGACATCTGCCTCGCCGGCGGGGGACCGCGCGTATGCGTGGCAGGCGACGGCGGAGCGGATGGCGCACTCGCCGCGCGCTATCGGATCGAGCGACTTCCGGTCGAGTTGCTCGCGCGGCTCGCGGCACCCGACGCGCCGCTGCGGGTCGAGGGCATGATCGAAGGCAACGGCGACATCCGGCGTGATGCGGCGGGCGCGCTGGGCGGACAGGCGACGATCCAGTCGGCGAACGGGCGCATCGCGTGGCCCGAGCAAGCCGCGCAGCCGCTGCTCGAATGGAGCGGCCTCGCGCTCGACGCGCGCCTGTCGCCGCAGTCGACGCATGCCACGCTGCGAGCGGCGCTCGACCACGGCGGCCGCATCGATGGCGACCTCACGCTGTCGGGCCCCCCGGGCTCGAGCCAGGCGCTCTCGGGACGGATCGAGCTCGTGCTCGAAAGTCTAGCGTTCGTGGAGCTGTTGACGCCCGAAGTCGCGAACGCGAAGGGTCGGCTCGCGGCCGACTATCGCTTCGGCGGCACCCTCGCGGAACCGGCGCTCGATGGCGCGCTCACGCTGAAGGATTTCTCGGCCGAGATCCCGACCGCGGGCTTGCGCCTGCACGACGGCGACGTGAGCCTGCGCGCGGTCGACGCGCAGCGCTTCGTCCTCGACGGGCGCCTGAAATCCGGCGAGGGTACGCTCGTGCTCTCGGGCAATGGCGGTCTCGACCCGAACGCACCATTCGAGGCGAACATCAAGGGAGAGAACTTCCTCGCCGCCGACATCCCGGCCGCGCGCGTGGTGATCTCGCCCGACCTCGTGATTGCGCGCGGTCCCGACAACATCCGCATCGGTGGCAGCCTCGAGATCCCGCAGACCGATGTCGATCTCGCACGACTGCCCGGCGGAGGCGTTTCGAAGAAATCTCCCGACGTCGTCGTCACCGATGCCGATCAGCCCGAACCCGGCGCGCCGCTGCCGGTCATCGTCGGCGTCGACGTGAAGCTCGGGCGGCAGGTCAAGCTCGCGGGCCTCGGACTCGACGGCCGCGTGCGCGGCCAGCTGCGCGTCGACCAGCGCCCGGGCAAGCTCGCGACCGGCACCGGCACGCTCAACGTCAGCGGCACCTACAAGGCCTACGGCCAGGACCTCGAGATCGAAAGCGGGCGCCTGCTGTTCGCGGGCACCGCGCTCGACAACCCGGGCCTCGACATCCGCGCGGTGCGCAAGATCCTCGGCGAATCGGGCGACTTCGGCGGCGACACGGTCACCGCTGGCCTGCAGGTCCGCGGCACCGCGCAGTCGCCGGTGCTGACCGTGTTCTCGAATCCGACGATGGAGCAGTCCGAAGCGCTGTCCTACCTCGTCACCGGCAAGCCGCTGTCGAGCCTCAAGAGCGGCGAAGGCGACATGCTCGGCACCGCCGCGCGCGCACTCGGCAGCGCCGGCGGCGACCTGCTCGCGAAGGGCATCGGCGCGCGCATGGGCGTGGACGCGGGCGTCTCCGACAACGCCGCGCTCGGCGGCGCCGCGTTCACGGTCGGCAAGTACCTGTCGCCCAAGCTCTACCTCAGCTACGGCGTCGGCCTGTTCACGCCGGGCGAAGTCGTGAGCCTCAAGTACCTGTTCAACCGCCGCTGGAACTTCGAGGCGCAGAACGCGACCACCGGCAACCGCGCGGGCATCAATTACCGCTACGAGCGCTGAAGACTGCGCCGCGCTGCTTCAGCTTCCGCCCGATTCTGCTTTTGCTTGCCCGCCCGCGGGGGAAGATGTCCCGCAGGGCGGAAACGGGCACGCTCTGATCGTGGCGTAGCTTTCGCATCGCGCGACGAACAACGGCGTGTGCGTGGCGAACCTAGCGTGCGAGCCCGGCCGCAGCGTCGGCCAACATTCGCCTGAGGAATGGCAAGCGATCCGCGACAGTCAACGCGACGCCACGCACCTGCGCCAATGCCGCGCTGGGAGACCCGTACACGCGCCCGATCGCATCCAGGCCGTACGCCGCGACGGTCGACTCGCTGCGCCGCTCGCGCTCGTAGCGGCGCAGCACGTGCGCGGCACCGATGTCGCTGCCGCGTTCGCGCGCCGCGCCGAGCACGCGGCGCAGGCAGCGCACGTCACGGAACGCGAGGTTCATGCCCTGCCCCGCGAGCGGATGCACGACGTGCGCGGCGTCGCCCGCGAGCACGCAGCGACCGTGCACGAAGCGGTTCGCGAGGCGCAGGCGCAGCGGGAACGCGGCGCGCTTCGTCGTTGCGGTGATCTCGCCGAGGCGGAAGTCGAACGCGCAGCCGAGCTCGGCACGGAACGCTTCATCGTCGAGCGCGAGGATGCGCGTGGCTTCCGCGTCGGGCAGCGACCAGACGATCGAACAGCGCCCATCGGCAAGCGGCAGGAACGCGAGCGGCCCGCCGGGCTGGAAGCGTTGCCACGCCGTGCCTTCGTGGGGGCGTTCGGTCGCGACGTGCGCGACCACCGCACGCTGGCCGTAGTCACGGCCCTCGAATGCGATGCCGAGCTTCGCGCGCACCGATGATTCGGCGCCCTCGGCGGAAACCAGCACTTTCGCGCGCAGGCGCGTGCCATCGGCGAGTGTCGCCGTGACCGCGTCCGTTCCGTCGTCGATCGCCTCGACTTCGGCCGGACACAGCACCCGAACGCTCGCCTCCGACGCGAGCGCCTGCCACAACGCATGCTGCACGAGCTTGTTCTCGACGATCCAGCCGAGCGCGGTCTCGCCCTGCTCGGCCGCATCGAAATGCAGCGAACCCGGCGCGAGCGCGTCCCACACATGCATCTGCCGGTACGGGCCGATGCGCGCGGACGCGATCGCCGGCCACGCACCGATGTCATCGAGCAACGCGCGTGCATCCGGCGCGAGCGCGACCACGCGCAGGTCGACGTCATCGTCGGCGCGCCACGGCGCGGGCTCGCGCGCTTCGACCACCGCGACCTCGAAGCCGTCTCGTGCGAGCGCGAGCGCGAGTGCGCCACCGGCCGCGCCCGCGCCGACGACGATCGCGTCGAGTTCATTGCGGCCGCGGGTGCGGCGCGTTGATCCTGGTGCGAGGCTCATCGCATCAACCCTAAAGCGGGCGCGTTGCCGCGATAGCCCATCCCGCGCAGCGCGAAGCGGCGCTTGAGTGGACCGATGCGGTCGAGCACGTGGAAGCCGAGCGAGCGCAGCGCGCGCAGCGGCAGGAAGTCACTGCCCATCAGGCGCACGAGGTCGTCGCTGAACGCCGTGGTCGCGGCGCGATCCGGCGCGCGCAACTCGACATGGCGCGCGAGCAGGGCCGCGTCACCGGGATCTCCGCCGCGCGCCTGCGCCTCGCGCAGGAGCTCAGCGAGCGTGAGTGCATCGCGCAGGCCGAGGTTGAATCCCTGCGCGCCGATCGGATGCACGGTCTGCGCCGCATTGCCGACCAGCACGCAACGCGGCGCCGTGGTGCGCGCGGCGAGCATCCGCGCGAGCGGATACGGCTTGCGCCGGCCGGGGCGCGAGAAGCGCCCTGCGCGCCAGCCGAAGCGCTCGTGCACGAACGCGAGGAACGCGTCATCGTCGAGCGCCGCCACCTTTGGGGCATCGGCCGTCGGTACGCCGAGCACGAGGCCCGCGCGACGTTCGCCGAGCGGCAGCAGCGCAACCGGTCCGGAGTCGGTGAAGCGTTCGTACGCCGTGCCGTCGAGCGGTCGCTCGGTCGTCAGCGTCGTCACGAACGCGGATTGCCCGTAGTCATGGCGAACGGCCTCGATCGCATGCGCGTTGCGCACGAACGATTCGGTGCCGTCCGCCGCGACGAGCAGGCGCGTGCGCAGGCTGCGCCTCGCATCGGCGCTGGCGAACTCGACCTCCACGGCTTCACGATCAGCGGATTCGATCGCGACCGCAGTCGCGGGTGCGACGCGCTCGAGCGCCGCGCAACGATCGAGGCGCTGCAGCAGCGCATTGCCGAGTTCCCGCGCGGGCAGCACCGCGCCGAAGGCCGGCAGGCCGAGTTCGCGCGCATCGAGGCGCACCGCGCCGAAATCGCCGCGTCGGCTCACGTGGATACGATGCAGCGGCGTCGAGGGCGTAGCCGGACCGAGGACACCGAGTGCCTGGAGTGCGTTGACGCTCGCACGCGCGAGCACGAGGTTGCGTTCGTCGTAGCTCGGCTGCAGGTCGACGCGCGGCGGCGCGGCTTCGGCCAGCGCGACGCGCAGGCCCGCGCCGTCGAGTGCGATCGCGAGGCTCGCGCCGACGAGGCCGCCGCCGACGATGAGGACATCCATGGGCTCGTTCACGCCGCCATCATAGCGGCGGCGGGGGCGCGGCGGCGTCCACGCGCCGCGGCAGTCCGTCGCCATCCTGCTAGACTGGCTGCCTGCACCACCGGACCTTCGAACATGACCCACGCACCCGTCCTGTCCCCCGGCGCCCGCGGCGGCATCCTCGCGTTGCTCGCTGTCGCGATGCTGGCCACGCGCCTGCACCATTTCGCTGCCGTCCCCGATGCCTCGTGGGCGGTGTTCTTCATCGCGGGCTTCTACCTGCGCGGCTGGGGCCGCTGGGCGTTCCCGCTGCTGATGGCGCTCGCGGTCGCGATCGACTACGCCGTGATCACCGGCCAGGGCATCGCGTTCTGGAGCCACTACTGCAT
>JAEYZH010000153.1 GCA_023430685.1 Pseudomonadota bacterium | reverse complement strand
CTCGAGATCGGCGGCAGCGTCGATGCGGTGCGCATGACGGTCACGCGTGCGCTGCAACGCATGGCGGAGGTGATCGGCGAGGAGCACCGCGATGGCGATTGAGGCGAAGCTCGTCGAGGCGCGCTTCGCGACCACGCGCATCGCCGAGGCGATCGCGGACGAGCGTCCGGTCGACTGGTCGCCGGCAGAGCGCGCGCTCGGCGCCGACGCGCGCGCGATCGACAACCTGCGCCTGCTCGACGACGTCGCGCGCGCGTTCCGCAGCGTCGGCGACGTGCCCGCGCGCGCCGGTGCGCCGCAGCCGCTGTTCCACTGGGGGCCGCTCGAGGTCTGCGCGCGCCTCGGCGAGGGGCATTCGGGCGAAGTCTTCCGCGCCTGGGACCCGACGCTGCAGCGCGAAGTCGCGCTGAAACTGCGTGCGCACCGCGATCCGTTGTCGGACCCGGCCAACGCCCAGCTCGTGGCCGAGGCGCGCCAGCTCGCGCGCATTCGCCACCGCAACGTGCTCGCGGTCTACGGCGCGGCGGTGCATGACGGCCGCGCCGGCATCTGGAGCGAACTGATCGAAGGCCGCACGCTCGCGCAGATCGTCGCCGCGGATGGCCCACTCGGCGCGGACGAGGCGCTCGGCATCGCGCTCGAAGTCGCGCGTGCGCTCGGCGTGGTGCACGCGGCCGGATTCGTGCATGGCGACGTCAAGGCCGAGAACGTGATGCGCGAACGCGGCGGCCGCATCGTGCTGATGGATTTCGGTGCGAGCGGGCGCAGCGAGGATCTCGCGGCGCGCAGCGTGGTCAGCGGCACGCGGCGCTATCTTTCGCCAGAGGTGCTCGCCGGCCAGCCGCCGGACGCGCAGAGCGATCTCTACGCGCTCGGCGTACTGCTGCATGTTCTGCTCGGCGGCGCGTTCCCGCGTGAAGACGACGGGACGCGCGTGGCGCTCGCGCAGCGTCGCCCCGACCTGCCGGCTGCGCTCTGCACCGCCCTCGATCGCCTCGTGGCGGATGACGTGCAGGCGCGCCCGCGCGACGCGGCGGCGTTCGCCGACCGGCTGCTCGGACTGCTGCCCGGCCACGCGGCGGCACCAGCGTCGCGCACGCGCTGGCTGCCGGCCGCGGCCGCGCTGTTCGCACTCGCCGCGATCGCGATCGCGGCGCTGTCGCTGCGTGCGCCATCCTGGCAGGTCGACGCGACCTTCATCGATCCCGCGAACTCGACAGCGATCCCCGACGGCACGCCCGTGCGCATCGGCGATGCGCTCGCGCTGCGCTTCGGCGCGACGCGCGCCAGCTACGTCTACGTGCTCAACGGCGACGCGGATGGCGAGCTCAACGTGCTGTTCCCGCTCGCCGGGCTCGACCTGGAGAACCCGCTGCCGCCTGATCGCATGTTGCAGTTGCCCGGCAGCGCCGGCGGCGCCGCGCTGAGCTGGCGGATCAGCAGCCCGAGCGCGAGCGAGGAATTCGTGATGATCGCGTCGCCGACCGCGCTGCCCGCGTTCGAGCGCCTGCTCGCCGACACCCGCCAGGCCGGCATCGCAACCGACGCGCCCACGCGCGGCGCCTCGCAACTGCGTCCCGCGCCCGCGTCGAGCCATGGCCTCGAAGGCGCGCGCCTCGTCGAACTGGTCGAACTCGCGCGCCGCGAGGCGGGCTACGCGGATGCGTTCGAGGTGCGCAGCTTGCGGCTGCCGCATGCGCGATGACGCGTCGTCCCGCGACAGCCGCCTGCTCGCGATGAGGGCGTTGCCTGCGAACCGGCGCCGCAGGCGCGATCGAATCCGGTGAATCCGGAGCGCGCGGCGACCATCGAGGGTGACGGCCGCGGCTCTGCCCCGACCATCCATCGGCGCTAGACTGCGGGGCGCGCGGCGGTTCGCGCTGGGAGGTCGGCCGTGAAGCGACGCGTAGCCTGGCTGGTCTGCCTGCTGCTGGCGCCGATTGCCGCTTCCGCGGCGCCGCCGGAATGCGTTGCGGGCGCTTCGCCCGCGACGCTCGCCGAAGCGTTCGAGCAATGGTGGCTGGCCGGGCGCCTGCACGAGCAGGGCGCGGCGAGCTGCCTCGAACGCCTGCGCGAGGCGCAGGGCGACACCGCGGCGAACCGCCTGCGGCAGGCACGGCGCCATGCGGCGGCGGGCGAGTTCGATGCGGGGCTCGCGCTGGCCGAGGCGCAACAGGCGCGTGGCGACCTTTCCGCGGTCGACCGCGTCGACGCCGCCGTCACCTTCGCCGACCTGCTGACCTGGCGTGACCGGTTCGACGAGGCGCGCGCGCAGGTGGACGCCGCGCTGGATGGCGCGTCGTCCGCGCGCATCGACCGCTACCTGCGCCTGCGCGGACTGCTCGTGCGCGTGCGCGTGTCCATCGTCAGTCGCGACACCGGGCATTGCCTCGCTTACGCGCAAGCGGCCGAGGAGGACGCGCGCGTGCATTTCCCCGGCGATCCGAATGCGACGGGACACGCGCTGCTCGCACGCGGCTTGTGCCAGCGCAACGAGGGCGACCATGGCGCGGCGCTGGCAAGCCTGCAGCGTGCGCTCGATGCCGAGCGCGCGGGGCCCGAACCCGCCGGCACCACGCTCGTCGCGCATACGCTGGTGTCGCAGGCGCAGACCTGGAAGATCAGCGGCGACTATGATCGTGCGACGCGCGGCTACGACGAGGCGCTCGCATGGCTGCGCGCGCACCCGGAGCCGTTTCCCGCGCAGCTGAGCGCCTTGCTGCACGGCATGGCCAACCTCGATCGCGCCTCGACCGACCCGGCGCTGCGCGAACGTTCGCTCGGACGCTATGCGGAGACGCTCGAGACGGCCGGGCGCGTCTACGGCGCCGACTCCGAGCGCGTCTCGCACGTCTGGAACAACTACGGCAGTGCGCTCGACCTGGCGGGCCGCTGGGACGAGGCGGTGGCCGCTTACGAGCGCGCGCTCGCGATCGCCGAGCTGCACGATTCGAAGAGTTCCGCCGCGATGATGCCGGTCGCGAACCTCGCGATGATGCACGTGCGGCGCAAGCAGTACCCGGAGGCGGAAGCCGGCTTCCGCCGCAGCCTTGCCTCGACGGAGGGCCAGCCTGCGGGCGCGGAGACGAGTTCGGTGTTCTCGCGCCTCGGCCTCGCGGCCGCGTTGTGGGGCCAAGGCCGGTTCGCCGAAGCGTTCGCGGAAGCCGAGCGCGCCGAACGCGATCGCCAGCTCGCGCTCGCGCTCGCATTGCCCTCGATGTCGGAAACCTCGGCGATCCGCTATCAGGAAAAGCAATGGCCCGGCCTCGACCTCGCGCTCGCGATCGCGAAGGCGGCCGACGATCCCGCGCTGGTCGCGCGCGCGTGGACGCTTGCGATGGCGGCGCGCGGGCAGGTGTCCGCGGGCATCGCGGCGCGGCTCGCGCAGGTGCGCGCAACGCGCACGCCCGCGGTGCGCGCGCGCTACGACGCCTGGCGCAAACACGGCGAGGAACTCGCTGCCCTGAGGCTCGATGCGGCCGCGACGAAGGCGGCGCTGGTCGCGGCCGAGGATGCGTTCGACCGCGCGGCGCAGGCCCTCGCACTCGAGTTGCCCGGCGCCGAGGTCGCGCGCGATGCGATCGATCCGCAGCAGCTCGCGATCGCACTGCGCCCGCTGCAGGCGGACCTCGCCGCATTCGTTTCGACCGGCACGCGCGAACCTCACGAGTACCAGCGCGGCGACCTCGACACGCGGCCGCGCGACGTGCTCGCGTTCGTCGCGTCGGGCGATCGTCCCCCGCGCCTCGTGTCGGTCGCCGACGAGCAGGTGGTCGGCGTGGCCGTCAAGGCATGGCGCGCCGCGGCGGGGGACGCTGCGACGCCGGCGGCGACGTTGCGCCGCGCGGGCGAGCGCGTACGCCGCATCGTGTTCGATCCACTCGACATCGCGCCCGACGCGCGCCTGCTGCTGGTGCCCTACGGCGACCTGCACCAGCTCAACCTGGCCGCGTTGCCCGATGGCGAAGGCTTCCTTGTCGATCGCGGACTGCGCGCGCACGCGCTCAACCACGAGCGCGAGTTGCTGCAGCCCGCGCATTCCGCGCGCGAGCCATTGCGCGTGCTCGCCGTCAGCGATCCACGCTATGGCGATGCGGGCGAGCGCGGCGCGGCGCGCGCCGATCCCTGCGGCGCATCGGGCTGGCGCGCACTGCCCGGCACGCGCAAGGAAGTCGATGCGATCGAACGCCTGCTGCCCGCCTCGGCGCGCCTCACCGACCTGCGCGGCGCGGATGCGATGAAGGCGAGCGTGGTTTCGGCGCTGCCGGGACAGGACATCGTGCACATCGCCGCGCATGGCCTGCGCCGTGACGTCGACTGCACGCCAGCCGCGCTCGCGCAGCGCGGCGCAGGCCTCGCGCCTGCGGCCGCATCGCCGTCGTCGGACGAGGGAGGCCTCGGCGTGCTGGTGCTCGCCGGCAGTGGACCGCAAGGCGTCGCGCAGGCGTTCCTCGGCGAGCAGGACATCCTGCAGCTCCCGCTCGACGGGACCGCGTGGGTCGTGCTGTCGGCCTGCGACAGCGGCCTCGGCGACAGCCGCGCGTACGAAGGCGCATTCGGCTTGCGCCGCGCGTTCCGCCTCGCCGGTGCGCGCAGCGTGATCATGAGCCTCTGGCGCGTCGACGATGCGGCGACCGCCGACTGGATGGCCGCGCTGTACGCCGCGCGGCTGCGCGACGGCGCCAGCACGATCGATGCGGTGGCCGCCGCGCAACGCGCGACCCTCGCGGCCCGTCGCGCGGCGGGGCAGGACACGCATCCGTACTGGTGGGCCGGGTTCGTCGCGGCCGGCGACTGGCGCTGAAGGCCGCCCTGGCGGGACGCGCGCACTCGCGAAGTGGCCGCTGCATTGCCGCGCCACGCCGCGCATGGCAAGGTGCCCCTGCGGCGGAGGGAAACGTGGCGGAAATCACCGAACTGATCGGCCAGGCGCGCGGCGGCGACGCGCAGGCATCCGAGCGCCTGTTCGCGGTGCTCTACGACGAACTGCGCCGCCTCGCGGCAGGCCAGCTGCGCGGCGAGGACGCGATGCGCGCGACCTCGCTGGTGCACGAGGCCTATCTCAAGCTCGCGCACCACGGCGCGCTCGAGGTAAACGACCGCGGCCACTACTTCGCGGTCGCCGCGCGCGTGATGCGCCAGATCGTGATCGACCACGTGCGCGCGCGATCCGCGCAGCGCCGCGGCGGCGGCCAGCCGATCGCATCGCTCGACACCACCGCGCTGCAGGCCGCGGCCGCCGAGCGCGACGAGGAGGTGCTCGCGCTCGACGCCGCGCTCGTGCGCCTCGCGCAGCTCGACGCGCCGCTCGCGGCGCTGGTCGAGATGCGCTTCTATGCGGGACTCGAGCTCAGCGAGATCGCCGGCGTGCAGGATCGTTCGGAACGCTCGCTCAAGCGTGACTGGCGCCGCGCGCGCGCGTTCCTGCAGCGCGAGATGACCGCGGCCTGAGAAGACGCCTTTCGACGGCCGCGGGATGCGCGCGATCCCCGGGTCCGCGCACTCGCTCGTCCCCACGGTGTGCCCGTTTCCGGGCGGTGCCGATCCGCGGCCTGGCAGGCTGGACGCGCGCCGCGGCCCGCCCCGGTTCCACCAGCGGCCACCGACCCGCCGCCCACGAGCCGGCAGCGCGCCCGCCTGGCCCCTGCGGGCGCGTTCCTGCGTGGACCATCCCACTACATCGCGGTCGTCGATTCATGATGCGATTCCTTCTGCTCGCTCCATTCGCGCTTGCGCTCGCCGCGCCGGCGACGGCCGACGTGTTCGACGTGACGCGCGCCGACGATCCCGCGCCGGACGGTTGCCTCGTCGCCGATTGCTCGGTGCGCGAAGCGCTCGAGGCCGCGCAGGCGACGCCTGGCCCGGACACGATCCTGCTCGGCACGGGCCAGTACTTCGTCACGCGCGGCGACCTCGCGGTGTACGGCAACGTGGCGATCGCAGGCGCGGGGCGCGATGCAACCGACCTCGTCGCGAGCGGCTCCACTGCGGCGATGCGCGTCGCCGCGCAATCGCGCTTCGTGCTGCGCGACCTCGCGTGGAGCGCCAACGGCGGCACCGCGATCGCGGGTGATCCCGACCAGGTCTCGATCACGCTCGAGCGCGTCGAGGTGCCGATCGGCGAGGTCGTCGCGGGCACGGGCTCGGGCGGCGAGGCCGAACTGGTCGTGCGGCAATCCGACATCGGGCAGGTGGTCGGCTGCCTCGTCGCGGACGGCCACTGCGAACTCTCCGACAGCAGGGCCGGATTCTTCGCGGTGATGGGCGAACGCATCGCGATGCGGATGTCGCGCAGCGAAACCACCGGCGCGGATGCGGGCGTGATCGCCTACGGCGGCGGCACGCTGGTGATCGAAGACAGCACGATCCGCGGCGCGGCGCGGCCGCTCGAAGCGTTGCAGTTCGGTGTTCCCGAAGCGGCCGATGTCGTCGTCCGCCGCACCCGCTTCATCGGCAACACCGGTCCGTTGCGCGTGCAGCGCGCGGCGACGGTACGCATGGACGATGTCGAGTTCCGCGACAACGTGGTCGCCGGCGACAGCCTCGCCGAGGGCGATCCCGCGGTGTTGCTGGCCGACGACGGCGCCGCCTGGCGCATCAACCGCGCGCTGTTCGTCGGCAACCGCGGCGGATCGGGCCTCGATGGCGCGGTCGTGCGCGTGCTCGGCGGGGCGAACGTCGTGATGAACCAGGTCACCTTCGCCGACAACACGTTCCACCCCGATGCGGGCGCCGGATTCGGGCACGCGATCGGCGTCTACGCGAACAGCGCCGATCCGACGATCTTCTGGTTGTTCCATGCAACGCTTCGCGAGGCGCCCTCGCTGCCTCCGGGAACGCAGGGTTCGGTGCTCACGGTGCGCGGAGGCACCGCGAACGTGCGCGTGTTCAACAGTCTGGTCCATGGCAGTTGCGCGTTCGGCGGCGGCGGCGTGCTGTTCCAGGCCGAAGGCGACATCGAATCACCGGGCGATACCTGCGGCCTCGGCGGCGGCAACGAAGTCGACGTGCCGCCGATCCAGCTGCACCTCGGCGATCTCGGCGACCATGGCGGCTTC
Organism: Pseudomonadota bacterium; assembly: GCA_023430685.1. GTDB lineage: Bacteria > Pseudomonadota > Gammaproteobacteria > Xanthomonadales > Rhodanobacteraceae > Dokdonella_A. The sequence continues at coordinate 38,014 of JAEYZH010000153.1, read as the reverse complement.
ACGCACACCTTCCTGCCGGCGCTCGGCAGCGCGCTGATCGACCAGGCCAAGGCGAGCTGGTGCCTGTTCGCCCCGCTCGACCAGCGACGCCATCTGCGCCCCGTCGATGGCGAGTCCTGCGACATCGGCGCGGTTGAAGCCGGCGCGCACGCGGATTCCATTTTCGCCGACGGCTTCGACGCCTGAGCCGGCGCGTGCGGGAGCCCACGGCTGACCGCGCGTCGAAGTGGATTCCTGAAGCCGCGACGCGCGCACTCACCTGAGGTTCAATTCGCGCGCCTGATCGTCGCGCTGGCGCTATCGCGCCGTCGAAGCGAGAACGTGCCATGCCGCACCCCACAGCCACGGTCGCCGCCTGCACGGCTGCGCTCGCCCTGCTCGCCGCATGTTCGACCCGGCCGGTCGCGAACGCGACGCCGACTTACGGAGCCGACCCGCACCTGCCCGAGCCGCAGCGGACGCGCCTGGTCCCCACCGTCAACATCGCGCCCGCGCGCGGCTGGCCGGAGGGCGGGCGCCCGCAGCCCGCTGCCGGCCTCGCGGTCGTGCCGTTCGCGTGCGGGCTCGTGCATCCGCGCTGGTTGCATGTGCTGCCGAACGGCGACGTGCTCGTCGCGGAGACCGATGCGCCCGTGCGCAAGGACGACAACCAGGGACTGCGCGGCTGGATCATGAAGCGCGTGATGAAGCGCGCGGGGTCGGGTACGCCGAGCGCGGACCGCATCCGCCTGCTGCGCGACGCCGATCGCGACGGCGTCGCCGAGGTCCAGTCGGACTTCATCACCGGTCTGCACTCGCCGTTCGGCATGGCGCTGGTCGAAGACGCGCTGTATGTCGCGAACACCGACGCGCTGCTGCGGTTCGCGTATCGCGAGGGGGCGGCGTCGATCGACGCGCCCGCGTCGCGCGTCGCGGCGCTGCCCGGCGGTGACCTCAACCACCACTGGACCAAGAGCCTGATCGCTAGCCCCGATGGACGGCGGCTCTACGTCGGCGTTGGATCGAACAGCAACATCGCCGAGAACGGCATCGAGCAGGAGCGCGATCGCGCCGCGATCCTCGAGATCGATCCCGCCGATGGCTCGACGCGCGTGTTCGCGTCCGGCCTGCGCAATCCGGTCGGCATGGCCTGGGAGCCGCATTCGGGCGCGCTCTGGGTCGCGGTCAACGAACGCGACGAACTCGGTGACGACCTGGTGCCGGACTACATCACGTCGGTGCGCGAGGGCGGCTTCTACGGCTGGCCCTGGAGTTACTGGGGTCGCCACGTCGACGCACGCGTCAAGCCCCAGCGGGCGGATCTCGTCGCGCGCGCAATCGCGCCGGACTACGCGCTCGGCGCACACACCGCTTCGCTCGGCCTCGCGTTCGCGCAGGGCGATGCGTTGCCCGCGCGCTTTCGCGAAGGCGCGTTCGTCGGCCAGCACGGATCGTGGAATCGTCGTGTGCCGAGCGGTTACAAGGTCGTGTTCGTACCCTTCGCCGCGGGCAAGCCCGCGGGCCCGCCCGAGGACGTGCTCGGTGGATTCCTCGATGGAGACGGCGACGCCTACGGGCGGCCGGTCGGCGTCGGGATCGCACGCGACGGTGCGCTGCTCGTCGCCGACGACGTCGGCGGGTGCGTGTGGCGGGTGTCCGCCTCTGCGGCCGGTGCGCGTGCAGGCGTGGCGGCCCGGCCGCCGCGTTGATCAGCGTCGCGTCGGCGTGCGCGTCACGCGCACCGTTGCCTCAGTCGAACGAATCGAAGAACAGGTAGTCCGACTGCAGCCGCAATGCGAAGGCGTCGAAATCGAGGCCGGGTTGGACGTATCCGGCGATGACCGGCCTGCCCGCGCTGAATGCGAGCTCGCTCGCCACGTCGATCCCCGGCTCCAGCGCGAGGCGCGCGACGCCATTGCCATCGAATCCCGGATCGAGGCTGCCGTTCGCGCGCAGGCGCGCGACCAGCACGTCGGTGCCGCCGCCGGTGGGGCGGATCATGCCGGTCGCCAGGATGCGGCCATCGCCGCGTACCGCGAGGGCGTCGATGCGCGTGCCGTTCTCGAGGTCGAGCGGACGCAGTCCGCCGATGCCGAAGCTCGTGTCGAGCGTGCCGTCGGCGCGCACGCGCACGATGCCCGCATCCATCGCGTCGAGGTCCTCGTCAACCGTGAGCGAGAGCAGCAGCGAGCCGTCGCGGTCGGCCGCGAGCGCATTGCTGATCCAGCCACCCTGCGGCGGCGCGGAAGGTACGTTCACGAGGCGCACGTAACCGGTTCCGAGGCCGAAGGACGCATCGGGCGAGCCGTCGGGCAGGAAGCGCGCGAGCAACGGCACGTGCGCGGTGTTGGAGAGGTCGCCATCCCAGCCCGCGAGCACGATGCGCGCGTCCGCATCGAGCGCGATCGACTTGAACTGCGACGGCCACGGCACCGGCAGCGACGCCCAGCCTGCATCGCCGAACGCCGGGTCGGGCGTGCCGTCGGCGTCGACGCGCAGGACGATCGCACTGCGCTGCTGCGGAGCGGTGTCGCCCCACCCGCCGAACAGGTACATGCCGTCGCGTTGGCGCGCGACGAAGCGGATGTCGAGGTCGGCCAGCGGCCACGGTGCCGACGCGATCACGCGACGGCCCTCGGAACCAAATGCGGGATCGGCATTGCCGGCCGCGGTGAGCCGGACCAGCGCGGGTGCGTAGGCGTTGCCTGGGACTTCCGCGGTGCCGAGCATCATCAGGCGCGAGCCCGGCAACACGAAGGCGCCGAGCGCGATATCCGCACCCTCGTCGACGAGGTCGATCTGGACCGTGCGCAGGCCCTGGAAACCGAAGCTGTCATCGGCGCTGCCGTCGGCGCGGAACTTCGCCGCTGCGAACCGGTAGTCGGAGGTGCCATTCGCGCGCGCTGCGGCGGTGACGAACACGGCGCCGGCTGGATCGACGGCGAGCTGCACGCGCGTGGTAGACAGCGTCGCCCAATGCGCGTAGGCGACGCCGCCGTCGAATCCAGGATCGAGGTCGCCGTCTGCAGCGCGTGCAAGGCCGATGCAGGCCAGCAGGGCGAGTGGCAAGGAAACGGCGAGGCAGGGCGCCGGCGAAAAGCGGCGGGTGTTCGACACGTGCGACATGCAGCTTCCTCGCGATGCCTGCCACGGAGCGGGAAGCCCCGTGGCAGGGCCGTACATGATGCGCTCAGGCGGTGCTCGCGCGCGCGGGCGCGGCAGCCGCCGGCGGCGCACCGAAGCGGTTCGCGCCCGGCGTGCCCGCGACGATGCCGTTGAACACCAGCGCGACCAGGCCGCCGACCACCGGCACGAGGTTGATCAGGATCCACCAGGCCGACTTGTCGACATCGTGCCAGCGCTTGGCCTGGATCGCGAGCGCGGGCCACAGGAACAGCAGCGCAGCGACCGTCATCGCGGTGCTCATGCCGCCGGCGGCGGCCGCCGGATCGGTGCCGTTGAACATGCTCATCACGCTGGCGCCGCCGAGCACGCCGAACAGCACGAGCGATGCGACGAACAACCCCCAGTACGGTCCGCGCCCCACGCGTCCTTCGAACGAGAACAACAGGTGTTTCCAGTCCACGGCTTCATCTCCCAGATGGGGACGCGGCGGAGTGCCGCGTCATGCACTACCACGGTCGCGCGCGGCGTCCGGGGCCAACATCCGAACACCGTCCCGCAGCCGATCGAACGCGATCGGTCCATTCGACCCGCGCGCGCTCAAGGCTCCAGTCCGCTGGCGAAGATCCGGTCCGACTGCAGGCGCGCGACGCCTGTCGCATGGCGCGCGCCGACCACGTCGAACAGGGAGCCAGCGAGCACCGGCCGGCCACCCGACAGGCCGATGGCCGACGCACGCGCATGCGTGTTGGTGTCGATCGGCATCGCGAGCTGGCGCACGCCGTTGCCGTCGAACGATGCGTCGAGGCTGCCGCCATGCAGCACGCGCGCGGCGAAGAAGTAGGCCTGCGCGGCGCCGTCGGGGTCGACCCAGCCGGCCGCGTTGATGCGACGTTCCGCGTCGATCGCGAGTGCATGCACCGCATTGCCCTCGGCCCATTCCAGTGCGACCAGTCCACCGTCTCCGAACACGGTATCGGGCACGCCTGTGCTGCGCACGCGCACGAGGAATGTCGCCGGCACCACCGTCGGCATGTTGGTCGTGTTGAGTGCGAGCACCACCGAATCGTTGCCCGGATCAGCCGCGAGCGCGGCCGCGTCCCAGCTTCCGAGCATGTCGAGCACGACGAGCCCGTCGTCGCCGAAGGTCGCGTCCGGCATGCCTTGTGGCGTGAGGCGCAGCAGCAGCGGGCGCTGGCGTTCGTCCGGGTCGGTATACGTTTCCTCGTGTCCTGCGAGCAGCACGCGACCCTGGCGATCGATCGCGATGCCGCTCGTGCGCTCGACCATCCACGACCCGTCCGGACCCTCGCGGCCGAAACTCGCCCAGCCGTCGTCGCCGAACGTCGTGTCCGCCGCGCCCGTGGTGGTCAGGCGCATCGCGACGAGATCGGGCAATCCGCCTTGTCCGCAACTTGAACACAGCCCGGCGAGCACGAGGCGTCCCGCGGCATCCAGCGCCGCATGCGCGAACACGAAGCTCGGGAAAGCCCAGGGGTAGGCGGCCACCCACGCCTTGCCGCCGTTGCCGTAGGTCGCGTCGAGCTGACCGTTCGCATGCAGGCGCAGGCTGGCCGGGAGCACATACGGCGGCGCGTCGAGTCCGGCGGATCCGGCGACCAGCAACTTGCCGTCGGACCGTTCGAATACGCCGAAAGCGCGGTCGTCTCCGCCCGCGACGAGGTCGAACGCGACTACCTGCGTGCCCTGGTTACCGAACGCGGTGTCGAGGCTGCCGTCGCTGCGGAACTTGACGAGCGCGAAGTCGCGGTTGTCGTTTCCGCGATCGATCCACCCCGCTGCGACGACGCTGCCGTCGCGGAGCGTCGCGACCGCGGTCGTCTCGGCCTGCACGAATTCCGCGGACCATACGTGCCATGCACGGCCATCGGTGTCGAAGGTCGGATCCGGGTCGCCGTCTTCGGCATGTGCCGCGCCGCACGGCAATGCGAGTGCGAGGCAGGCAAGCCCGACGTGAAACGCGGAATCCCGGATGGTCATGCGCGAAGTCCCCCTGTGGCGTGACTCCATCCACGACGCAGCGCGGCCGCAGGGGCCAGCCGCGCCAGTGCCTGCCGCTCAGTCGAAACCATCGGCGAAGATGCGATCGCCGGCGATGTCCGTGCGGAAGATGTCGTTGACCGCGCCATTGGGGTCGGATTCGACGAGATCGCTCGAGGTCGATTCGAACGCGAGCCGGCGACCGTCGCCGGATAGCCCGCAGTTCTCCGCGATGCCGTTGCCGGCGCCGTCGTCGAGCGCGCTGTGCGCGCGCCAGGTGACGCCGCTTGCGAAGTCGTGGACGAACACGTCGCGGCCGCTGCCGTTGGCGTCATCCACGGTGAGATTGGACGCGTCGGAATGGAACGCGATGATGGAGCCGTCGTCGGAGATGCACGGGTCGTAGGAATGTTCATCGGCGGGCGATCCGTCGTGCCCGCGCGATACCAGCGTGGTGGTGCCGGCCTCCAGGTCGCGCACGAACACGTCGACGAAGTCGTTGCCGTCGTCTGCGACGAGGTCGGTCGCACTGCTCGTGAAGGCGACGTAGCGCCCGCTCGCCGAGATCGCGGCCGAGTCGCTGTGGCCGTCGGCGCTGCCGCCGTCGGCAGCCACGCTGACGAGCTGCGTACTGGCCGACTGCAGGTGGCGCACGAACACGTCATCGCGGCCGTTCACGTCGCCCGCCACGAGGTTGGTCGCCCGGCTGTGGAACGCGACGTGCTGCCCATCGGCGGAGATCGCCGGCGCGTGGCTGAAGAGATCCGAGCCCGGCGTCAGCCTGGTCGTGGTGCCGGTCACGCGGTCATGCACGAAGATGTCGTCGTGGTTGTCCTGGACGTCGCCGGCGGCGAGGTCGCTCGCGCTCGAGTGGAACGCGACCATGCGTCCGTCGGCCGAGAGGTCGGGGCTGGAACTGGCGCCGTTCGGCGCGCTGGTGCCGTCCAGCGCGAGCGTGACGCGCTCGATCCCGCCGCCGTCGAGGTCGCGCACGTAGATGTCGCTGCCGAAGCCCGGCGGGTCGTCCGGAATCAGATCGCTCGCATGCGACACGAAGGCGACGATGCGACCGTTCGCCGAGATCGACGGCGAGGTGCTGCGCGCATTCGCGTAGTCGCCGCCGTCGGCCGGGTCGCTGATGCGCACGGTCGTGCCGAGCAGCAGGTCGCGCACGTACACGTCGGGTTGGTCGTCGTTCGGATTCGGCATCGGATCGGTGAGGTTCGATGCCCACGACGTGAATGCGACGTAGCGTCCGTCCGCCGACAGCGAGGGCGTCGGCAGCACGTGGTCGTTGCCGCCGTCGGCCGGATCGAGCGCGACCGAGACGAGCACCGTGTCGGCGGCCGCAGGCACGCCCGCAAGGCAGGCAGCCAGCGCGGCGGCCCGGACCATCGGCTGGATCGTGCGCGCGCGGCCGCTGGGTGGAGGCAGGGTCATCACCGGGTTCCTTCGCTTGAGTGCGTATCCAACGGATCACGCGATCAGGCAGCGGCAGGGGCCATGCGGTTGCATTCGGGTGCCGCCGTGGCGACATCGCCGCCATCGCGCTAGGCTGCGCGCACGACATCCCGGGGAGGGGACGGCCATGGCACGCACCGCACTCGTGGACCTGCTGCGACGCACCGCCGCGCTCGCGGCGATCGCGCGCCGCACCGGCGAGCCGCTCGACGAACTCGTCGCGCGCGAGCGCGAGCACCGCATCGACGCGGGCCGACGCCGTTTCGTGCAACAGGCAGCGGGCGCGGCCGGACTGCTCACGCTCGCGGCCTGCGCGCGCGTGCCGTTGCCGCGTGCGACAGCGCCCGGCGAGGACGTCGTGATCGTCGGTGCGGGCATCGCTGGACTCGCCTGCGCGCATCGGTTGCGCGAGGCCGGCCGCGGCGTTCGCGTCTACGAGGCGCAATCGCGCATCGGTGGCCGCATGCTGTCGCTGCGCGGCCACTTCGCGGATGGGCAGGTGTGCGAACTCGGCGGCGAACTCATCGACTCCGGGCACGCGCGCATCCGCACGCTCGCGGCCGAACTCGGCCTCGAACTCGACGACCTCGCGCAGGATCCGACCGCGGGCTTCGGCGACATCTGGTTCCACGGCGGCCGACGCTACGCCGAGCACGAGATCGTGCAGGCGTTCGCGCCGCTCGCGGACGCGATCGCGCGCGATGCGGCGACGCTGCCGGACGAGCAGATCACCTACGCCGCGCCCGGCGGCGCCGAACGGCTCGACCTCGAATCGATGACGCGGTGGCTCGACCGCCAGGGTGCATCGGGCTGGTTGCGCGAGCTCATCGAGGTCGCCTACACGACCGAGATGGGCCTCGAGTGCGACGAGCAGTCGGCGCTGAACTTCCTGACCTTCATCGACCCGGGCACCGAGGCGTTCCGGATTTTCGGCGAGAGCGACGAGCGTTTCCACGTGCGCGGCGGCAACGACCGGATCGTGCAGGGGCTCGGCGCGAAGCTCGGCGATGCGATCGAGACCGGCGCGGTGCTCGAAGCCGTGCGCGAGGACGGTGACGGCCGCTACGTGCTCTCGTTCAAGCGCGGTGCCGGCGCATTCGAGGCGCGCGCCTCGCAGGTGGTGCTCGCCGTGCCGTTCACGACGCTGCGCCAGGTACGCCTCGACGTCGACCTGCCGCGCGCGAAGCGCCGCGCGATCGCCGAACTCGGCTACGGCACCAATGCCAAGCTCATGATCGGTTTCGATGAGCGCGTCTGGCGCACGCGCCACGCGAGCAGCGGCGCGAGCTACAGCGATCTGCCGCTGCAGACGACGTGGGAAACCAGCCGCATGCAGCCCGGCGCGGCGGGCATCCTGACCAACTTCTGCGGGGGCCGCCACGGCGTCGCGATCGGCGACGGCACCCCGAAGCAGCAGGCCGACGACGCCGTGCGGCAGCTCGAGGCGATCTACCCGGGCATCGGCAGTGCGCGCGCAGGCATGCGCGAGGCGCGCTTCCACTGGCCGAGCCATCCGTGGTCGCTCGGCAGCTATGCGTGCTTCCGCCCGGGACAGTGGACCACGCTGCGCGGCGCAATGGGCGAGCGCGTCGGCAACCTGCATTTCGCCGGCGAGCATTGCGCGTTCGACAACCAGGGTTTCATGGAAGGCGGCGTCGAAAGCGGCGAGTGGGTCGCGCAGGCGATCCTCGCGGAGGCCGGGCAGAAGCGCGCAGCCTGAAGCTTTTCGATTGGCCCAGCGTCGGAATGCTGCGTTCTCCCGCTTGCGGGAGAAGGTGCCCCGGAGGGGCGGATGAGGGCAGCTCTTGATGTTCGCGCGTACTCGCAAGATCAAGATCAAGAGCGGCCCGCTTCTGCCGCTTCGCGGCATCTTCCCCCGCAAGCGGGGGAAGCAGAGGCAGCTGCTTGCGCGGTGTCTTCGGTTTCTCCTTCTCCCGCTTGCGGGAGAAGGTGCCCCGCAGGGGCGGATGAGGGGCGCTCTTGATCTTCGCTCACGCCGCGCGAAGCCGCAACACGATCAACATCAACATGAAACTCAAGCGCGCCCCCGTTCTGCCGCTGCGCTGCATCTCCCCCGCAAGCGGGGGAAGCAGCACCAGCGCAAGGGCAGAAGCGGACGCCGCGCCTAGCGCGCGGGTGCGAGCGCGGCGAGGCGCCGTTGCGAGGGATGCGTCGCCGGGAGTTCAGAGAAACCTGCGCGCGCGGCGGCCGCGAACTCGCGTGCTTCGGGCGCGCCGCGCGCGTGCAGCAGTTCGGCGAGTTCGAGGTCGAGGCTCGCGATCGCGGGGTGCGTCGCGGGCCATTCGGCGCACGCTCGCTGGATCCAGGTGCGCAGCAACGCTTCGGCGTCGGCTTCTCCGGCGTGCGCGCGCTGCCATTGCGCGAGTGTCACGACGGTGGGCAACAGCAGCGGGTCGACCTGGGTCGACGGCAACAACGCGACTGCAGCGGAGAGTTCGACTGCGGCCTGGTCGTCGCGCCCGAGCGCCGCGAGCGCTTGACCAAGCACGCGCCGGGCTTCGACTTCGGTGCGCGCGCGGAACTGGCCGAGTCCGTCCGCATGCGCGAGCACTTCGCGCATGCGCGCCTCGACCACGGCCGCGTCGGCGCCGGGCGCTTCCAGCGCGAGGCCGTCGCGCTGCACGACGAGCGAACGCGTGCGCGCGTGCGCTTCACCGACCACTTCGGTCGCGATCGCGATCGCGCGCTCGAGCAGCGCGGCTGCCTGCGCATCGTCACCGAGCGCCTGCTCGACGCGCGCGAGGTTGCCGAGCACGAAGGTCTGGCCCATCGACACGCCGCGCCCGGCTTCCTCGTTGATGTCGCGACCTTCCGCGAGCACTTCGCGTGCAGCCACGAGCCGGCCCAGCGTGAGGTTCATCACGCCGAGGTTGTTGAGGCCGTTGACGAGGTCGGGACTGCGCTTCGGATACAGCGTGCGCTCGATCGCGACGGCCTCGGCGGTGAGCCGCGCACCCTCCGCGAAATTGCGCAGCGCAGCCTGCGTGGTCGCCTGGTTCTTGAGGTAATGCGCGGTCTTCACGTGGTTCTCGCCGAACTTCGCGCGCGCGCCGGCGACCGCGCGTTGCGACAATGGCAAGGCCTCGCGCGGCTGGCCCGCGCGCAGGTGCGCGTTCGTCAGCGAGTCGTAGCTGTTGATGATCTCGGCATCGTCGGCGGGCAACAGGCGTTCGCGGATCGCGAGCGCCTCGCGGTAGCCCGCGATCGCGGCCGCATGCTCCCCGATCTGGCTGCGCGCGTGCGACTGGCGGTCCAGGCTCAGCGCGAGCGCGAGGCTTTCGGGTGCGACCTCGCGCTGCAGCGCGATCGCCTGCTCGAGGAACGCGAGCGCTTCGGGGTAGCGGTTGCGCGAGACGTCGAGTTCGCCGCGCTCGCTGAGCGCCGCGGCGAGCAGGGCGCGATCCGGCGGGTCGACGCGGCGTGCCGCCGCCACCGCCGCATCGAGCACGCGCTCGCCCTGGTCGGGCAGGGAGAGGTGGTCGTAGACGCGCCCGAGCGCGACCAGCAGTTCGCCTTGCACGGCGGGCGTCGCCGCGAGGTCGCTGAGCGCGCGTTCGGTCCCCAGTTCGAGCAGTTCGGCCGTGCCCGGCATCTCGCCGCGCGGGCGCGACGGGATCTCCGCATCGAACAGGTCGACCAGCAGGTCGCGCACCGCCTGCGCGCGCTGCGCATGGTCGCGTGCGAGGCGCGCCTGCTCGCGCGCGACACTGGTCTGCCACAGCGCGACACCGAGCGCCGCGAACACCGCGAGCAGGAACGCAGCGGTCGTCACCACGCCGCCGCGATGCCGCGCGACGAACTTGCGCGTGCGGTACCACGCCGATGGCGGATGCGCCTGCACCGGTCGCGCGTCGAGGTGGCGCAGCACGTCCTCGGCGAACGCGCCGGCCGAGGCGTAGCGGCGCTCCGGTTCCTCGGCGGTCGCCTTCAGCACGATGTTGTCGAGGTCGCCGCGCAGCTGCCGGCGCGTCTTCGCGGGCGGCGCGGGCAGCACGCCGGGCCCGGTGTCCTGGTCGACCTGCGAGGACGGCGTGCGCGTGTCGCCGTGGCCGCGCCGGCGGCCGGTCATGAGCTCGGCCAGCAGAACGCCGAGCGCGTAGACGTCGGTCGCGGTCGTGATCGGTCCGTCCTGGAACTGCTCGGGCGCGGCGTAGGCCGGCGTCATCGCGCGTTGCAGCGTGTGCGTCGCGTGCGCGTCGGCGTCGGGTTCGAGCAGCTTGGCGATGCCGAAGTCGAGCAGTTTGACGTTGCCCTCGTGCGTGACCAGCACGTTCGAGGGCTTGAGGTCGCGATGCACGATCAGCGCGCGGTGCGCGGCTTCGACCGCGCGGCACACCTGCACGAACAGCGCGAGGCGCCGGCGCAGGTCGAGCGCGTGCCGGCGCACGTGGTCGGTGATCGGTTCGCCATCGACGAGTTCGAGCGCGATGTACGGAATGCCCGCGTCGGTGACGCCGCCCTCGATGAGCTGCGCGATGCCGGGGTGGCGCAACTGCGCGAGCGCGTGGCGTTCGGCACGGAATCGGCGATGCTCCTCGGCCGTGAAGAGCCCTCGCCGCAACAGCTTCAGCGCGACGCTCTGGCGCACGCCGGCCTGTTCGCGCGTCGCGCGGAACACGATCGAGGACCCGCCCTCGCCGAGCGCCTCGTCGAGCGTGTACGGACCGATGCGCGTGCCGGGCGGCGGGCGTTCGGCAGCGCCTTCGCCGACACGCTCGAACAATTGTTCGACCGGCGTGTCGATCAGGCGCGCGGCGGTGCCGTCGCCATCGGCCGCGACCATGCGCAGGATCGTCGCGCGCGTGGCGGCGTCCTCGCAATGTACGTCGAGCCACTGCGCGCGCGCGGCCTCGGGCTGGGCCAGCGCCGCTTCGAACAGTTCGCGCAGCTCCGGTCGTGTCGCGCTCATGCAAGGCTCGCGAAGTCGGTCATTCCTGCGTGAACGCCGGAACGGGCCCGGTTGGGACACGCCTCAGTCTAGCGCGGGCTGGATCGTGCGCGGGGCAGGGGCCCGGCTACCGACTTCGGGACGCGGCGCGGATCAGCCGCGGTCGGGTGCGCTGCCGGGCAGCGCCGCGAGGCCGAGCGTTTCGCCGAGCACGTCGTCGAGTTCGCCGCGCAGGTGCAGGCGCGCGATCGCGTGCATGCCGGCGGCGGTGGCAGGATCGTCCGGGTCGAAGTCCGGCGAGCGCGCGAGCGAGGCGAGCAGGTTGAAGTAGGCGTCGTCGCGGATGCCGGCCGCGTCGAGCAGCAGCGCCGGCAGCATCCACGCATGCGCGTCACGGCGATGCTGGCGCGGATTCTTGCTGTCGAACAGCAGCCACGGCACCGGCTGCTGGTCTGCATCGCGGCCATCGTCGAAGCCGAGCTGGAAGTACACGGGCGCAAGCCCCGGCAGGTGGTCGCCGTAGAACAGCAGCAGCGTGCGCCGCTCGCGCTTGGCCAATGCGTTCGCGAGGCGGCCGAGTTCGCGGTCGGCGTCGTCGAGCAGGTACAGGTAATTGCCGAACCACAGGCGGCCGCCCGCGTCGAGCTGCTCGGGCATCGGCAGTTTCGCGAGACGCTCCTGGTCGAGGTTCGGGCGCCAGTCGAATGGACCGTGGTTTTCCATGCTCACCGCGAACAGGAATTGCGGCGGGCCGTCGTCGGAGAGCTCCTCGAGCACGCGGTCGGTCATCGCCTCGTCGGAGGTGAACAGGCCGACGATGCGTTCCGGATCGAACGCGCTGCCATCGATGAAGCGGTCGAAGCCGAGCGCGGGATAGGCGCGCGAGCGGTTCCAGAACGCGGCCGCGTTCGGATGCACCGCGAGGCGGCGGTAACCGCGCTCGCCGAGCACGCTCGTGATGCCCGGGTAGTGGTCGAGCGACAGCTCCAGCCACGGGTACTGCACGCCGCCGAGGCTCGCGAGCGGAGCGCCGGTCAGCACCTCGAACTCGGTGCGGATCGTGCCGCCGACGAAGGTCGGCACGGTCAGCTCGCCATGGCTCGACTTGCGCGCGAGGCGATGGAACTGCGGCAGCCAGCGCCCGCTGAGCACGCCTTCGAGGCGCGCCGGGTCGAACAGCGATTCGCTCTGCACCACGACGATGTCGGGCAGCTCCTCGGCGCGCGTCGCGTTCGCGAGGCCTGCACGCAGCTCGGGCGCATGCGCCGAGAGCAGCGCGACCGCGGCCGCGCGGTCGGCCGACGGCACGTCGCCGCCGCCGATCTGCCAGTGGTACAGCAGCAGGCTGCCGATCAGTCCGGTGTGCACCGAGCTTTCGGTCAGCGCCCACGGCTGGAACGTCGCTTCGGCCGACTGGTACACGCGACGCCACGGCGAGGCGCCGGCCATCAGGCTCGCACCCAGCACGCAGGTCGCGGCGCCGAGCGCCAGCGCACGCCACCCGGCCAAGGCCTTCAGCGGGCGCTCGCGCACGAGCGCGACGGTCAGCGCCGCGCCGATCGCGATCAGCACCCAGCGCAACGCGTCGACGTGCAGGTACTTGGAGAACAGCTCGATCGCGGGGCCGGGCTCGGCGAGGAAACGCAGGTCAGCCGGCAGCAGCGGGGTTTCGAGCATGCCGAGCTTGGCGGTGTTGGCGCCGTACAGCGCGCCGATCGACAGCAGCACCAGCCAGCTCGACAGCAGGAGTCGCCGCGTCAGCGCGAGCAGCAGCGAGAACAGCGCGAGTGCCGGCACCATGTTCAGCATCAGCAGCCGCAGGCCGTCGCGCAGCCCGGCTCCCGACAGTTCGATCCCCGGGTCCAGTCGCGCCACCAGCAGCATCAGCATCAGCACGCACGCGACCACGCCCACGCTTTCGCGCAGGAGCGGCGGGCGCCCGAGCCAGCGGGCGGTGAACGAGGGGAAAAGGGTCGTTCTCATGACAGGGGCGCGACAATGCCATGACAGCGGCAACGGCGCGTTAACCGATCGTCAGGATCGGTGTCGCGCGGGCGCCGGCTGCGGCTGACGCGACGCGCCGGCTGCTGCCACAATCAGCGCATGCTGCAACCCGCCCAGTGGCCGCGCCCGGTCGCCGCTTTCCTGAACGATCGCCTGTCACGGCTCGAGGCCGCGTGCCGCGAGGCCGCCGTGCCGTTCCACGACGACGCGGGCGTCGACGACCACCTGCAGCGCGTGCTGCTCGCAAGCGATTTCGCGTACCAGAGCTTCCTGCGCGATCCTGGCCTGCTCGGGCCCGATTTGCTGCTGCTGATGAGTGACCCCCGCCATGCCGACGCACGCGCCGGTCCCTTGATGGCGTTGCAAGGCGACGAGCTGCGGCTGGAACTGCGCCGCTTCCGCCTGCGCGAAGCGCTGCGGCTGATCTGGCGCGACGTCAACGGCGCCGACGGCGTGGAAACCACGCTCGCAGGCGCCTCGGTGCTCGCCGATGCCTGCCTCGAGGCCGCGCTGCGTGGCGCCGAACACGAGGTCGCGCAGCGCCACGGCGTGGTGCGCGCGGCGAACGGGCAACCCCAGCGCCTGGTCGTGTTCGCGCTCGGCAAGCTCGGCGGCAGCGAGCTCAACTTCTCGTCCGATGTCGATCTCGTGTTCGCGTACGCCGAAGGCGGCAGCAGCGATGGCGCACGTCCGCTCGACGCCGGTGCGTACTACGCGCGCATCGGCCAGGCGCTGGTTGCGCTGATCGCGGGGCGCGATGCGGATGGCTACGTCTACCGCGTCGACCTGCGCCTGCGCCCGTTCGGCAATGCAGGTCGGCCCGCGCTCTCGTTCATCGCGATGGAGCAGTACTTCCAGCGCGAGGGGCGCGACTGGGAACGCTATGCGTGGATCAAGGCACGACCGGCCGCCGGCGATCGCGCCGCGGGCGCGCGCATGCTCGACACGTTGCGCCCGTTCGTGTTCCGGCGCTACCTCGACTATGGCGCGTTCGCAGGCCTGCGCGAGATGAAGGCGCTGATCGATGCCGAGGTCGCGCGCAAGGATCTGTCCGACCATCTCAAGCTCGGTCCGGGCGGCATCCGCGAGATCGAGTTCATCGTGCAACTCGTGCAGCTGATCCGCGGCGGGCGCGAGCCGACGCTGCGCGTGCGCGGCCTGTTGCCCGCGCTTGCGGCCTGCGAGCAACTCGGCTTCATCCCGGGTGGCCGCGCGCGGCGCCTGCGCGAGGCGTACCGGTTCCTGCGCCGGCTCGAGAACCGCGTGCAGATGTTCGGCGACCAGCAGACGCACGAGATCCCGGTCGACGCCGCGACGCGCGAACGCATCGCGCTCGCGCTGGGGCATCGCGACTGGGAGGCGCTCGCGCGCGAACTCGAGGCGCATCGGGGCGCGGTCGCCGAGGAGTTCGCCGCGTTGATGGCGGTCGAGGCGCGTGGCGACGCGCGTCGCGAGCAGGCCGAATGGCCGGCGTTCTGGCGCCGGCTCGTCGTAGGCGACGGCATCGACCCGGCGATGCTCGAGTCCGCGGGTTTCGCGCCCGCGGGCGAAGCGGTGGCCGAGCTCGAAGCCCTGGTCGGCGGCAGCGCGCTGCGCACGATGTCGGCGCGCGCGCGCGAGCGACTCGATCGCGTGATGCCCGCGATCTTCGCCGCGGCGGCAGCGCAGCCCGAACCCCTGCGCTGCCTGGTGCGCCTGCTGCGTCTCGTGCAGGCGGTCGCGCGTCGCTCGGTCTATCTCGCGCTGCTCGACGAACAGCCGGCCGCGATGAAGCGGCTTGCCGCGGTGTTCTCCGCGAGTGCGTTCCTTGCAGATCGCGTGGTGGCGCATCCGATGCTGCTCGACGACCTGTTCGACGATCGCGTCGACGCGATGCCCGCGCGTGACCTCGACGACGAACTCGCACGCCGGCTCGCGACCCTCGGCGACGCCGACCCCGAGGCCGAGATCGATGCGATCCAGGAAGTTCGCCAGTCGGCGCTGTTCCGCATCGGCCTCGCGTTCATCGGCCGGCGCCTCGACGCGATCACCGCCGCGCGCAACCTGTCCGAAGTGGCCGCCTCGGTGTTGCGCGCGGTGTTGCGCATCGCCGAACGCGAACTCGCGGCGGCGCACGGATGGCCCCGGGGCGATGCGTCGTTGCTCGCGGGCGCGACGGTGGCCGCGTCCACAGGCGCGGCGCGCTCGCTGGCCGCTGCCTCACCCTCCGGACTTGCAGTCGTCGCCTACGGCAGCCTCGGCGGCGCCGAGCTCGGCTTCGGCTCCGATCTCGACCTCGTGTTCCTCTACGATCCGGCGCGAGCGCGCGGCGAATCGGACGGGCCCAAGCCGATCGACGGCACCCGCTGGTACGCGCGGCTCGCGCAGCGCATCGTGCACCTGCTCGGCATGCTCACGCGCTCGGGTCGGCTCTACGAAGTCGACGTGCGCCTGCGGCCCGACGGCAGCAAGGGTATGCTGGTGCAGAGCCTCGATGCCTACGCGGCCTACCAGCGCGAGCGCGCCTGGACCTGGGAGCTGCAGGCCTTGGTGCGCGCGCGCGCGATCGCGGGCGATGCCGCGCTGTCGCGCCGCTTCGCGCTCCTGCGCGCCGAACTGCTCGCGGTCGATCGAGATCCCGATAGCTTGCTCGGCGACATCGCCGCGATGCGCGAGCGCTGGCGCGCCGAACGCGACCGTTCCGACGCGGCACGCTTCGACCTCAAGCAGGGCGCAGGCGGGCTCGTCGACATCGAGTTCCTGCTGCAGTGGCTGGTGCTGCGCCACGCGGCAAGCCATCCGGCGCTGCTCGCGAGCGGCAACTCGGCCGACCTGGTCGTCGCCGCCCGCACGGCCGGCGTGCTCGACCCCGGCGATGCGTCGGCGCTCGCGCAGTCGCACGCCGCGCTGCTCGCGCGCGCGGTGCGCTGCACGCTCGACGCGCGTCCGCGCGTGGTGCCGCGCAGCGACGAGCTCGAGCGCGAGACCGCGCCGGTCCGTTCGGTGCTCGCGCGGCACGGACTGGCGGTCGACGCGCAGTCGCCTTCGTGATCGGCGAGAATCAGCGCCCCTGACCCGAGGAATCCCGACGCATGGCCGGTGGAAGCCTGTTCCTGCTGCTCGACGACATCGCGAGCGTGCTCGACGATGTTTCCGTGCTGACCAAGGTCGCCGCGAAGAAGACCGCGGGCGTGCTCGGCGACGACCTCGCGCTCAATGCACAGCAGGTCACCGGCGTCAGCGCGAGCCGCGAGCTGCCGGTGGTGTGGGCGGTCGCGCGCGGTTCGCTGCTGAACAAGGCGATCCTCGTGCCGGCCGCGCTCGCGATCAGCGCGTGGCTGCCGTGGGCGATCACGCCCTTGATGATGATCGGCGGCGCGTTCCTCTGCTACGAGGGCGTCGAGAAGCTCGCGCACCGATTCCTGCATTCGAAGGAGGAGGAAGAGGCGCACCGCGCCGAGCACCGGCGTGCGCTGGTCGAAGGCGACGTCGACGTGCTCGCGATCGAGAAGCAGAAGATCAAGGGCGCGATCCGCACCGACTTCATCCTGTCGGCCGAGATCATCGTGCTCTCGCTCGGCGTCGTCGGCGGCCAGCCGTTCCTGCAGCAGGTGCTCGTTCTCGTCGCGATCGCGCTTGCGATGACGGTCGGCGTGTATGGACTGGTCGCGGGCATCGTGAAGCTCGACGACCTCGGCCTCTGGCTCACGCGCAAGGGCCGCGCCGCCGCGGCGATCGGCCGCGCGATCCTCGCGTCGGCGCCCTGGCTCATGAAGGGTCTTTCATTCGCGGGAACGGCCGCGATGTTCCTCGTCGGCGGCGGCATCCTCGTGCACAGCGTGCCGCCGCTGCACCATGCGATCGAGGGCGTGTTGCCGCAAGGCGGCTGGGCGAGCGTCGTCGGCGCACTCGCGAACGCGCTGGTCGGCATCGTCGCGGGCGCGCTCGTGCTCGGCGTCGTCACGCTGTTCCAGCGCCTGCGCGGCAAGCCGTTGCCCGAACACGATTAGGCGCCCGCTGCGCGCGCGCCCGCGCGACCCGCATCGGACACAATCGGCCTGCAGGCGCGCGCGGCAGCGGCACGCCGCGCGTGTCGTCTTCCGTACGGGATCCCCTGCAATGCGCCGAACGACCCTGCCCGCCGTTTTCCTCGGTATCGCGTGCGCGTTCGGCGGAGCGCCCGTGCTCGCCGATGCCGAGGCGAGCGCGCTCGAGGCCGCGCTCGCCGAGCGCGTCGCGCAGGCGGCCGCCGAAGGTTTCAGCGGCAGCGTGCTCGTCGCCGACGGCACGCGGGTGCGATACGAAGCAGCAATCGGGCTCGCGGATCCCGCCAGCGGCGTGCCGGTGCGCGCGGACACACGCTTCAACCTCGCCTCGACCGGAAAACTGTTCACGATCGTCGCGATTCTGCAACTCGCGCAGGCCGGAGCGCTCGACCTCGACGCGCCCGTCGGGCGCTACCTGCGCGATTGGCCTGTCGCGAGCGTGCGCGAGCGCGTGACGATCCGCCAGTTGCTGATGCACACGTCCGGCCTCGGCGCGTACTGGGGCCTCGCGTTCGATGCGCTGCGCCCGCGCCTGCAGGTGCTGTCCGATTACCGGCCGCTGCTGCTCGACGAACCCGAATTCGAGCCGGGCAGCGCGTGGCGCTACAGCAACAGCGGCTACCTGCTGCTCGGCCTCGTCGTCGAGGCCGTCTCGGGCGAGGACTTCTACGCCTACATCACCCGCCACGTGTTCGCGCCGGCGCGCATGGACGCAAGCGGATACTTCGCGCTCGACGGCCTCGCCGACGGCGCCGCGCGTCCGCATGCGGGCGGCACCGGGCCGGACCGTGGGCGCTTGCTGCCGATGCCCGAGCCGCGCGGCGGTTCCGCTGGCGGCGGCTATTCGACGCCGCGCGACCTGCTGCGCTTCCAGCGCGCGCTCGCATCGGGCGTGCTGCTCGCGCCGAGGTCGCTCGACCTCCTGTTCGCAGCGGTTGCGCCGCCCGAAGGCACGCGTGCGCCGCAGGGACTCGGCATCCTGCGTTACGCAGCGGGTGGAGACCTCGTCTGGGGTCATCCGGGCGGCGCGCCCGGCGTCGGCGTCGAGTTCTGGGCGACACGCGAATCCGGATGGGTCGTGGTCGTGATGGCCAATGCCGATCAACCGCGTTCGACGCCGCTCGTGCGCGACCTGTTCGAACGGATCGCCGCGCACGGCGGCCCCGACATGCGGCCTCCGCGGCGCGGGCCACCGCGAAGCGCCGATCGGGCTTCCGCGCCGCGCGGCTGACGCGCCGGGGCGGGGCAGCGCGCGAGACGACGCGCGGTCCGTGGCGCACGCCGCGGCGGCGACGGGTCGGCGGCGGTATCGTGTCCGCGCGCGATGAAGCGCGATGGCGAGGGCCGCACATGGAACCGACGGCAGGCGTGCAGCATCCCGAATGCGACGTCGTCATGAAGGGCGGCATCACGAGCGGCATCGTCTATCCGCGCGCGATCGCGAAACTCGCGCGGCATTACCGGTTGCGTGCGCTCGGCGGCGCGTCCGCGGGTGCGATCGCGGCGGCCGCGGCAGCGGCGGCCGAGTACGGACGCGCAGGGGGCGGATTCGATCGCCTCGCCGCTTTGCCGGACGAACTCGCGAGTCCCGTGGAGGAGGGCCGCGAAGGCGATACGCGGCTGTTCGGCCTGTTCCAGCCGGATGCGTCGACGCGCGAACTGTTCGACTTGCTCGTTGCGGGCCTGATGCCGAAAAAGCCGCGTTGGGGCCTCGCCGCGTGGCGCTGGCTGCTCGCGGCCGTACGCAGTTTCCCGGCGACCGCGTTGCTCGCGCTCGCGGTTGTCGCGGCGGCCTTCATGCTGCTGTTCGCGCGCACCGACTTCGTCTGGGACGATCCGGTCTCGTGGGCTGCGCTGCTCGCGGGCATCTTCGTCGCGACCGTGGTCTACCTTGTCGCGCTCGCGAGCGCGATCGTGCTGAGCGCGCTGCGGCGCATTCCGGCCAACGGCTACGGCCTGTGCTCCGGCCTCGGCGACGCGGACTCGCTGACGCCGTGGCTGCACGCGACGCTGCAATCGCTCGCGGGGCTGCCCGCCGACCGCCCGCTGCGCTTCGGTGACCTCTGGCGCGGACCCGGCGGACGCACCGACTACATCGCGGCCGAGGCCTGCCACCGCGCAGGGCTGCGCGCGATCGACCTGCGCCTGATGACGACGTCGCTCAGCCATGGCAGGCCCTACAGCTTTCCGCTCGAGAACGAGGCGTTCTGCTTCGATGAAGCCGAGATGCGTCGCCTGTTCCCGCCGATCGTCGTCGACGCGCTGATCGCCGATTCGCCCGGCCGCATCGAGGGTGGCGTGCTCGCGGGCCGCTATCGCCTGCCCGCGATGCAGGACCTGCCCGTGCTCGTGCCGCTGCGCATGAGCCTCGCATTCCCGCTGCTGCTCTCGGCGGTGCCGCTGTGGCGCCAGCGCCGGTATCCCGATCCCGCGCGGCGCGGCGCCTGGCTCAGCGTCGCCGAGCGCGTGTGGTTTTCCGATGGCGGCATCTGCAGCAACTTCCCGATCCATTATTTCGACGCGCTGGTCCCTTCGCGACCGACGTTCGGCATCAACCTCGTCGACGCGAGCTTCATCCCGCAGGATCCGGTCGACCCCGACGACTACGTCTGGATGCCCGCGCACAACGGCAGCGGAGCGACCACGCGCGTGATCGAGGTCGAGCGCGGCGGTCGCCGCGGACTCGCCGCTTTCATCGGAGCGATCATCGAGACGATGCAAGGCTGGAGCGACAGCACCCAGCTCGCGATCCCGGGCTATCGTGACCGCATCGTCGCGGTTCGCCTCGAATCAACCGAAGGCGGCCTGAACCTGCGCATGGGCGCGCCGCTGATCCGGCGCGTCGCGGTGCGCGGCGAGCGCGCGGGCCAGCTGCTGCTCGACCACTATGCGCAGGCCGATCCGCCGCCCGGCACGGTCACCGGCTGGCGCAACCATCGCTGGGTGCGCTATCGCGTCGCGATGCGCGTGCTCGGCGAGGCACTCGCGGACCTGCGCGCCGCCGAGGCGGAATCGGCCGGCACCAACGCCGCCCTGCAACCGATGCATGCGAATCCGCCGAGCTACGACTTCAAGTCCGTGCGCCAGCGCGACGCCGCGCTCGCGGCGTATCGCGACCTGCTCGCGCTCGCCGATCGTCACGCCGCGTTGCGCGAAGAGCTCGGGTACCCGCCGTTCGACCACGATCCGAAGGATGGCCCGCGGCCGCGGCCGGAGCTGCGGATCCGGCCGCCGCTGTAGTGCGCGTGCTTCAGCGCGGAGCGGGCGGCTGGAAGCCGGTCGCCACCGGGATCGCACAGGCGCCTGCCGTGGACACGAGGAACCTGCGTCCGTCGCTGACGTCCCATTCGAGCACGTGCAGGCCCGAGCCCACGTCGCGCGCGGCGGGGCCGAGTCGCTCGACGATGGCGCGCGTGTCGAGTCGACGATCGATGCCGACGAAGCGCGCGGGTGGTAGCGGCGCGGTGCGCGGGTCGACAAGCATCGAGTCGCGCGCCGCGCAAGCCGGGTCGCCGCGCTCGACCGTGCCGGCACCCTTGCACGCGACGTAGCCCGGTATCCCGACTCCGACACGGATGTCGCGCGTGACCTGCCATCCGCCTGCGACGCGCAGCGGCGTCACGATGCCGTCGCCGCCACGTCCATTCGCATGCGCTCGGCGTTGCGCGGGCGTCAACAGCGGATCGTCGGTGAACAGCACGTCGTCGATGTAGTAGGTGCTGCAGCCGGGTTCGAGCACGTGCATGTGGATGTGGGCGGGCACGTCGCGGGTCGGATAGCTCGCGGGGCGGATCGTGTCGAAACGGTAGCGTCCTTCGGCGTCGCTGACCGCCCAGCCGCGCAGCCGGCCGTGGCGGTTCGCGGCCGTGTCGCGTGCGCCCGGAATCGGCGGATAGAAGCCGTGCGCGTCGGTGTGATAGGCGTAGACGATGACGCCCGTGCGCGGCATGCCGCGTGCATCCAGTACGCGGCCCGAGAGGACGAGCGGCTCGCCCGGTTCGCCGGCCGGCGCGATGCGCGCGCGCGAAGCGGGCGTCGCTGGAAGGCCCTCGAAGACCGCTTCGCAGCCTTCGCAGGGGAGTCCGACGATGCGTTCGCGCGCGCCGGCCAACTGCGCGGCGAGCGCGAACAGCGCCAGCAGCAGGACCGCCTTCGCACGCTTCGATCGGGATCGATCCCCTTCGACGCGCGGCCGGTGCTCCGGGTGACGGGCGCGGGAGCGGACGATCGCGGCACACCGACGATCGCGACGAGCGACGGCGCCGGCGTCATCCGGCCGCGGCCGATGCGCGCTCACGACTCGCGCCACGCGCGGAACGCACCGATGCCGAAGAACAGCAGCACCTGCGCGACCAGCAAGGCGCCCCACGTGGCCTGCAGCGGCACCAGCATGATCACCGAGACCACCACGCTGGCCACCGCCCACGCGACGCCGAAGTTCCTTCCGCCCTGCCTGGCTTCGTAGTCGCCCGCGCGCCAGAAGAAGAACGCGAACACGGCCGCGAGCAGGGCAGGGGAACCGAGAAGGGCCATCGAGGTGCGCCGCGCGGTCGGGAAGCATGATCTTACCGATCATGCCGCCCGGCCGCAGGCGCCACCGCGTCAATGCGCGTGGCGGATTCCCGACTTCGGACAGTGGCACATCGCGGTCGGCCCGTACTCGGCGCCGTAGCTGCGGCCGTCGCGGTGGCGTTGCCAGTAGAACTCGGGCGCCTTGCGCTGCTTGCCGCCGACTTCGGCCATGTCCGCGTCGACGTCGAACACGCGCCCGTTGACCGCGACGTAGCGCGTGTCGATCGTCGCGCGGATGTCTTCGAGCGGATTGCTGTTCAGCACGACGAAGTCGGCGCGCTTGCCGGCCTCGAGCGAACCGAGCTGCTTCGACAGGCCGAGCAGGTCGGCGCCGTCGAACGTCGCCGCACGCAGCGCTTCGAAGTTGCTGAAGCCCGACTGAGCGAGCATCCAGGTTTCCCAGTTCAGCGACAGGCCCTGCAGCTGGCCGTGGCCGCCGGTCTGGATCCGCACGCCCGCATCGCGCAGCTTCTTCGCCGCCGCGCCGACTTCCTTGTAGTAATAGTCCCACTCGGGCGCGGTTTCGCGGCGGATCGAGCGCGCATCGAGCGTCTCGCGCGGGAAGAAGCGGTTGAGCTTCCTGTCTTCCCAGACGTTGTCGCGCGCGTACCAGTAGAACTCGCCCGAGAGGCCGCCGTAGTTGACGACGAGCGTCGGCGTGTTGCGCACGTCGGTCTCGCGCCAGAGCTTGATGACGTCGTCGTAGAGCGGCGCGACCGGCAGGTTGTGCTCGATGCTGGTGGCGCCGTCGAGGATCATCGGCAGGTTGTGGTTGAGCGTGGAGCCGCCTTCCTCGACCACGAGCATGCCGAGCTCGCGCGCGGCCTGGTTGATCTGCTGGTGCTGCTCGCGTCGCGGCTGGTTGTAGCTCTTCACGCTGAACGCGCCGTTCGCCTTCATCCGGCGCAGGTGCGCGCGCGCGTCGTCGAGCGAATCGACGACCGCCTTGAAGTCGCCGTCGGCGCCGTAGAGGATCGTGCCGGTCGAGAACACGCGCGGCCCGACGAGGTCGCCGGCCTTGACCAGCTCGGCCTCGGAGAACACGGTTTCGGTGGTCGCCGACGGATCGTGCATCGTCGTGATGCCGAACGCGAGGTTCGCGTAGTAGGCCCAGTTCGCCTGCGGCACGACGCCGCCGAAGAAGTGGTTCGCGTGCGCGTGCACGTCGACGTAGCCGGGCACGATGGTCTTGCCGGCGACGTCGATGACGCGCGCGCCCGCAGGGATCGCGACGCTGCCGTCGGCGCCGACCGCCTTGATCGTGTCGCCCTCGACGAGGAGGGTGCCGCGCTCGATCACGTCCTCGCGACCACTGCCCGAATCCTTCATCGTGACGATGCGCGCGCCGGTGAACGCGTACGTGTCGCCGGGCCGGTCCATCGGCAGGCTCAGGCCGACGTCGATGCCATGGCCGCTGCCGGCCTTGGGCAGTTCCTTCGGCGCGCCCGGCACGAACGCGAATGCGTCGCGCAGGTCGCGCGTGTGGTACTCGCGCCCGACCATCCAGTGCAGCGAGTTCGAGTCGGCCGACCAGTGCAGGTAGGAGCCCACGTCCTTGCTGACCTGGGTCACCGGGATCGCCTTGCTGTCCTTCGACAGCTCGATGCTCTTGCCGGTGCGCGGCAGCGGCGCGACGTAGGCGTTGAAGAGTTCGGTGAACGCGACCCAGTTGCCGTCCGGGCTCAGGCTCACGAAGTCGACGTACTTGAGGTCGAACACGTCGCGCGGCTCCTCGCCCGCAAGTCCGACGCTCTTGAGCTTCTTCTCGAGGCCGTCACCGGTCAGGAAGTACGCGCGCTTGCCGTCGGCCGAAAATTGTGGATTGCCACCCGACTTCGCGATGCGCGCGGGTTCGCCGCCGGCGGTCGCGATCAGGTAGATGCCGGTTTCGCCGGAATTGAGGTTGCCCGTGATCGAGCCGCCCGCGGTCTTCGCGTAGACCACGTGGCGACCGTCCGGCGCGTAGCGCGGACCGTAGTAGAAGCCGGGCTTGCGCGTGAGCGTGCGCGACTGCCCGCTCGCGAGGTCGCGTTCGACGATCGCCCCCTGGCTCGCGTCGGACCACGTCGTGTAGAGCAGCTTGCGACCATCGGGACTGAACGCGGGCTGGTATTCGAACGCACCCGACGTCGAAGTCAGGCGCGCGGGTGCGCCGTTCGGCAACGCCTTCGTCCAGAGCTGGCCGACGGAATGGAACACGAGCGTGCGCCCATCGGGGCTCGTCGCGACGTCGCGGACCATCTTCGGTGCGAACGTGCCTTGCTCGAGCGACTGTTCGAAGCGCAGCGGCGCGGTCACGGTCTGCTCGACCGTCGCGGTGAACGGGATCTGCGCGGGCGCGCCCGAGGTGGCGTCCACTCGCCAGAGCTTGCCCTGCGCCCACACGACGAGCGCCTTCGAATCCGGCGTCCACGCAAAGTTCGCATACGGGCCGAACACGGCCCAGGCTTCCTGCATGTCGTGCGAGAGGCCGTCCCAGAGCGGGCGCACGAGGCCCGAATCGAGTTCGACCACGTGCAGCACGCTCTTCTCGCGCACGCGCTTGACGAATGCGAGCGCGGTGCCATCGGGCGAAGGCTGCGGTCGCACCGCGCCGCCCGGCGTGCCGATCACGGTGTCGGTTTCGCCGCTCTCGCGATCAAGCCGCTTGATCGCGTAGATCACGTCGTGCGGATTCTTGTTGTACTGGAACTGCGGGCCGGGGCTCACGTCCTCGGAGTAGTAGACGTAGCGCCCGTCGGGGCT
This sequence comes from Pseudomonadota bacterium, assembly GCA_023430685.1. Taxonomy (GTDB): domain Bacteria; phylum Pseudomonadota; class Gammaproteobacteria; order Xanthomonadales; family Rhodanobacteraceae; genus Dokdonella_A. The sequence continues at coordinate 13,195 of JAEYZH010000153.1, read as the reverse complement.
CAGCGCAGGCTCGCCGAGGTCCTGCTGGTCGTTCTTGCGCTTGGTCAGCTGCAGGCCGGCGCCGCCGCTCTTGTGGTACATCCAGAGTTCGCCCGCGCCGAGCGAGCGCTCGCTCGTGAAGTGCTTGCGCCCGACGAGGTACTGGCCATCCGGCGTCCACGCCGGGTTGTTGAGCAGGCGGAAGTCCTCCTTCGACACCTGCACCGGCTTGCCGCCATCGACCGGCATGCGCCAGAGGTTGTTGCCGCCGCCGCGGTCGGAGGTGAACGCGATTTCGCGGCCATCGGGCGAGAAGCGCGGCTGGACTTCCCACGCGGGACCGCCACTGATGCGCTTCGCGTTGCCGCCTTCGATCGGCAGGAGGTAGAGGTCGCCGAGCAGCGCGAACACGATCCTGCGCCCGTCGGGACTCACGTCGAGGTCGATCCAGGTGCCTTCGTCGGTGTCGAACTTCACGACCTTGGTCGGGCCGTGCGCCGCGTTGACGTCCCACTTCGGCTTGTCGTCGTCCTTCCCGGCGGCGAACGCGGTGGAGGTGCAGGCGAGCGCGAGGGCCGCGGCGAGCGCGGAGGTGCGGATCGAAGGCATGGGCAACAGTCCCCTGATGGTGATCCGCCCGATCTTAGGCGATGCCGCCGCCGTGGAACCGGGCCGAAAGTCCCGCAGTGGCTCAGGCGGGTGCGGCTCCGCGATCGGACGAGCTCGCGCCCAGCGCGTCGCCGAGCCACGCGCGCGCGGCCTGCCAGTGACGTTTCACCGTCGCGGGGGACTGGCCGATCGCGTCCGCCGTCTCCTCGATGCTGAGGCCGCCGAAATAACGCAGCTCCACCACGCGCGCCTTGGTCGGGTCGATGCGATCGAGCCGTTGCAGTGCCGCATCAAGGTCGATCAGGTCGAGGTCGCGCGCAGCGTCGTCCTCGAGGCCGTTCAGGGTCACGCGCTCGCCGCCGTCGCGCTTGAGTCGCGAACGCTGGCGCGCGTGGTCGATCAGGATCTCGCGCATCAGGCGCGCCGCGACCGCGAACAGGTGACCGCGATCGGCGCTCGCGATCGGATCCGCGCCCGAAAGCCGCAGCCAGGCCTCGTTGACCAGAGCGGTGGGTTGCAGCGTGTGGTTCCTGCGCTCGGACCGGAACACCTGCTCGGCGAGCCGGTGCAATTCGGGATACAGGCATTCGACGAGGCGATCGCGCGCGCCGGTATCCCCGTCGCGCCAGTCCGACAGCAGTTCGGTGATGCGCTGGGCCATGCCGCAGTCTAGCGCGCGCGGCGGCCGCGCGAGGGCTACACTCGCAGCGCCATCGCGACGGGGGACGCCATGGAAACCCGCTTCGAAGCCGAGGTCATGCGCGTGTTCGAACGCGCGCTGGCGCTTGCGCCGGAGCAGCGCGCTGCGTGGCTGCGCACGCAGGATGCCGCACCCGCGCTGATCCGCCGCGTCGAGGCGCTGCTCGAGCGCGAAGCCTCGCTGACACGATTCCTCGAGCAGCCCGCGATCGCTGCGACGGTCGCGCAGGCGCGCATGCCGACCGCCGGCGAGGAGGTCGGCGCATGGCGGCTGCTGCGCGAGATCGACGCAGGCGGCATGGGCGTGGTGCACCTGGCCGAACGCGCGGATGGTGCCTACCAGCAGCGTGCTGCGGTGAAGTTCGTGCGCGTGGACCCGTTCCTCGACGCGCGCAGGCGCGCCGACATGCTCGCCCGTTTCCAGAACGAGCGGCGCCTGCTCGCGCGCGTCGAGCATCCGAACGTCGCGCGCGTGCTCGACGGTGGCAGCGTCGACGGCGTGCCGTACCTCGTCATGGAATACGTCGAAGGCTTCGCGCTCGACGCCTGGTGCGAGCGCGCGCGCCTCGACACGGATGCGCGCGTCGCGCTGTTCTGCAAGGTCTGCGACGGCGTGCAGGCCGCGCATGCGCACCTGATCGTGCACCGCGACCTCAAGCCGCAGAACATCCTCGTCGGCGCCGACGGCGAGCCGCGACTGCTCGACTTCGGCATCGCGCGGCTGCTCGACCGCGATGACGCGCCCGGTGCGACACGCACCGCGCTGCATGCGATGACGCCGGCCTATGCGAGTCCGGAGCAGATGCGGCTGGAACCCCTGACGACGGCATCCGACGTGTACTCGCTCGGCGTCGTCCTGTACGAGCTGCTGAGCGGCGCGCGTCCGTATTCGCTCGACGGACTCAGCCCCGCGCAGAGCGAACGCGTTGTCTGCGATACCGAGCCGCGCACGCTGCGCCGCGCGCTGGCCACTGCCGACCTGCCTGCGCCCGAGCGTCGCGCGCGGCTCGCGCGCATCGGCGGAGACCTCGAGCGCATCGTCGCGAAGGCGCTGCACAAGGAGCCTGCGCGGCGCTACGACTCCGCGCGCGCGCTGGCCGACGACCTGCGCCGCTGGCTCGCGCGTCGCCCGGTGCTCGCGCATCCCGACTCGGCCGCGTATCGCGCGTCGAAGTTCGTGCGCCGCCACCGCTTCGGCAGCGCGGCCGCGGTCGTCGCGCTCGCCACGGTGCTCGCGGCCGGCGCGATCGCGGTGGTTCAGGCGCGCAACGCGCGCCGTGCCGCGGCCGACACCGAACTCGTGAATGCCTTCCTCGTCGACGTGCTCAAGCAGTCCAATCCCTATGCGACGGGTTCGGAGATCACGCTGGGCGAGGCGCTCGACGACGCCGCGGCGAGGGTCGACGAACGTTTCGCCGCGCGCCCCGATCTCGCCGTCGCGATTCGCACCGCGCTCGGCGAGAGCATGTTCGCGCGCTTCCGCCTCGAGGCTGCCGAGGAGCAACTGCTGCGCGCGCGCGCCGATGCGGAACGCCTGTTCGGTCCCGACGATCGCCGCACGGTGACCGCGATCGCGACGCTCGCGAGCGTGCGCAAGGACCAGGACCGCGTCGAGGAGGCGCAGGCGCTGTTCGACGAGGCGCTCGCGCGCATCGAGCGCAGCGGCGACGTCGCGCATCCGCTCTACGCGACCGTGCTCAACGACGTCGGCGTGATGCACCTCGTGCGCGAGGACTTCGCGAGGGCGAAGGCGTACCTCGAGCGCGCCGTCGCGGCCGACACCGGATCCTTGCAGCGCGCGGCAGCCGAAGAGCGCGCGCGCACGCTCGCGAACCTCGCGCAGGCCGCACGCGGCACCGGCGACCTCGAACGCGCGGATGCGCTGTACCGCGAGGCGCAGCCCGTGCTCGAGGCGCTGTATCCGGAGGGCGGCCCGCATCTCGCCGTGATCCTCAACAACCGCGCGCGCCTCGCCTGGGTGCGCGGCGACAGGGAAGAGGCGATCGCACTGCAGCAGCAGGCCGTCGCGATGCACCGGCGCTCGTTCGAAGGCGACCATGCGATGGTGCTCGTGCCGATGACCAACCTCGCGCGCCAGTCGCTCGACACCGGCAAGCTCGAGCTCGCCGACGAATGGGCCACGCAGGCTGCGGCGATGGGCGAGCGGCTGTATGCGGCGCAGGGCCACCATTACCAGGTCAACGCGCTCGCGGCGCTCGCGGCCGTGCGCATCGAGCAGGCGCGGCTGCCCGAAGCCCGCGCGCTGCTGATGCGCGCACAGGCGGTGCTCGCGCGGCTCGGCGATGCGCCAGCGTCGACGCGCAGCTTCGTTGGCCGACTTGCGGGGCGGGCCTGTGCGCCCGATGCCGATTGCGTTGAATGAGCAGATCGCGGCGCGTGGCGTGAGCCGATCGGTCCCGCTTCGTCGCATGACCCGGGACTCCCGCACGAGGTGGCCCGCATGAACCTGCCCGGATGCATCCCGCTTCTCCTCGCCGGCGCCGTCGCGCAGGCCGAAGTCGTCCCGTACACGGACCGTGTGCCGGTGCACGGCGCGATCGTGCAAGGCGTGCCCGCGGGTGGCTGCCCGCTGTATGCCGATGGATTCGACGAGACCGGCGTCGGCCAGCCGCTCCATCACGTCACGCGCGGTGGCTACGCGATCACGATCGATCGCCACACGATCACGGTCACCGACGCGCTCGGCATGAACAGCGTGCAGCACTGGGGCGATCCGCACGAAAATCTCAACGGCAAGCACATCAAGGACTGGGGCGGGGAACCCGTGTGGAACGGCGCGCGCCGCAGCCTCGTGCTCGACGACGGCACCAAGCTCACGCTCGTAGCCGAGGCCGCGCAGGGGATCGTGCTCCACAGCTCGATCTACGACGGCGACGAGAACCTGCAGTTCGACAACTGCAGGAATGCGCTCGAGCACCACGGCATCGACGCGAGCGACACCGCGCAGCGCGACGCGTCGCAGTACGACGGCGAAGCGGCCATCTTCTCGACCGACGCGGGAACCGGCATCGCGAGCTACACCAACGTCTACGACGAGAACGCGGCGTTTGAAGTCGTCGAGTTCGACGTGCCGCTCGGCAGCACCGGGGGCTACGCGAATCCCAACCAGGTCAACGATTACTACGACGATCCGCGGCTCGGCCACACCTGAGCACGGCCGCGTGCGGCGGCCCAGCGCTCGCGCACGAGTTCGGCGATCGCGGCGGTTTCGGCGAGTGGCGGAGGCTGTGGCTGCGCCGACGCCTCGCCGAGCGGACGCACGTGCCCGCTCGCCTCGAGTTCGGCGTGGAACCGCGCGAGCTTGCCGCGGATCGGACGCGGTGCGAACGTGAACACCGGGCGGCCGGTCGCGCAGGCTTCGCTCAGCATGTTGACCGAGTCGGGCGTCACGACGAAGCGGTCGGCCCAGCCCAGCATGCCCGCATACGGATTGGCGCCGTCCTCGCTCCCGGCCCAGAACGCGCCGGGATATCGCGCGAACGCCGCGCGCAGGCGCTCTGCCGTCGCGTGCGGCGTGCGGCGCGAGACGCTGACGAGGAAACTTCCGCCCGCGCGCAACGCGAGCCGTCCGAGCAGCGCGTCGAAGTAGGCATCGTCGAGGCGTTGCGCACGCGTGCTCGCTCCGACCAGCACCGCGGTGCGCGGCGCAGGCAGCTCGCCGAACGCCGGGAACATGCGCCGACCTTCGGCCAGCCATCGCGCATCGACCGGGTTCAGCGCGCCGATGCTGCGGATCACGTTCGGTGCATCGACGCCGTCGTGTTGCGGCGCGACCACGAGGTCCCAGGCGCGCGTGTCGATGCGCGGGTCGAGCACCTGGACCGTGTAGCAGCGACTGTCGCTCCACGCGCGCAGCAGGCGCGTCGCGAGCGCCGCGCGCCGGCCGCAGCCGATCGCGATCGACGGCCAAGGCGGCTGCAACGAGTGGCCCTCCGCGTCACGCATCGCGCCTCGCGCGCCGGCCACGAGGCGTGGCGCAAGCAGGTTCCACGGCTGTGCGACGGACAGGCGCAGCACGCGCGGCGCGAAGCCGAGCGCCTCGGCAAGCGCGCGGGCCTGGCGCTCGTTGCCGGCGGCGCCGTCGCTGATGGCCCAGCAGGTGTCCGCATCGATCATGCGTGGAGCGTAATGCACGGCCTACGGCCGTGCGAAATCCGGCGATTGTTGCTTCTCGGGAAACGATGCTTCCGGAACTCGCCCCTTGCCCGCCGTCGCAACCGCCAGCATTCTTCGGGTCGTAACCTGGCCGCGCGGCTGTCCGCGCCGGCCGTTCACGACCGGTTTCGTCCAGACCGGTCTTCATGCATGCACTTCACCGGAGGGATTCCCATGTTCCGTCGCACCGCCCTGGCCGCCGCGCTGGCCTTCGCCATTTCGCCCGCGGCCTTCGCCGCCACCACCTACACGCTCGACCCGGGTCACACGCAGGTCGTCTTCAGCTGGAGCCACTTCGGGTATTCGAATCCGACCGCGCAGTTCGGCGACATCCAGGGCACGCTCGTCTACGACGAGGCGGATCCGACCCGGTCGTCGGTCGAGGTCACGATCGACCTCGGCAGCGTCAACAGCAACGTGCCCAAGCTCGACGAACACCTCGAGGCACCGGACTTCTTCGACGCCGCGAAGTTCCCGCAAGCGACCTTCAAGAGCACCAAGGTCGAGAAGGGTGCGAAGCCCGGCACGCTGAAAGTCACCGGCGACCTCGACCTGCACGGCGTCAAGCGCCCGGTCGTGCTCGACGTGACCGTCAACAAGGTCGCTGCCCACCCGATGAGCAAGGCGCAGTCGGCCGGCTTCGACGCGACGGCGACGATCAAGCGCACGGACTGGGGCATCGACAAGTACGCGCCGAACGTCAGCGACGAGATCAAGCTGCGCATCACGACCGAGGCCGTCGAGGCCAAGGCGTGGGCCGAGATGCAGAAGAAGGGCTGACGCCCGACTTCGTGCAGGCATCACCGCGCCGTGCGGTGATGCCTGCATGCCGGGCGGCAAGCGAAAGGCCGAAACACGAGCAACACGAAGGGAAGGCGCGCACCCCTAAGCGCAACGGCTCTTCGACAGGCGCTTTGCGCCTTGCTTGTTGCGTGTGACCGTGCGGCTCCGTGTCCCGGACTGCGAGGGCCGGTCAGCCGTTCTTCACGCCGTGGTTCTTCATGGCTTCGAGACCCGCGAGGTCGAGGCTGGCCGCGGCTGCCTTGATCTGGTCGAAGCTGTCGGCGTCGCCAGAGACCTTCACGTTGAAGCGGTCGCCGAGCACGATGCTGTATTCGCCATGGCGGCCCTGCGCATCCCATTGCTCCTGCACGATGCGACCGTCCTGCTTGTAGGTCTTCTCGTAGCCGTGTTCGGTCTGGCGCTCGCTCTCGACGCCGACGAGGCCGGCGAGGCCCATCAGGCCCTTCGCGCTGCCCATGTCGATCACTTCCAGGTGCAGCTGGCGCTGTGCGCCATCCGAGTACGTCGCGCGTGCTTCCGACACCTGCATGCCCATCGCGCCGTTGCGTTCGGCCGAGATCTCGGTGCGCGCAAGGCCACCGAGGGTGTCGGGCACGAACGGCTTCAGCAGGTCCGGCGCGAGCGCTTCGACTTCCGATCCGCCGCCGAGCGTGGCGCCCATCATCGCGCCGAGCGCGGCCGATTGCGCGTCCGCGTCGCCGGACTTCTGCGCCGCCTCGAGCTTGTTTCCGGCCGCTTCGACCTTCTTGCTCCAGGCGTCGAGTTTGCCGAGCGCGCTGTCCCCGTCGACGGTCACGATGCTGCCGCTGCTGCTGCCGAGGCCGGCTTGCGTGAGCGCGCTCGTTCCGATCATGCCCGCGGTGACCAGCCCGACGACCCAGCCCAGCACGATCGCGAGGACCACCGTGACCACGGTGTACCCGACCGCCTTTTCCTGCGGTGCCTTCATCGTCGCGGGCAAGCCGAGGTAGAGCAGGTAGATGCCATAGATGCCGCCCGCGATCACGACGAGCCAACCGATGAACGGCAGCACCAGCGCGATGCTCGCGATCCAGCTCGCGGTGTATGAATAAGCCACCGCCTTGAGTGCCTGTACCGGGTTCTTCTGGCCGCCGAACGTCGGCGCCAGCGCATCGACGATCAGCGCGAGCACGTAGGCGAGCCCGAGCGTCAGGAGATAGGTGACGATCGCGACGGTCAGGCCGGTCCCGATCGGGGTGCGCACGTTGACCCCGAATCCGCTGTAGCCGATCAGGCTGCCCTTGATGAATCCTGCCACTGCGGGGATCGCCGCGAGCACGACAATGTAATTCTTGTACAAATCGGCCACGCTGGCCGGTTCGGCCGCGATCACCGGCCATTCGGTTTTCGGCGTCATCAGGATCGCCTTGACCCTCGCGATCAGCTTGTTCATGTCCACGCGCACCTCCCCTCGAGCCAAATGGTCCGTGCATTCTAGGCCAGGCCGCATGCGCGTATGTCCGGCATGGTCCACGCTGCGCGCGTGCGCTGCGTCACGGCACGAATGTGCAATGGTTGGCACGGCTCGTGCTGGTAAACTGGATGGCCTTTTGGAGGACCCGAGCATGTCGCGACCCGATCCCGCGGCGGAGAAGCGCATTCCCGCCAATGCCGAGAACCGCTACCAGGTGGTCCGCGCCGACCTGCCGCTGTCCTGCCCGATGCCCGCGATGTCGCTGTGGAATTCGCATCCGAAGGTCTACCTGCCGATCGCCGAGCAGGGAGGCCATGCGAAGTGCCCATACTGCGGCGCCGACTACGAGCTGGTCGGCTGATCCCGGAGCCACGCGCACGTGCAGCCTTCGCGCCGCCTGACCGTCGTCCAGCTGTTGCCCGCGCTCGTCGCGGGGGGTGCCGAGCGCTCGGCGCTCGAGATCGCGCACGCGCTGGTCGCGGAAGGCCATCGATCGATCGTCGTATCCGGCGGTGGCCGGCTGGTCGAGCGCCTCGTCGACGATGGCAGCGAACATGTCGAGCTGCCGATCGGGCGCAAGTCGCTCGCTTCGCTCGCCCAGGTGCCGAGGCTGCGCGCGCTGTTCCGCCGCGAGCAGGTCGACATCGTGCACGCACGCTCGCGCATGCCCGCCTGGCTCGGCTGGCTGGCGCTGCGCGGGCTCGCGGCTCGACCGCATTTCGTGACGACCGCGCACGGCCTCAATTCCCCGGGCTGGTACAGCTCGATCATGGCGCGCGGGGAGCGCGTGATCTGCGTCTCCAACACCGTGCGCGACCATCTGCTGCGCAATTACCGCATCCCCGATCCCACGGCACTGGTCGTGATCCCGCGCGGAGTCGACCCGGACGACTACCCGTACGGCCACCTCCCGGATGCATCCTGGCGCGAATGGTTCTTCGCCGAATTCGGCAAGCTCGCGGGCGCGCCGTTGCTGACGCTGCCGGGTCGAGGTACGCGGCTCAAGGGCCACGCCGACGCGATCGAGCTCGTCGCGGACCTGCGCGATCGCGGCATCCCGACCCGCCTGCTGCTGCTCGGTGCGCGCCAGGTCGGCCGCGAAGCGTATGTCGCCGAGCTCGAGCGCCTGGCCGAACAGCGCGGCGTCGCCGACTGGGTGGTGATCAGCGCCCAGCGTGACGACACGCGCGACGTCTATGCGGCGTCGTCGCTCGTGCTGCAGCTGTCGAACAAGCCGGAGTCGTTCGGCCGAACCGTGGTCGAGGCGCTCGCGCTGTGCCGGCCCGTGCTCGGTTACGACCACGGCGGCGTCGGCGAATTGCTGACCGACCTCTACCCGGCCGGCCGCGTGCCGCCCGGCGACAAGCGCCGGCTCGCCGAGCGCGCGGCCGAGCTGCTGCGTGCGGCGCCGCCGATTCCGCCGCTCACGCGCTACCGCCTGTCGGACATGCAGACCGCGACGCTGGAGCTGTACGAGCGACTCGCGTCCGCGTGAACCCGATCGCGAAGCCCCCGTAGGCTGGACGGCCGCAGGCCGGCAGGCGCTCTTGCGCCGTGCGCTCCGTAGCAAGGAATGGCCGGCCGCGCTGCGCGCGTCCAGCCTACACATTCGCCGTGCTTGCGGTTACGGTGCGGGTCCGTGTCCCTGCCGAGCCTCGCCCTGACTCCCGACTCCGCCGCTTCCGCGCGCATCTGGCCGATGCTGCTGGTGCTCGCCGTGCTCGTGCTGCTGCCGATCGGGCGCAGCGCCGAGTTGCCGCTGCTCGTCGGCGCGATCGCCGCGATCGTGCTCGCGCTGCGCGGCCACCTCGCATTCGACGCGGCCGGCCTGCGACTCGCATGTGCGCTGTTCGCGTGCTACTGGCTCGCGGCGCTGTTGTCCGGCATCGCGCCGGTCGAGCCGCGCAGGACCTGGTCGACGATCGCGGCGACGCTGCGCTTCCTGCCGTTCGCACTGTTCGTCGCCTGGGCGCTGCGCGAACGCGAGGCCTGGCCGCGCCTGCGCGCGGCGGTGGCCGCGATCGTCGCGTTGTGGATGCTCGATGCCTACGTGCAGATCATGTTCGGGCACAGCCTCGGCGGCGCGGCCGAGGCCGAGCGCGTGTCGGGGATCTTCGGCGCCGGCAACCTCAAGCTCGGGCCGGTGCTCGCGACGCTGTCGCCGTTCCTGCTGCTCGCGGCGCGCGACCTCGACGGCCGCCGCGGCCTCGTGCTGGCCGCCGCGTGCCTGCTCGCGCCCGTGCTGCTGTCGGGTTCACGCGCGGCATGGGTCGCCTATGCCCTCGTTTGCATGCTGCTGGCCTGGCACGAGACACGCCGGCCGCGCAGGTTCCTCGGCGTGCTCGCGGCGTTCGCGCTCGCCGTCGGCGCGGTGGCGACCTGGGCGCTGCACGACTCCGCGCGTTTCGGCGCGCGCGTCGAGCGCACGCTGCTCGCGCTGCAGGGCACCGAGGCCGCACTCGACGAAGCCTCCGCGGGGCGCATCAGCATCTGGCGCACCGCGCTCGCGATGGGCGCCGCGCATCCGCTGACCGGCGTCGGCGTGCGCGGGTTCCGCTACGACTACCCCGCGCATGCAGGTCCGCACGATCGTTTCGTCGCCGAAGCCGGCGGCGACCTCGGCGCCGCGCATGCGCACCAGGTCGTGCTCGAAGTATTCAGTGAAACCGGCGTCGCCGGGTTGCTGCTCTGGACGTTCGGCGTCGCACTCGCGTTGCGCGCATGGTTGCGCGCCGATACCGAAGCGCGCGATCGCGCGCGCGCGCCCGCGCTGTCGCTGCTCGCGATGACGTTCCCGCTCAACACCCACCTTGCGTTCTACTCGGCGTGGTGGGGACTGCTGTTCTGGTGGCTGCTCGCGCTCTACTGCGCCGCGCTGGGCGTGGGAGCGGTGCGGAACGGTACGGAAAGCACGCTGGCAGGCAGCCGCATTCCAGGTTGAACACGGAGTACACGGAGCAAGGCAAGGCGCAAGGGCGACTTCCCGAAGTCCTCCTCGCATGCCCGGCGTGTCCTTTGCAGCGCATGGTTCGATCGGGTGCGCTTGCTCGCGTGCATCGTTCGCTTCCCGTTTCAATCCTTGCCGCTCGCCGATCCCGTGTCGGCGCCGCGCAGCAAGCGCAGCGCGAAGAACGCGATCAGGGTGGCGCCGGCGACGAGCACGGACCAGAGCAGCCAGCTGCGCCAAGGCACCGGCCGAGGGGCAGGTTGCAGCGCCTGGTCGCCGGCGCTCTTGCGCGGCGGGCCCGGGATCGCGGGCGGCGGTTGCCAGTCGGCGCCGAGTGTCGCGCGCAGGGTCGCGAGCGCCGCATCGACCGGATGCGCGGGGCGTCGCGCGCGTGCGCTGCCGACCGCGAGCAGGTAGGGTCCCGCGCCTTCGGCGAGGAACACGAAGCGATCGGGCGTCCACGCGAGCGAGAGGCTCGGCGCGGCCGCGAGCGGCGTGGCCGCTTCGATGCGGAACGTTCCGCGTCGCGGACCCGGGGGCAGATCGAGGTCTTCGTTGCGCAAGGTTTCGTCGCCTGCGCGCAGGCGAAACGCGGTCTGGCGCGCGATCGGCGCCCACCGGGTCGCGTCGAGCGGATCGCGTGCCGACAGCGTGAGTGCGGCCAGCGCATTGTCATTGCCGAGTTCGATGCGCGCGCCCGCGACCGGCAGCGCTGCAGGCAAGCGATAGGTGTACCCGCCGGCTTCGTCGCGGCCGGACGCGTTCGCCTCGATCCAGTGGCGGGTGGCGACCGCGTCGTCGCGGTCGACGCAATGCGCGGACGCCCGCAGTCCCTGCAGCGGCGCACCATCATCGCGTCGCTCCAGCCTCAGCCAGGGATCGCGCGTTGCGTCGATTGCGATATCGCGCCGTTCGACGCGCGTACCGTCCTGCTCGAGCGCGAGCACGCTGCCCGCGCCGACCCGGTGCCAGGCCTGCAGGTCGGGTCCGGCCTCGACCACGAAGCGGGCGACCACGCCGGACGCAGGCGCTTCCCACGCGAGCGTGATGCGCTCGATCGCGCACGCGGGCGCGCCCGCGTCGAGCAGCCATTGCCGTGCCGGGGTTGTGTCGTCGGTGCCGGTGTGCTCGTCCGCATCGATGCGCCGCACGCGCCCGTTCGCGGCGCGCTCGATCACGAGCCGCAGGTCCGCGGCTTGCGCGCGCGACTGCGCGGGCAACGCGAGCGTCGGCAGTGCGATGTCGCGTGTGCGCAAGGTCGCCTCGGCACGCTGGGACACGCGCGCGAACGGCACCGGTTGGCCGGCCGCGTTGAACACCTCGAGGTCGCGCAACTCGGCATCGTGAATGCGTGCGTACACCTCGGGCGGCAGGTCGATGCGCCACGCGCTCGCGTCCGGGTCGGGCGTGGCGAGCGGGAACAGCCATGCGTAGTCGGCCGGCGTCGCCGCATGCACGGCACCGGCGAACACCGCGACGAGCGCGCAGCCTGCGGGCCTCATCGCGCCGGCTCCGCCGCAGCCGCGGGTTCGCGCGGCGGTGCGGGCGCGAAGTAGCCGATCACGGTGCAGAGCAGGCCGTAGGCGATGAACGACACGATGCCGAACAGGTTGCCGAGGTGTTCGCGGTCGACCAGCAGCAGCTTGGCCAGCACCACCGCCATCAGCACCGCGCCGGCGAGCCAGAGCGCGCGCTGGCCGCGACGCGAGCCGAGCACCCAGCCGATCACCCCGAGCATGCTCCAGACGACGGTCAGCGCCGTTTGCGCAAGGTGCGAATCGAGCAGGGCCGCGTTCCATGGCGCGCCGCCGAGCTGGTGCACCGCGCGCAGCGTCGCCGCGGTGATGAATGCGAAGCCCGCGAGCGAGAGCAGCAACGGTCGCCGCGCGGCGAGCGCGGGCGGCGCGTCGCGATCCGCCAGCCAGCGCGCCGCGCAGCCGAATGCCGCGAGTTGCAGCAGTTCGATCGGATTCAGCAGGGGCAGATAGGCAATCGGCGCGCTGTCGCCCGCGTGTGCGAGCAGCAGCACGAACACCAGCGTGGAGACCACCGCCTGCGTCATCAGCAGGACGCCGCGCCATTCGCCGAAGCGCGCGCCGAGCGGCACGGCGATCCAGGCCGGGCGCAGCAGCACGAGCGCCCAGGCGATCAGCAGCGGCAACCACGACGCGGCGCTGGTCCAGCCGGCTGCGAGTGCGCCGTCCCGCGCGTACTGGTGCAGGGCGAGCGCGGCGGCGAGGCTCCAGCACCAGAGCCAGCCGATCTGCGCGACGCGAGGCGCGGCGTCATCGCGCGTCGCGAGCGCGTGCAGGCCGAACAGGCCGGCCGCGGCGTAGGCCGCGAATGCGGCGAGGCCCCAGCCGTGGAACGGCCGCGCGCCGGTTTCGGCGAACGCGAACACGAGCAGGGTGCCGACCGCGAGTGCGGCCGCGACGGTCCACGCCGTTGCACCCGCGCGCGTGCGCCGGAATGCGAGAGCAGCCAGCGCGGTGGTAACCGCCGCGAATGCGAGCATCGCGGCGGCCTGCGCGGGCGCGGGAACGAAG
>JAEYZH010000151.1 GCA_023430685.1 Pseudomonadota bacterium | reverse complement strand
CGCTCGCCGGCAGCGCGCTCGTCGACGCACCGTACCGACCGCCAGGCGATCACGCATTGCACGAGTTCGACGCCGCCGCGCTCGCGCGACTCGCGCATGCCTGGCTCGCCGGCGTCGCGCCGGAGCTCGCGCATGCTTGAATTCGCGTGGCCGTGGGCGTTCGCGCTGCTGCCGCTGCCGCTGCTCGCGGCCTGGTGGTTGCCGCGCGCTCGCGCGGGCCAGGATGCGGCGCTGCGCCTCCCGCATCACGGGCTCGCGCTGCCGCAGCAGGGCGATTCGGCCGCGGTGCCGCGGATGCGGCGCGCGCTGGCGTTGCTGGCCTGGGCGCTGCTGGTGCTCGCGGCGGCGCGACCGCAATGGCTCGGCCCGCCCGAGGATGTGCCGCGCTCCGGGCGCGACCTGCTGCTCGCGATCGATACCTCGGGCAGCATGAGCATCGAGGACATGCAACTCGGCGGTTCGATCGTGCCGCGCTTCGCGGCGATCCAGGCGATCGCGTCGGACTTCATCTCGCGCCGCAGCGGCGACCGCGTCGGCCTGATCCTGTTCGGCACGCGCGCCTACCTGCTGGTGCCGCTCACGTTCGACCTCGACACCGTGCGCAGCCAGCTCGGCGATTCGACGATCGGACTCGCCGGACGCGAGACCGCCATCGGCGACGCGGTCGGGCTCGCGATCAAGCGCCTGCGCGATCGCCCGCAGCAGCAGCGCGTGCTCGTGCTGCTCACCGACGGCGTGAACACCGCGGGTGAACTCGATCCGGCCAAGGCGACCGAACTCGCGGTCGCGAACCAGGTGCGTGTCTACACCATCGGCATCGGTGCCGATCGCTTGCGCGTGGACAGCGTGTTCGGCAGCCGCGTGGTCAATCCGTCGGCCGACCTCGACGAGGCGATGCTCACGCGCATGGCCGAGTCGACCGGCGGCCGCTATTTCCGTGCGCGCGACAGCGCCGAGCTCGCAGGCATCTACCGCACGCTCGACGAGATCGAGCCGATCGCCGACACCAACGAGAGCCTGCGCCCGCTGGACGAGTGGTACTGGTACGCGCTCGGAGCGGCGATGGTCGTCGCGATGCTGGCGGCGCTCGCGGGCCGGCGCTCCGGCCTGCGCTGGCGCCTCGAGGCGACCGCATGAGCGCGCTGGCGGACTTCCATTTCCTGCGGCCGCTCGCGTTGTTGCTGCTGCTGGCGCTGCCCCTCGCGGGCATGGCCTGGCGCCACGCGCGTCGCGACGCCGGTGCCTGGCGCGCCGTCGTCGATGTGCAGCTGCTGCCGTACCTGGTCGAGCGTGTCGCGCAACCGGGTGGGCGCGGCGCGCTCGTGCTCGCCTCGCTCGCGTGGATGATCGCCTGCGTCGCGCTCGCGGGTCCGGCCTGGGAACACGAGGCGATGCCGCTGCATCGCGACCGCAATGCGCGCGTGCTCGCGCTCGAACTTGCGCCGAGCATGCTCGCGCAGGACGAGCGCCCGAGCCGGCTCGAGCGCGCACGCTACAAGATCGCCGACATCCTCGAGCGCAGTCGCGACCGGCAGACCGCGCTGGTCGCGTATGCCGGCGAGGCGTTCGTGGTCGCGCCGCTCACCGACGACGTCGGCACCGTGCAGAACCTCGTCGGCGCACTCGAGCCTTCGACGATGCCGGTCGCAGGCAACGAGACGGCCGATGCGATCCGGCGCGCGGTGGAGCTGATCGGGCAGGCCGGCTTCGATCGCGGCGAGATCGTGCTGATCGCCGACAGCGTCGGCCCCGGCGCCACGAACGCGGCGCGGCGCGCGCGCGATGCGGGCATGCGCGTGTCCGTGCTCGGCGTGGGCTCGGCCGCGGGTGCTCCGATTCCGCTCGCGCAAGGCGATTTCCTCAAGGACGAACGCGGTGAAGTCGTGCTCGCGCGACTCGATGAACCGGCGCTGCGCGCGCTCGCGGACTCGGGCGGCGGGCGCTATGCGCACGTAACCGCCGACGCGACCGATCTTGACACGCTGTTCGGCGACGCGCGCGCGTCGTTGGCCGGGGCGCGCGACGCCGATCCGCCCGCACAGGGCGCCGAAGGCCACCGCTGGCGCGATCGCGGACCGTGGTTGCTGTTGTTGCTGGTGCCGCTCGTGCTCGCGGGATTCCGGCGTGGGTGGCTCATGGCGTTGCCACTCGCGTGCATGATCGCCGCTCCGCGCGCAGACGCCGGCGTGCTCGACGACCTGTGGGCGCGACGCGACCAGCAGGCGGCAGCCGCGTTGCGCGAGGGGGATGCCGCGCGCGCCGCGGAAGTCTCGCCGTCGCCCGCGTGGAGCGGCGCCGCAGCCTACCGCGCCGGCGATTTCGCGGCAGCCGCGCAGCACTACGCACAAGCCGCCGGTGCCGACGCCGCGTACAACCGCGGCAATGCGCTCGCACAGGCGAAGCAATACGAGCAGGCAATCGCGGCGTATGACGAGGCGCTGCGCCTCGATCCCGCGATGGAAGACGCGAAGGCAAACCGCGCGGCCGTCGAGGCCTTCCTCGAGCAGCAACCGAAGCCTCCGCCCGGAGGTGGGCAGCGCAAGGATCCCTCCGACGAGAACCGGCCCTCGGCCTCCCAATCGGGCCAGCGACCGGAATCGGGTGACGACGCCTCGCCCTCCGACCAGCGCGAGCCGCAGTCCGGGCAAGACGCGAAGCCCGAAGGCGAACAGGCCGACGCGCCATCCGATCCGCAGGCGGGAGAGCCCCGCGACCAGCAGGAGGGCGAGCGCGATCCTTCGGCTGCAGGCGAGGAATCGGCGGCGTCACCGGAAACCGGAGCCGGTGCGGATGAAAAGCAGCGCGAGGCACTGTCGCGCTCGATCGACGAAGCCCTGCAGCAGCATGCGGACGCACCCGCGCAACCGGGCGATGCGCAGGCGCCGGCCGAAGACGAGGCGACGCGTGAACGCCGCCAGGCGCTCGAGCACTGGTTGCGCCGTGTTCCCGACGATCCGGGCGGCCTGCTGCGGCGCAAGTTCCAGCTCGAGCACCAGCGTCGCCGCCAGGACGGAGGAGCACCATGATCCGCAACGCCCCATTCCTTGCGTGGCTGCTCGTGCTCGTCGCGGGCCATGCCGGCGCGGCCGAAGTGCGCGCGTGGCTCGATCGTGACACGCTCGAGGTCGGCGAAACCGTCACGCTCAACGTCGAGGCCAAGGGCGCGATCACGGCGCAGCCGGATTTCTCCGCGCTCAGGCAGGACTTCGACCTCCTCGGCACGCAATCGAGCCAGCAGATCGGCATCGTCAACGGCCAGCGCAGCTCGAGCACGTTGTGGGCGATCGCGCTGCAGCCGCGGCGCAGCGGGCGCCTCACGATCGCGCCGATCGCACTCGGCGATGCGAAGACGCAGCCGATCGAACTCGAGGTGCGCGCAGCGAGCGCACGCAGCCAGCAGCAACCCGGCGACGACGTGTTCCTCGAAGTCGCAGCGACGCCGCTCGATCCGTACGTGCAGCAGCAGGTGCGCTACACGGTCAAGCTGTACTACGCGTTCGACCTCACCAACGGCAACCTCGCCGAACCATCGGCCGACGGTCTCGCGGTGCAGCGCCTTGGCCAGGACAAGACCTATTTCGCGACGCTCGGCGGGCGCCGCTACCACGTGGTCGAGCGCCATTACGCGTTGACGCCCGAACGCAGCGGCGAGATCACGGTGTCCGCGCTCGCGTTCCGCGGCAGTGCACTCGACGCGTCCGATCCGACCGGGTTCTTCAGCCGCGGCCGCAGCGTCGCCGCGCGCTCGGAAGACATCCGGCTCGACGTGCGTGCGCAGCCGGCCGCGTGGACCGGAGGCGCCTGGTTGCCGGCCGCCTCTCTGTTGCTCAAGGACGAAGGCGAGCTCCCGACCGAGCTGCACGTCGGCGACCCGGTCACGCGCACGGTCCGCCTGCAGGCGCAGGGCCTTGCCTTCGAACAGTTGCCGGAACTCGAGCTGAAGGCGCCCGAAGGCGCCGACATCTATCCCGACAAGGCCGACACGCGCACGCGCGACGATGGCGAGTGGCTGTACGGCGAACGCGTGCGCAAGTTCGCGTTCGTGCCGCAGCGTCCGGGCACCCTCGTGCTTCCGGGCATGCGCGTGCAGTGGTGGGACACCACGAACGACCGCATGCAGACGAGCGAGTTGCCCGCGCACGAGATCCGCGTGCTGCCCGCGCTCGGCACGCCGGCCGCGGCGCCGGGCGCGAAGCCTGCGCCCGCGGATGCGGTGCGCAGCGAAGGGTATGCGCCGCTCGCCGAGGCGGCGCCGGGGCCGGATTGGCGCATGCTCGCCGCGATCGGTTTCGGCATGTGGCTGCTGACGCTTGCCGCGTGGGCCCTGCATGCACGCCGGGCTCGGCACCCGGACGCCACGCGCGCCGCGACGATCGCACCGCGCGCCAGCGGTTCCA
>JAEYZH010000124.1 GCA_023430685.1 Pseudomonadota bacterium | reverse complement strand
CGGCGACGTCAGCCGCGCCGTTGCGCAGCGCGAGCATCGCGGCGAGTGCGAGATGGGTATGGCTGCCGAGATCGTGGCTCGTGCCGGCCACCTCGAGCCGAGCGCGTTCGGCGTCGACGAAGTCCGCGAGCCGCGTGCGCGCGTCGGGTTCGGCGGCCGCGATCGCGATCGCGAGGCGCGCGAGCCGCGCGCGCTGGCGAATCGACTCGAGGTTCGCGCGCGCGGCGATGTCGGCCGCGGCGTCGGCCGCGCGCGCGCCGGACGCGAGCTCTCCGCGTACGACGTGCAGGGCACTCGTACGCAACTGTTTCTCGGCCTCGAAGTACGGGAACCCGTTGGTCGGCTCGTTCGCGAGGGCGGCCGCGACGGAGTCGAACTCGCGCGTCGCGATCGCGAGGTTGACCGGGTCGAGGTACACCTGCGGAGTACCGACCTGGCGCGCGGTGAGGTAGCTCTTGCGCGCCTCCGCGTAAGCCTCCTGCGCGACCTGGATGTCGCCGAGGAACAGCCAGGCATAGCCGCGACGCGGATGCTGGCTGTTCGTGACGATCTGGAACTGGCGCGTGGCCTGCGCGATGTCGTTGTCGTACTGCCACAGCACGAGCGCGAGGTTTTGCGCGCCGGCGAGATCGTCCGGATACAGCCGCGCGAACAGCGACCACTTCTCGCGCATCTGCGCAGGTGTCGTGAACAGCGCGGCATAACCCTCGGCGAGCAGGCGCTCGCGCACGCTGAGGCGCTTGGGGTCGCGCGTCGCGTGGTCGACCGCCTCGCGCGCCTTCGCCTTCTGCCCGGTCGCGTAGTAGATGTTCGCGAGCCCGAGCCAGGCCTGCGCGAACGCGGGATCGAGGCTGATCGCCTGGTTGAACAGCGTGGCCGCCTCGCCGCCCTTGCCCGCGGCGATCGCCTGCAGGCCGATCGAATAGGCCTTCAGCGCATCGAGGTCGCGGGTGGTGGCTTCGGCCAGCGGCGTGCTCGTTTCACCGATGCTCGCCATCGATTCGCCGAGGCGCCCGCGCATCTTGCCGAGCAGTTCGTCGATGCCGGGCAATACCGATTCGCTGCCGGCACCGTCGACCGAATCGCTGTAGACCGAGGCCTGCGTATGCGGGTCGATGATCTCGGCGGTCAGGCGCACGCGCCCGCCGACTTCGGCGATCGTCGGCAACACCAGCGCGCGCGCGCCTTCGCGCAGTGCGATTTCCGATCCGGTCGCGCGATCGACCGTCGTCGCGGCGGGATCTCGTTCCATGCGTTGCAGCGCCGCGTTGACCTGCAGCTCGGGCACCACGTTGACATAACGGGACTGCTCGAGGCCGATGCGGAACGCAGCCTGCAGCGATTCGTCGAACACCGGCTGGCCGGTCAGGTTCTTGAGGTCGCCGAGCACGACCCAGTCGCGCTGCGCGAACGCGATCGCGGGCGCCGGTCGCGTGAGGTACCACGCCGGCAGTGCGACCAGCAGCAACAGTGCGAACAGTTCGATGCCGATCGCGACGGGCCGGCGCCAGACCGGCATCTCGCGGTGCGCCTTGCCCGACCAGGTCGGCGCACGCAGTGGCGCGAAGCCGTCCTCGCCGACCTCGAACACGGGCACGAGATCGGGCACGCCCTTGAAGCGATAGCGTCCGTGCGTGCGCCAGCGCACGCGCGCGAGCGCTTCGCCGAGTTCGCCCTGCGCGCGATGCGCGATGTCGTAGGCGGTGCCCGACAGCAGGATCTGCCGCGGCAGCGCGAGTCCCATCAGGCGCGCGGCCACCGGCTTCACGAGCCCTTCGACCTCGACCGGCTTGGCGCCCCGCTCGATGTCGCCGATCTCGTTGTCCCAGACCACGACGTCGCCGACATGCACACCGATGCGTGCGGCGAGGTCGACCTGCTCCTGCCGGCCGAGCGCGGCGAGTTCGCGCTGGTAAGCGAGCGCGAATGCGACGGCCTGGATCGGCCGCTCGAAGATCAGCAGGAAGCCGTCGGTCTTGTCGATTTCCTTGCCGCCGTGCGAACGGATCAGCGCGCGTGCGAGACGATCGTGCTTGCGGAACAGATCGGCCGCGCGTTGGTCGCCCAATCGCTCGACCAGTGCGGTCGAGTCGACGAGGTCGCACAGCACCAGCGTGCGCAGCACCGAGGTCGGGCTGCCGTCCGGTTTCGCGATCGCGTTTGACGTGTCGGCAGTCACCGGCCGTACAACCCCCTGCCCCAGCCCCGCGCCATTCTGCGCCGTATGCGCAGGGCTTGCCAGTGCTGCGGTGCAACGCACGGCTTCAGGCGGCCGGCCATGCGACACCGAGTGGATCGAATTCGACCTCGCGGCGTTCGACGCCGCGCAGGCCGAATCCGCAGACCGCGAGCGGTCCCTGCTCGAGCGGATCGAGGTCGAATGCCTGCTCGATGTCGACCTCGTTGATCGCGGCGGTGATGAACGCGGCGAGTCCGAGTTCGGTCGCGGCGAGGTACATCGCCTGCGACAGATGCCCGACGTCGAGGATCAGCGCGCGGTAGGCCTTCGCGTGGTTGCGATATTTCCAGAAGTTGCGGCGGAAGCGGCTGGTCGGGATCACCATCACCGGAACGTCGACGAACCACGCCTGCGCGGCGACGAAGCGGCGCGCGAGCGCTGCGGCATCGGCGGCTGCGAGGCTTCGGATCGGCTCGAGCGCGTGCGCGACCGGATGGTAGTGGTAGAGGCCCGGTTCGACGCCCTCCACGCGCTGCACCAGCAGGTAGGCCTCGGTCGCATGCAGGCCGCCAGCCGACGGCACGCCCTTCTTCAGCAGTTGCACGCCGGGAGCGTAGTCGTCGACCTTGCGTGCGCCATAGGCGCGATACAGCACCGAGGAGAACGCCTCGAGCGCGAGCACGTGCGCGCGATCGAAGTTGCGGCAGGTCACGCGACGATCGAGCAGTGCATCGAGCGACCCGGGGACGGCGGCGGGCAGCGGCTGCCGCTGCTGCGCGGGTGCACGTTCGTGCACCGCGGGCGGCGCGGCGCCGAGCAGGTCGAGCAGGCTGCCGGCCGCGAGTTCGGTGAATTCACGCTGCAGCGCCTCGGTGTCGACGCCGCTCCAGCGCGAGGCGTAATGCATCGTCGCCGAGGTCGCGTGCCAGTGCGCGTCGCGCAGTGCGCGGTCGCGCGCGTCCGCTTCGCTGCCCTCGCGCACGAGCAGCCCGTGCTCGAGCAGGAGCTCGAGTTCACCACGTGCTTGCTCGCGTTCGAGTTCGGCCAGTTCGCGCCAGCGCGAAGGCGACAGCCGCAGCAGGACCGCGGCCGCGTCGTCCGGCAACACGACCTCGCGCGCGAGGTGCGGCGCGATCGCGACCTGCTCGAGCAGGTGGCGCAAGCCGCTTTCGCCGCCGGCCACCAGCGCGAGATCGAGCGCGAGGCGCTCGCGCGGCTCGACCACGACGATGGCACAGCGACGCACGCGCATGGGCAGGCTCCGGAAGCGGCGCGCGCGAGCGTAGCACGCGGTGTGCGCGGCCCCGGCCGCATGCCCGCCGCGTCCGCTTGCGCGCGCGATGCGGTAGTCTTGCGCCGCACGGCGCGGGGCCAGGGGCAACGCGCCTGCCGGTTGCCGATCGGGACCGGGGCGCACGCCGTGCATTCCTGCCGCTTCGAACCGCCATCCGGGGGAGTCATGAGCAACGATCTGGTGCTGCCGAAGGAAACCGCGCTGGTACTGCTGCGCAAGCTCGCCGACGACGACGCATTCCGTTCCGCCTACGAGCGCAATCCGGTCGAGGCATTGCGCACGATCGGGGTGCAGGACGCGGTCCTGCAGGCCCTGCCGGCCGGGCATGCGTCACCGCTGAAACTCGCGCCGAAGGAGACTTTCCGCACGGCGCTGCAGCAGCTCGTCGACGACGCCGCGCAAGTGTGCATCTGCCAGACGCCGCCGCAGGTGAGTCTTTCGATCGGCGCGCGCACCACTACGACTTCGTTCGAAGCGCGCTGATCCGCGCCGCGAACGTCGGAACGCCATTCGCGCCGGGCCACGCGGCTTCGAATGCGCGCAGGGCCGCGCCGGGGTCCTGCCCGAGCGCGTGCTGCAGCTCGGCCGTGCGCAGCAGCGCGAGCGTGGACTGCGCGACGTTGTAGGGGATCATGACCGAGGTGCTGAACTCGGCATAGGCGCGGCCGCGATGCGTCGCGAGCCATTGCGCGCGTGCGAGCGCGGCCTCCGGGTTGCCGGCCGCCGCGTGCGCCTCCATCAGCGCGACATGCGCGAGCCAGGGTTCGCCGCCGTCGAGTATCGGTTCGATCAGGCGGACGGCATCGCCCGGATTGCCGTCCACGCGCGCGGCCTCGGCCCGCACGATGGTCGCGAGCCGCCCGAGCACGGGGTATTCCGCACCGGGGAACAGCGCCGCCACGCGCCCGGCTTCGTCGCGCGCGAGCGCCGCGTCACCCGCGCGCGCGGCGAGCCACGCCGCGAACAGCAGCTG
>JAEYZH010000047.1 GCA_023430685.1 Pseudomonadota bacterium | reverse complement strand
CGCACGCGGTGCGGGCGCGGCGGGCGCCGGCGCGGCGGTCTCGGGCGATCCGCGGAACCAGCCCATGAAGCGTGCGAGCAATCCACCGCTCGCGGCGGCTGCCGGCGTGGCGACCGGCGCCTCGATGACGGATGCGGTGTCGGGGCGCTCGGGTGCAGGCGTCGCGCGCACCACGCCCGCGACCGCGGGCTGCTCGGGTTCTTCGCTCGGGCGCAGCATCGTCGGCAGCGGCGTCGCCGCGACCGGCGTCGTGCGCTGGTAGCTCGGGCGCGTCTCCTCGCCGATGTCGGCGCCGCGCAGGCGCTGGATTTCGAGGTGCGGCGTTTCGAGGTTCTCGTCGGCGACCACGATCACGTTGACGTCGTGGCGCGCCTCGATCTCGGTGAGCTGGCGGCGCTTTTCATTGAGCAGGAAGTTCGCGACGCTCGAAGGCGCCTGCACCAGCACCTGGCCCGTGCTGTCCTTCATCGCATGCTCCTCGACCAGGCGCAGCGCCGACAGCGAGAGCGATTCGACGCCGCGGATGCGGCCGTGGCCTTCGCAACGCGGGCACACGATCTGCGTCGCCTCGCCGAGGCTCGGGCGCAGGCGCTGGCGCGACATTTCGAGCAGGCCGAAGCGCGAGATGCGACCGACCTGCACGCGCGCGCGATCGAGCTTGAGCGCGTCCTTGAGCTTTTCCTCGACTTCGCGTTGGTGGCGCGGCGAATCCATGTCGATGAAGTCGATGACGATGAGGCCGCCGGCATCACGGATGCGCAACTGGCGCGCGATTTCCACCGCGGCCTCGCAATTGGTGTTGAACGCGGTTTCCTCGATGTCGCTGCCGCGCGTGGCCTTGGCCGAGTTGATGTCGATCGCGGTCAGCGCTTCGGTCTGGTCGATGACGATCGAGCCACCCGACGGCAGGCGCACCTGGCGCTCGAACGCGTTCTCGATCTGCGTTTCGATCTGGAAGCGCGAGAACAGCGGCGTGGTGTCCTGGTAGAGCTTGAGCTTGCGCAGGTTGTTCGGCATCACCTGCTGCACGAACTCGCGCGCGTCGGCGTAGAGTTCCTCGTGGTCGATCAGGATTTCGCCGATGTCGTTGCGCAGGTAGTCGCGCAGCGCGCGGATGATGAGCCTGGATTCCTGGTAGATCAGGAACGCGCCCTGGCGGGACTGCGCGGCTTCGGAGATCGCCTTCCACAATTGCAGCAGGTAATCGAGGTCCCACTGCAGTTCTTCGGCGTCGCGGCCGAGGCCGGCGGTACGCACGATCAGGCCCATGCCCTCGGGGACTTCGAGGTGGTCGAGCGCTTCCTTGATGTTCTGCCGGTCTTCGCCCTCGATGCGGCGCGACACGCCGCCGGCTTTCGGGCTGTTCGGCATCAGCACCATGTAGCGGCCGGCGAGACTGATGAAGGTGGTCAGCGCGGCGCCCTTGTTGCCGCGCTCCTCCTTCTCGACCTGGACCATGATCTCCTGGCCTTCCTTCAGGAGTTCGCGGATCGTGGCCTTGTTCGGGTTGGCGCCCGGCGTGAAGTACTGCGGGGAAACTTCCTTGAGCGGCAGGAAGCCGTGGCGGTCGGCGCCGTAGTCGACGAAACAGGCTTCCAGCGAGGGTTCGACGCGGGTGATGCGGGCCTTGTAGATATTGGCCTTCTTCTGTTCCCTCGAGGGGATCTCGATGTCGAGGTCGTACAGGTTCTGCCCGTCCACGATCGCGACACGCAACTCCTCCCGCTGAGTCGCGTTGATCAACATGCGCTTCATTGTCGTTTTTCCTTGTCGGCGCTCGACTGCCGTCGATGCTGCGCGATGTCGCGCAAGCGTTGCCCGCGTTTCGCGGGCCGACGGCGGCAGGGGCGCCTGGCTGTTTTCGACCGGCGCTTCCGCGCGCCGGCAGTTCGTTCAGGTGGTTGCGTCCCCGTGGACCCCGCACCGTCCTTGCGACGGTGAGCAATCCTCGACCCGAGCCGCTACGATGGCTACCCGCCCCACGCAGCGCTCCGATGGAGTTCGGCTGCACGAAGTGCGGAAGGTCGCAACGGACGAGTGCGTCATGTCAGCTCCGGGCTCCCGCGGATGGGGCCCGGAACGGCGCGACACGCCGGCGAAGCATACCAGTCCGGGGAAGAATTATTCAATGAAGACACAGACTTCGGCCACAAATCGAGACGCCGCCTCGCATCGGTGGCCGGGCAGCGGAACGGCTCCCGGTCGGGCTGATGCGCGGCAGGCCCGCGGGCGCCGCGCACGTGACGTCGGAGTGGCTGCATGAGGGCTGCGGGACGGCCATCGCGTCCCCGTGGCGAGGCGTCCGCGGTGGATCCGAAACCCGCTCCGGCGGTGCAGACCGTGGTGGTGCCCGAGGATCGCGACGGGCAGCGCCTCGACAATTTCCTGTCCGGGCGGCTCAAGGGCGTGCCACGCAGTCTCGTCTACCGCATCTGCCGCACCGGCGAGGTGCGCGTGAACGGTCGGCGCGCCAAGCCCGACCAGCGGCTCGTGGCCGGCGACGAAGTGCGGATTCCGCCGGTGCGGCTGGCCGACAAAGGCGAGGTGGCGCCGCCCGCCGACAACCAGCTCGGCCGGATCGAGGCCGCGATCATCCACGAGGACCGCGAGTTCCTCGTGATCGACAAGCCCGCCGGCGTCGCGAGCCACGGGGGCAGCGGCGTGAGTTTCGGCGCGATCGAACTGCTGCGCGCGGCGCGGCCGCGCGATACGCTGGAACTTGTCCATCGGCTGGATCGCGACACAAGCGGCGTGCTCGTGCTGACGCGCAAGCGTTCGGCGCTGACCGGCTTGCAGGCGGTGATCCGCGAAGGGCGCGTGACCAAGGACTATCTCGCGCTGATCATGGGCCGCCTGCCGCGTTCGCGCCTCCACGTCGATGCGCCGCTGCGAAAATCCGTGCTCCAGGGCGGGGAACGCATGGTGCGCGTGGACCCGGAGGGCAAGCCCTCGCGTTCGAATTTCACCGAGCTCGACGCCTACGCCGCCGCGAGCCTGGTCGAAGTCGGGCTCGAGAGCGGACGCACGCACCAGATCCGCGTGCATGCACAGCACATCGGGCATCCGCTTGCGGGCGACGAGAAATACGGCGACCGCGAATTCAACAAGGCGATGCGCGCGCACGGCCTCAAGCGACTGTTCCTGCACGCGGCGCGCTTCGAGTTCGAACTCGGCGGCCGCGGCTACAGCTTCAGCGCACCGCTCGCGCCCGAACTCGCGAAGGTCATCGATTCCCTGCAGCGCCGAGTGTAGGAGCCCACCCCGTGGGCGATCCGCGCAGGACTCTCCATCGTGCGCACATCACGACGCGCGAAGGTCGCCCACCTTGGCCGCGCAGATGAAGTCGTTGAGCGAGAGCCCGCCGACATCGTGCGTCGAATAGCGCACGACGCAGCGGCCGTAGCCGACCTCGAGGTCGGGATGGTGGTCTTCGCGGTGCGCGACCGACGCGACCGCGTTGACGAACGCGATCGTGTGGAAGTAGTCGGCGAAACGGAACTCGGCGCGGATCGCATCGCCGCCCGGCAGCGCTTCCCACTCCGGCAACAGTTGCAGCAGCGCGGCGACCTGTACCGGCGCGAGGCCTTCATCCTTGCCCTTGCGGGGCACGCAGTGCTGCGCGCGCAGTGATTCGAGCGTGGGAGCGGTCATGCATGGCCTCCGGGGGTCGGCGCCTTGGCGCCATCGATGCGCACGAGTATAGCCGCGGGTGACACGCGACCGATTCAGGACTAAACTGGTACGGATTAGAACGGCACCCGACATGATCTCGCTTTCAAGCTCCGCGCAGCAGCATTTTCGCAAGCTCGTCGAACAACAGGACATTCCCGGCCTCGGCATTCGCGTCGTCGCCGTGGACGCGGGCACCGCGCGCGGTGATTGCCAGCTCGAATTCAGCGAGCCGGGCGACCGCGACGGCAGCGAGTGGGAAGTCGAGTGCGAGGGCTTCTCGCTGTTCATCGACGCACGCAGCGTGCCGTTCCTCGACGGTGCCACGGTGGACTACGTGCGTTCGGAAACCGGCGGCGAACTGACGATCCGCGCACCCGCCCTGCGCGGCAGCGTACCGGCGGAGGACGCGAGCGTGATCGAGCGCGTCCGGCACGTGATCGAATCGGAGATCAATCCCCAACTCGCCTCGCACGGCGGCCGCGTGAGCCTGCGCGAAGTCACCGCCGAGGGCATCGTCGTGCTCCAGTTCGGCGGCGGCTGCCATGGTTGCGGAATGGTCGATCGCACGCTGCGCGGCGGCGTCGAGCAGACGCTGAAGCAACGCGTGCCCGAAGTCACGGGCGTCAGCGACGCGACCGACCACGCGAGTGGCAGTCGGCCGTACTACCGCGGCGAAGCGCGCGGTTGAATCAGTTTCCCTGCACGCGGTTGTGCAGGTCGAACAACTCTTCGCCCGGAAGGCTCGCGTAGTAGGTCGAGAGGTCTTCGATGTCCTGCGCGGACAGCGTGGCGACGAAGCCGGCCATGATCGGGTTCGCGCGCGCGCCCGACTTGTACTCGTGCAGGCTGCGCGCGAGGTAGTCACGGTACTGCCCCGCCAGGCGCGGGTACTGCGGATCGATGGTGGCCTTGCCGTCTGCCCCGTGGCAGGCCTGGCACGGTGCGGACTTCTGCTTGCCCGCCTCGATGTCGCCCTTGGCGACGGCGGCGGCGGAAAACGCGAGCAGGGCGACAGACAACAGCGGGGCGGTGTAACGCTTCATCTCGTGGCAGTCCCGATCGAAGTGCGGCCCGGATCAGGGCGCGAGGCTGGAGAGGTAGGTGGCGATGTCGCGGATGTCGGCATCCGAAAGGCTCTCGCCCTGGGCCTGCATCGTCGGATGCACGCGCTCGCCCTTGCGATACTGGGTCAGCGCCGCGACGAGGTACTCGTAGTTCTGGCCGCCGATTTTCGGCACGTGATAGTTCGGGTAGGAATTCTTCCAGCCGGTGATGCCGTGGCAGCCATGGCAGGTGTAGACCTTGGTCTTGCCGGCGGCCGCGTCGCCCTTTTCGGCGGCTGCGACGGG
Source organism: Pseudomonadota bacterium (assembly GCA_023430685.1). Lineage (GTDB taxonomy): Bacteria > Pseudomonadota > Gammaproteobacteria > Xanthomonadales > Rhodanobacteraceae > Dokdonella_A. The sequence goes on along the minus strand of JAEYZH010000047.1, from coordinate 47,755 downwards.
CAGGGAAGCGGACAGCAGTACGGCAAGCAGGAGCGCTCGGGTCATCATTCGATTCCGGACAACGAGGTTGGACGGCGCAGGCGATCTATCCGGCCGAGTATAGCGGCCATCGCACGCGCAGGGCCACCGTGGTCAGTGCGTGACCAGTCGACGATGAAGCCGGTGCAACCATGCGCTGCCGTTTCGCATCCGTGGATGCCGACTGCGTGACTACCGGCTCACGACAATGGCATCGCGACGGCGCAGCATCCGCTCGCGGTCCCGGAAGTGGACCGTGCCTGGGTGACCCGGATGGGTCGTAAGTCACCCTTGCGCTATGATAGTGATGTAGTCTAGTATAACACTACAGTTCACTAGGGCCCCGCCGCCATGCGCACGACTCGCGTTTCCCCGCTGTCCCGCCGTCATTCCGGCCCGCTTCGCACCCTGTTTCCGCTTTCGCTGGCCCTTGCGCTCGCTGCCTGCGGCGGTGGTGGGCCCGCGGCGGACACGACCGCCAAGGCGTCGATCCCGGTCGAAGTCGCCTCGGCGTCGCACCAGTCGATCACCGCGAACTATTCGGGCACTGCGACACTCGAGGCAGTCGGGCAGGCCAGCGTCGTCGCAAAGACCAGCGGCATCGTGCTGCAGTTGCCCGTGGAAGAGGGCATGTACGTCGAGAAGGGCCAGCTGCTGCTCGCGCTCGACGACGATTCCGCGCGCAACAGGCTCGCCCAGGCGTCGGCGACCTTGCGCAAGGCGCAGGCCGCCTATGACAAGGCGGAGAAGGGTTTCGCGCTCAAGATCACGCCGAAGGCCGACTACGACAGCATGAAATACGACCTCGAGGCGCAGCGCGCGATCGTCGAAGGCGCGCGACTCGAATTGTCGTGGACGCGCGTGCAGGCGCCGATTTCCGGCGTGATCGCTCGCCGCCACGTCAAGGTCGGCAACCTCGTGCAGGCGAACCAGGCGCTGTTCGACATCGTCGACATGGAACCGCTGCAGGCGGTGCTCAACGTGCCGGAGCGCAACCTCCACATGCTCAAGGCGGGACAGGCCGTGAAGATGAAGGTCGATGCGCTCGGCGGCCGCGACTTCGAAGGGTCGATCGCGCGCATCGCGCCGGTCGTCGATGCCGCGAGCGGCACGTTCCGCGCGACCTGCGAATTCCGCGACACCACCCAGACGCTCAAGCCCGGCATGTTCGGCCGCATCGAAGTCGCATACGACCAGCGCCACGACGCGCTCGTCGTGCCGCGCAACGCGCTGGTCGAGGAAGACGGCGAAAGCGCGGTGTTCGTGGTCGAGCCTGCCCCGGCTCCCGCGCCCGATGCGAAGGACGCGAAGGATGCGGGCAAGGGCAAGAAGGGTGAAGCCGTCGCCGCCGAGTCGAAGGCCGCGCAGCCGCATCTCGTTGCCAAGCGCCGCGTCGTGAAAACCGGCTATTCCGAAGGCGATCGCGTCGAGATCCGCGATGGCCTCGCCGACGGCGAACGCGTGATCACGACCGGGCGCAACGCGGTGCGCGACGGCACCGAAGTGCAGGTGATCGGGGACGCGCCACAGGCCCTTGCGGCGCTTCCGGCGGGAGAAAACGCGTCGTGAACCTGCCCGAACTCGCGACGCGCAGGCGCGTCACGATCGGGATGATGACGGTGACCCTGGTGTTGTTCGGCCTGATCGGACTGGCCGGACTCAAGGTCAACCTGTTGCCCGATCTTTCGTATCCGACCCTGACCGTGCGCACCGACTACGAAGGTGCGGCGCCGATGGAGATCGAGAACCTCATCAGCCAGCCTGTCGAGGAAACGGTCGGCGTGGTGAAGAACGTGCGCAAGGTGCACTCGGTCTCGCGCACCGGGCAGTCCGACGTCGTGCTCGAGTTCGCCTGGGGCACCGACATGGACATGGCGAGCCTCGAGGTGCGCGACAAGCTCGATACGCTGCAGTTGCCGCTCGAGGCGAAGAAGCCGCTGCTGCTTCGCTTCAATCCGTCGACCGACCCGATCATCCGGCTCGGCCTCAGCGTCGAGGGCGCAGGTGCGGTCGGCGAAGTGCAGCTCAAGCAGCTGCGCCGCTTCGCCGACGAGGAACTCAAGAAGCGTATCGAGCCGGTGACCGGCGTCGCCGCGGTCAAGGTCGGCGGCGGCCTCGAGGACGAGATCGATGTCGCGATCGACCAGCAGCGCCTCGCCCAGCTCGGCATCGACATCAACGAGGTGATCACGCGGCTGCGCAACGAGAACGTCAACGCGTCGGGCGGTCGCATCGATGAAGGCAGCCAGCGCTTCCTCGTGCGCACGATCAACCAGTTCCGCTCGCTCGACGAGATGCGCGAGATGCTGGTCAAGATCGACGGTGGCGTTCCGATCAGGCTCAAGGACATCGCCGACATCCGCCAGGGTTACAAGGAGCGCGAAGGCATCGTGCGCATCGACGGCAACGAAGCGGTCGAGCTCGCGATCTACAAGGAAGGCGATGCGAATACCGTCGCAGTGGCCGACGCGGTCAAGGTCCAGCTCGAGCGCCTCAAGGCATCGCTGCCGTCGGGTGCACGGCTCACCACGATCGAGGACCAGTCGGTCTTCATCCAGCACGCGCTCGACGAGGTCAAGTTCGATGCGCTGCTCGGTGGCGTGCTCGCGATCCTGATCATCTTCTTCTTCCTCGGCGATGCGTGGAGCACGTTCATCATCTCGCTGTCGCTGCCGGTCTCGCTGATCGCGACGTTCTTCTTCATGGACCAGCTCGACCTCTCGCTCAACGTGATGTCGCTCGGCGGGCTCGCGCTCGCGACCGGCATGGTCGTCGACGATTCGATCGTGGTGCTGGAGAACATCGCCAGGTTGCGCGAGAAGGGCGCTTCGATCCTCGAGGCCGCGGTGCGCGGCACCGCCGAGGTCGGCATGGCGGTGACGGCATCGACGCTGACCACGGTCGCGGTGTTCTTCCCGCTGGTGTTCGTTCAGGGCGTCGCCGGCCAGCTGTTCCGCGACCAGGCGCTCACGATCACGTTCGCGATGCTGATCTCGCTGGTCGTCGCGATGACGCTGATCCCGATGCTCGCCTCGCTCAAGGGCCGCTCGCCGCTGGCCTACCGCGATGAACCGCAGAAGGCGCCGCGCGCGCTGCCGCGCAACCGCGTGCTGCGCGGCGTCGTCGTGGCCGCGCGCTGGGTCGGCGAACTCGTGTTCCAGACCGTGCCGCGCGCGATCGCATGGCTCATCGCGGCAGTCGCGGGCGTGTTCGGGCGCGTGTTCGGGCGCGCGCTGCGTTTCATCGGACGCGGCGTCACGCTGCCGTACGACCGCGCGGCCTCGTTCTACCATCGGCGCCTGCCGGCCGCGCTCGCACATCCGTGGCGCGTGCTCGCGTTCGCGGGTGCCGCGTTCGTCGCGACCATGGCGCTGGTGCCGACGCTCGGCCTCGACCTGATCCCGCAGCTCGCGCAGGGACGCTTCGACATGACGATCACGCTGCCGCCGGGTACGCCGCTCGCGCAGACCGATGCGGTCGTCGCCGAGGTGTCCGCGCGCCATGCGAAGGACCCGGGCGTTGCCTCGATCTACGGCGTCGCCGGCACCGGCACGCGCCTCGATGCGAGCCCGACCGATTCCGGCGAGAACATCGCGCGGCTGTCGATCGCGCTCGTCGATGGTGGCAGCAAGGCGATCGAGGCGGCCGAGGTCGAGCGCCTGCGCAGCGGCTTCACGCGCACCGACGCGAGCGTGAAGTTCGCGCGTCCCCAACTCTTCAGCTTCTCCGCGCCGCTCGAGGTGGAAATCCGCGGCCACGACCTCGACGCCCTGGCCAAGGGTGGCCAGAGGCTCGCCGAACTCATGCGCGCATCGCCGCGGTTCGCCGACGTCAAGTCGACCGTCGAAGGGGGCTATCCCGAAGTGCAGGTTGCATTCGACCAGGACCGCGCGGCCGCGTTCGGCCTCACCACGCGCGAGATCGCCGATCGGCTCGTGCGCAAGGTCAAGGGCGAAGTCGCGACGCGCTACGATTTCCGCGACCGCAAGATCGACGTGCTGGTGCGCGCGCAGCTGGCCGATCGTGCCAGCGTGGACGACGTGCGCAACCTGATCGTCGGCTACGTGCCTGCGCCGACCGTCGGCGGCGCGGATGCGGGCGCGGCGACGCCGGCCGCGAGCACCGAGTCGGCACAGTCTCCGGGCGACACGCCGATCCGGCTGTCGGCCGTCGCCGACGTGGTCGCGGGCGAAGGGCCGAGCGAGATCCATCGCATCAGCCAGGAACGCGTCGCCGTGGTGTCGGCCAACCTGCGCAGCGGCGACCTCGCGAACGCGGTCGGCGAGGTCAACCGGATCGTCGCGCAGAACCCGCTCGCGGCCGGCGTGCGCGTCGCGGTCGGCGGCCAGAGCGAGGAACTCGACGACTCGGTGTCGTCGCTGCTGTTCGCGCTCGGCCTCGCGATCTTCCTCGTCTACCTCGTGATGGCCTCGCAGTTCGAATCGCTGCTGCATCCGTTCGTGATCATGTTCTCGATTCCGCTCGCAGCGGTCGGTGCGGTGCTTGCACTGAAGCTCTCGGGCTCGGCGATCTCGGTGGTCGTCTTCATCGGACTCATCATGCTGGTCGGCATCGTGGTCAAGAACGCGATCGTGCTGATCGACCGCGTGAACCAGCTGCGCGAAGCCGGCGTGCCCAAGCGCGAGGCGATCGCGCAGGGCGCCGAGTCGCGCCTGCGCCCGATCGTGATGACGACGCTGTGCACGCTGATCGGCTTCGCGCCGCTGGCGCTCGCGGTCGGCGAGGGCGCCGAGGTGCGCGCGCCGATGGCGCTGACGGTGATCGGCGGCCTCGCGATTTCGACCTTGCTCACGCTCGTGGTGGTGCCGGTCGTGTACGACCTGCTCGACCGCCGTGGCGATGCCTGGTACGTCGCGCGCGGACAGCGCAATCGCCAGCGCCTCGCCGATGCGGCGGCCGGCGACGGCGGCCTGCCGATCGAGGGAGCGCTTCCCGCTGCCGGAGAACGGGCATGACCCTCGCCGAGCTCAGCCTGAAGCGCCCCGTCACCGCGATCATGTTCTTCGTGTCGATGGTCGTGATCGGGCTGATCGCGGCGTTCAAGCTGCCGCTCGAGCAGTTCCCGGCGATTGATGCGCCGTTCCTGTTCGTGCAGATCCCGTACCCGGGGTCGACGCCGGGCGAGATCGAACGCACGATCACGCGCCCGGTCGAAGAAGCGCTTGCGACCCTGCCGGGGATCGAGCGCATGCAGTCGACCTCGGACGGCGACGCCGCGCAGATCTTCCTCGAGTTCAAGTGGGGCGAGAGCGTCGCGATCAAGGCGGTGCAGGCGCGCGAAAAGATCGATGCGATCCGCGACGAACTGCCGGCCGACGTGCAGCGCTACTTCGTGCGCAAGTTCTCGACCTCGGACGAGCCGGTGCTGCAGCTGCGAATCGCGAGCGCGGGCGCCGACCTGTCCAATGCCTACGAGCTCATCGATCGCGTGATCAAGCGCCCGATCGAGCGCATCAACGGCGTCGCCAGCGTCGACATTTCCGGCATCGGCCAGCCGGAAGTGCAGATCGAGCTGTCCTCGGACCGCCTGAGCGCGCACAACGTGAGCCTGGATGAGCTCTACGACCGCCTTTCGAACGCGAACTTCGCGATCTCGGGCGGGCGCATCGATGCGGCCGGGCAGCGCTTCCGCGTGCAGCCGATGGGGCAGTGGCGCACCCTGGACGACATCCGTGCGATCCCGATCGACGCGCGCGGCCTCAAGCTCGGCGACATCGCGACCGTCGTGCTGCGGCCCGCGCGGGTTGATTTCGCGCGCCGCCTCGATGGCAAGCCCGCGGTCGGCGTCGACATCTACCGCGAACGCAATGCGAACCTCGTCGACGTCGGCACCGCGGTGATGGCCGAAGTCGAGCGCATCCGCACGTCGCCCGAATTGCGCGGGCTGCAGGTCTATCCGATGGAAAGCCAGGCCGACAACGTGACCGGCAGCCTGCGCGAACTCGGCAAGGCCGGCCTCGAGGGCACCTTGCTGTCGGTGCTCGTGCTGTTCTTCTTCCTGCGCGACTGGCCATCCACGCTGATGGTGTCGCTCGCGATCCCGATCTGCTTCGTGATGACGCTCGGCTGCATGTACTTCCTCGGCATCAGCCTCAACGTGCTCTCGATGATGGGCCTGCTGCTCGCGGTCGGCATGCTCGTCGACAACGCGGTGGTGGTGGTCGAAAGCATCTACCAGTACCGCGAGCGCTACCCGGACCGCCCGTGGTACTGCGCGGTGCAGGGCACCCAGGTGGTCGGCGTCGCGATCGCGGCAGGTACGCTCTCGAGCGTGATCGTGTTCCTGCCGAACATCTTCGGCGAAGCCAACAACATCTCGATCTTCCTCGCGCAGGTCGCGATCTCGATGTCGATCGCGCACCTCGCCTCGTGGCTGGTCGCGGTGAGCCTGGTGCCGATGCTCGCCTCGCGCATGAAGGCGCCGAAGTTCCTCGGCCACGAGAGCTCGATCACGCGGCTGCGCGACCGCTACGGGCGCATCGTCGAATGGACGCTCGCGCATCGGCGCTGGACCATCTCCGGCGTGCTCGCGCTGGTCGTGCTCAGCATGGTGCCGATCACGCAGACCAAGAAGGACATGTTCGACGACGGCGAATCGCGCATCGTGCGCCTGTCCTACGAGATCAATGCGAACTACCGGCTCGAGGACCTGCGGCCTTCGATCATCAAGGTCGAACAGTACCTCGACGAGAACCGCGAGCGCTTCGACATCGCCTCGGTGTACAGCTGGTTCAGCGAAGACGGGGAGGCGCAGACGCGCCTGCTGCTGCGCGAAACGCCGAGCGGCCTCATCGAATGGGCCAAGCGCCTCGTCGGCGTCGGCGAGGCGCGCCGACCGGTGGCCGAAATCGAGGAAGAACTGCGCAAGGGCCTCCCGGCGATCGCGGTCGGCAAGGTCGCGCTCGACAGCAGTGGCGATGGCGGCATGGGCGGCGGCGTCGACATCTCGCTGGTCGGCGATTCCATGGAACGCCTGTCCGAATTGTCGGGCAGCGTGGTCGGCGTGCTCGCGCGCCTGCCGAGCCTGCGCGACGTGCGCCCGGACAAGGGCAATGGCGATCGCGAAGTGGAGGCGCGCGTCGATCGCGTGCGCGCGGCGCAGTACGGCTTCGACGCGCAGACGGTCGCGAACTACATCCAGATCGCGTTGCGCGGCATGCCGCTCAAGGATTTCAACGCAGACGATCGCCAGTTGCCGGTGTGGCTGCGCTTCCAGGGCGCCGACACGCAGAGCCTGTCCGGGCTCTCGGATTTCAAGCTGCGCGCGCCCGACGGCACCCAGATCCCGCTGCTCTCGATGCTGCGCACCGACACGCGCGAGTCGCCTTCAGCGATCCAGCGCCAGGATCGCATGACCTCGCTGCGCATCACCGCGAACCTCGCCGACGGCAAGACCATGCCCGAAGCGCGCACGGAGATCACCGCGGCGATGGATGCACTCGCGTTGCCGGCGGGCTATCGCTGGAGCTTCGGCCAGGGTTTCGACCGCGAGGACCAGGCCGGCCAGCAGATGCTGTTCAACACGCTGATCGCGCTGGTGCTCGTCTACGTCGTGATGTGCGCGATGTTCGAATCGATGATCTATCCCGCCGCGATCCTGATGACGTTCGTGTTCTCGGTGTTCGGCGTGTTCTGGCTGTTCTGGCTCACCGGCACCACGTTCTCGATCATGGCCGCGATCGGCATCCTGATCCTGATGGGCGTGGTGGTGAACAACGGCATCGTGATGATCGTGCACATCAACCAGTTGCGGCACCACGGCCACCTGCGCGGCGAGGCGCTCGTGCTCGGCGCGAAGGAGCGCCTGCGCCCGGTGCTGATGACGATGGCGACCGCGATCCTCGGCATGCTGCCGCTCGCGCTCGGTGGCGCCTCGGCCTGGAGCGACGGACCGCCGTACTACCCGATGGCGCGCGCGATCGCCGGCGGGCTCACGTTCTCGACGGTCGTCACGCTGCTCGCGCTGCCGTGCATCTACTCGCTGCTCGACGATGCGAGCCTGTGGATAAAGCGCGTGATCGCGGACGCGCGCGCCGGCCACGTGCGGCGCGCCCGCGTACCGGCGCTCGGCCCGCGCGGTTGACCACCGCCGCCCGGGCACATCGCCCGGGCGCGCGGCTCAGCCACGCCGCAAGAGGATCTCGAGCAGGCGCCGGAAGACCGGACCGAACGGCGGATTCAGCAGGCCGACCGCGTTCCAGCGCGCCTGTCGGAACACGGGCTCGAGGTGCGAGAAGCGGCGGAACCCATGCTCGCCGTGGTAGGCACCCATGCCCGACGCGCCGACGCCGCCGAACGGGAGCCCGTGCTGCGCGACGTGCAGCAGCGTGTCGTTGATGCACACGCCGCCGGCGTGCGTGCGCGCGAGCACGCGTTCGACCAGCGCGCGATCCTGTGCGAACAGGTACAGCGCGAGCGGGTGGTCCCGCTCCGCGACGAACGCGATCGCCTCGTCGAGGTCGTCGTAGGGCACCAGCGGCAGCAAGGGTCCGAAGATCTCCTCGCGCAGGACGCGCATCGCGGGCGCGACGCCGGTCAGCAAGGTCGGCGCGATGCGCCGCATCGCATCGCCGACCGCTGCGAGTTCGTGCGCTTGCGCGCCTGCCGCGACCGCCTCGTCGCGCAGCGCCAGCAGGCGCGCATGGTGGCGGTCGGAGGCGATGCCGCAATAGTCGGCATTGCGGTCGAGCCCCGGGTAGAGCCGCTCGACGATCGCGCGCGCCAGCTCGACGAAGTCGCCGACGCGCTCGCGCGGCAACAACACGTAGTCGGGCGCGATGCAGGTCTGCCCTGCATTCACGAGCGTGCCGACGAGGATGCGTTCGACTGCCTGTTCGAAGCGCGCGTCGGGTGCGATGATCGCCGGCGATTTCCCGCCGAGTTCGAGCGTGACCGGGGTCAGGTTCGCGGCCGCCGCACGCATCACCTCGCGGCCGACCGCGGTCGAGCCGGTGAACAGCAGATGGTCGAATGGCAGCGCGGAAAACGCCTGCGCCACCCCGGCATCGCCGACCACGACCGCGAGTTCGTCGGGTGCGAAGTGGCGCGCGACGATCTTCGCGAACAGCTCGGAGAACCGCGGCGTCCATTCGCTGGTCTTGACCAGCACGCGGTTGCCCGCCGCGAGTGCATCGGTGATCGGCGCGATCGCGAGGTACAACGGGTAGTTCCACGGCACGATCACGCCGACGACGCCGAGCGGACGTGGACGGATCTCGATGCGCGCGGGAAGGAACCAGAAACCGGCCGGCGCCCGCCGCACGCGCATCCAGCCGCGGCCGTGGCGCAATGCATGGCGGATCGTCGAAAGGCTCGGGTACAACTCGAGCAGGTCGGTTTCCTGCACCGGCCGGTGCCCGAAGTCCGCCGCGATCGCCGCCGAGATCTCGCTGCGGTGCGCGAGCAGCATCGTCATCAGCGCGTGCAGGCGCCGCGCGCGCGTCGGCCAGTCGGGCAACGGCTCGGACGCATGCGCGGCGCGCATCGCATCCAGTCGCCCGCGCAACCCGCTGGCGACCTCGACGTCGACGGTCATGGCAGGCTGGCGAGCGCGGACGCGAGCGCGGTCGCGAAGCGTGCTTCGATCGCCTCGTCGGCAGGCGCGCCGAGCACGCTGCGACGCTCCAGCAGCGTGGTCAGTTCGTCGGCCGGCGAGGACGCGCCGACGCCGCGCATGCGCGAGGCGAGTCGCGCCACCTGCAATTCTCGGCGCTGTTCGCGGTCTTCGGGAAGCGCTTCGATGCCCGCGAGCAACTCGATCTCGAGCAGCAGGTCGCGCAGCGCGACGGGATCGGCCTCAGCCACCGGCGTGCCCGCGAGCGCCGCTTCGAATCGGGCAGACTGCACGGACAGCGCGATGCCGCCGTCGGCCGCGGCTTCCCAGCGCGGGCGCAGCACCTCGGCCGATTCGACGCCGCGCTCGGCGGCGACGCACAGTGCCTCGCGCTCGCGCCAGCGATCGAAGCGGCGGTGGCGCTGGCGCCGCTGCTCGTTGCGCTCCGCCTCGTGCAGTTGCTCGCGGGCGGCGGCAAACCGCCTGGCGAGCGCCTCGTCGCGCGGACGCAGCGCATTCCAGCCTTCGACGATGCGCGCGACGACGCCGCGTTCGACCGGTGTCCCGCTCGCGGCGAGCGATTCGAGTTCGACGCACAGCGCCTGCGCCCGCGCCTTCGAATCGGCGTCCTGCGCCTGGCGCTGCGTGCGTTCGCCGTCGAGTCGTTCGAACACGCGGTCGAGTGCGGCGCGGAATGCCTTCCACTGCGCCTGGTCGCGCGATCGGCGCCCATTGCCGCAGGCCTGCCAGCGCTGCTGCAGCTCGCGCGTGGCCGCGACCGCGCCGCGCGGCAGCTCGTCGGCGAGCCGATCGGCTTCGGCGATCAGCGCCGCCTTTGCATGTTCGACCCCGTCCTCGCGCCTGCGCTCGCGCGCGTCGAGGGCATCGAGCGCATCCTTGAGTCGCTGCGCGAGCGCCTTGCGCGCGCGCGGCTCCACGCGGTCGAGCTCGCGCAGCGCCTGCACGGCCTCGCGGCGCAGGCCGGAAACATCCGGATCGGTTTCGTCGGCCAAGCGTGCGGCGACCCGCGCGAGCAGGTCATCGATCGCGCCGGCCTGCGTCTGGCGCAGTTCCTTGCGCTTGTGGAAGTAGGCCTGCGCCGGCGCGAGCGCAGCGCGGCAGGCGGCATGGAACCTCCGCGTCAGTTCGCCACCGCGACCACGCGAACCTTCGACCGCGTCCAGGCGCGACCATTCGGCCTGCGCATCGCGCACCTTCGCCGCGACTGCATCGGGATGCAGCGCGGCCGCAGCGATGGCTTCGAGTTCCTCGCAAATCTGGCGACGACGTTCATTGTCGGCCCAGAACTGCCAGCGGCTGAGTTCGGCGTGGCGCGCCTCGACTGCGTGCAGCCTCTCGGCCAGCGCTTTCGGCAGTGCGCCGTCGATGCGCGCACGCAGTCCGGCGACACGCTCGTGCGCCGCGTGCGCGTCGGCGCTCGCGCCGCGCTCGAGCGCGGCATCGCAGGCGCGCAGCGCGTTGCCGAGTTCGTCCAGCAGTGCCTGCTGCTGCTCCCGGTGCAGGCGCTGCGCCGCACGCGCCTCGTCGACCGAGGCCGCGAAGCGTGCCTGTGCGAGCAAAGGCGCGACGACATCATCGGCTGCTTCGACTCCGACTTCGGCTTCGAGGGCGGATGGTGCCGGTGCCGGCTGCAGTTCCGACGCGCGTTCGACTTCGGTCGAGTCGGACGCCGCGGGCGCGATCGCCGGCGCATCGCTCGTGCGCATCGAGCGAGGCGCTTCGCGACTCGCGACGAGCAGCGCGCGCGCCGCTTCGAAACGCGCGCGCAATTGCGAGGGCGTGGCTTCGGCGATCGGCGTCCATTGTGCGAGTACGTCGCGCTCGTCCGCAGAGGCGGGATCACGCACGAGTTGCTCGAGCCGCTCGCACAGCTGGCGCGCGCGCAGTTCGAGCATCGCGGCGTCGCCGCGCGCGATGCGCAGGGTCTCGACGCGCTCTCGCGCGAGCCGGTTGACGGTCTTGTCCGACTTGCGCGTGCGCTCGGCCAGCCGCTGCAGCATGCCCTCGTCGTCGATGCGTGCGACCAGCGCGGTGCGCAGGCCGGCGTCGGTGTCCTCGAGTGCGCGCTCGAGCAGGAACGCGGGGCGCGTGACGCGCTCGAGCGCCGCTGCGCGCAGTTCCACCTCGCGCGCGTGGCGCGCGACGTGCTCGATCGTCGCGACTTCGTCCTGGGCGCGCAGCAGGCGCGTGCGCTCGGCCAACGTCGGCGCGGCCGCGTGTCGTCCGGTCAGCAGGTCGAGCCAGAGCGCGAGCGCCTGCGAACGCACGCCCGCATCGAGGTCGTCGCGCGCGAGGCCCTGCGCAATGCCTGGATCGGCGAGCCGCTTCATCGCGGCGATGCGCACGCCCGGATCGGCGTCGTCGCGCGCGATGCGACCGAGGCTCGCGAGCAGGTCGCCATCGTCGTCGGCGAGCACGGCCGCGCGGCGCACGGCCGCATCCTTGGATTGCCAACGGGGTTTGCCGAGCGTGAACGGGAGCTTCATCGAGACGGATCTTCAGAACAGGTTGCGGATGATGCGGATGCCCGCGACGTACTCGCCGACGATCGTGCCGATCGTGACGAACATGAAGTTGAGCAGCGTCCGCGCGATGCGGTTCTTCCACCAGCCGGTCCAGTGGGACACGTCGTCGCGTAGCGTGTCGAAGTCCGCGACGCGCGGCTTGCGCAGCCACGCCTCGACGCCCGCGCTGATCGCCGACGCGGGAACGCCGGGTCGGAAGGGTTTGAGCGGCGCCGCGATGAACGCCGCGATCGCGCTGAGCGGATGCGCGGCCGCCGCGATCGCACCGAGCATCGCGAGGCCGCCGGTGCACAGCACCCACGTCAGCAGCGCGTCGGTGCCTTCGCGCGCGCCGCGCGTGAATGCGAACCCGATCGCGCCCGCGATCAGCACGAAGATCGCGCCCGCGATCCATTTCGGCCATTGCGACGGCGGCGGTACCGTGGAGAGCCGATCGAGCAGCGGGCGCGGCAGCTCGGCCTGGGTGGACAGCTCGCGCTCGATGCCTTCGAGGTGGCCGGCGCCGATCACCACGAGCACGCGTCGCGCGCTGCCGCCGGCGGCTTCCTCGCGCAGGCGCGCGGTCATGTAGCGGTCGCGTTCGCCGATCAGCGCCTGGTACAGCGGCGGTGACTCGCGTGCGAATTCGTTGAACATGCTGCCGAGCAGGTCGCCCTGCTTGAGCTTCTCAACCTCGTCCTCGCTGACCTCGTCATGCGTGAGCAGGCTCGCGCCGAGTCCGCCGACGATCGACATGCGATCGAGGAAGCCGACGCTGCGGTAGGCACGCTTCAGCGTGGTGCCGATCTCGCGGTCGATCAGCCAGACCGGCAGGCCGCGTGCCTCGGCGCCGTCGATCGCGACTTTCATCTCGGCGCCGGGTTCGATCCCGAACTGCTCGGCGAGGCGGCGCTGGAAGGCTGACAGCGCGAGGTTCGCCGCGATCAGGCCGACCTTGCCCTGGCGGATCACCTGGAACAGGTCGAGGTGGCGGAACGCATCGGGATCACGCATCGAGGTGTAGCGCGGCTCGCAGAGTTCGACCGCGACCGCGTCGAACGGCTCGGCCTCGAGCATCGCGGTCACGGCGGCCGCGCTCACGCGCGAGACGTGGGCGGTGCCGAGCAGCACATAGTCGACGTCGCCGCGACGCACGCGCGCGATCGGTTGCCCCGCGGGCATGCCGTCGGTGGGCAAGGGATGGTCCGGCCCGGTCATGGCGGGTCCTGCCTCTGGCGCGCTCAATCCCGGAAGCGCCGGGTCAGGTCGGCGTACGCATCGATGCGCCGGTCGCGCAGGAACGGCCAGATCCGCCGCACGTCCTCGCTGCGCGCGAGGTCGACGTCGGCGAGCAGCAGTTCGCGGCGATCGGTCGAGGCCTGCGCGAGGAATTCGCCCTGCGGCCCGGCGACGAAGCTCGAGCCCCAGAACTGGATGCCGCGACCGCCTTCGGGTGCGGCTTCGAATCCGGTGCGGTTGCAGGCCAGCAGCGGGAGTCCGTTGGCGACCGCGTGGCCCCGCTGCACCGTGATCCATGCATCGCGCTGGCGATCCTTCTCGTCCTGCGGGTCAGCCGGGTCCCATCCGATCGCAGTCGGATAGAGCAGCAGATCGGCACCGGCGAGCGCCATCAGGCGCGCGCCTTCGGGATACCACTGGTCCCAGCATACGAGCAGGCCGAGTCGTCCGACCGAGGTCTGGATCGGTTCGAAGCCGAGGTCGCCGGGCGTGAAATAGAACTTCTCGTAGAACGCCGGATCGTCCGGGATGTGCATCTTGCGGTACTTGCCCGCGATCGCGCGCGAGCGGTCGAACACGACCGCGGTATTGTGGTACAGCCCGGCCGCGCGACGCTCGAACAGCGACGCAACGACGACCAGGCCGAGCTCCTGCGCGAGCGCGCCGAGCCGCTCGCTGCTCGGGCCAGGGATCGGTTCGGCGCGATCGAACTCGTCCACGCTCTCGTGCTGGCAGAAGTAGGGGCCGTTGTGAAGCTCCTGCAGCAGCACGAGCCGTGCGCCAGCCGCCGCGGCCTCGCGCAGCCCGGCCTCGATCGCATCGAGGTTCGCGTCGCGGCTGCCGCGGTCGGTCTCCTGCAGCAGCGCCACCTTGAGGGATTTGCCTTTCATGCCACCCGATCCATCGACAAGACCGGGATGGTAGCGCGGATCGGCCGGGGGCAGGCCGGCGGGGTTGCGTGCGTTCAGGCCGAGGGGGGCGTCGGGCGGCCCTTGCGCGAACGGATCGCGAGGATCGCCGCGATCCAGGCCCGGCATTCGCCATCATTGAACACTGCGAGCAGGCTGCGTGGAGGGACGCCATCGTCGCCGGCGGGGAGCGCTGCGGGTGGCGAACGGAACTCGGGCCAGGGATCGTCGCGTCGGGCATCGTCGGTCATCCATCGCACCTCGTGGCGGCGGCCGGACAGGGCGGCCTGTGCTCATGACAAACGCCGGATCGCGCCCGCATACGACAGGCGCCGCAAGGGCGCGCAGCCGGTCGTCGCCCGATGGCTGCCGCGGGTGCGGCCCGGGGGGCCGGCGTCCGGACACGCTGCCGCAATGCCGGTATGCTCTCGCGGCCCCGCCGGTAGTGCCGCACGACGAAGAGCGTGCGTGCATCGCCGGCCCGAACCAGGATTCGTCGATGCGTCGCGCCACGCGCCCGTCAGGCTTGCATCCGGCTGCGCTGATCGTCGCCAAGGGCGACGAAGCGCAGGCCATCCGCAACCTGCTCGATGGCCGCGCGGTGCCGGTGGCGACCTGCGCAAGCGCCTACGATGCCGTCGCGCGTCTCGCGCACACGCCCTACGACGTCGTGATGCTGCTGCTCGCCGACGCCGGGCAGGTCGAGGCGATCTCGAAATTGCGCGCGCGTTCCCCGGCCACCGCGGTCGTCGCGCTGACCGCGCGCGCGGACCGCGCGCTCGGCGACCTCGCGCTCGCGCGCGGCGCGCACGAGGCACTCGCGCTGCCGGACCTGCAGGCCGACGTGCTGCAGTACGCGATGCTGCTCGCGGTCGAGCGCGCGCGCGGATCGCGCGAGCGGCAATCGCTCGACCAGAGCCTGCACGCGCTGTTCGACCTCGATGCGCACCCGACCTGGGCCTGCGATCCGGAGGAACTGCGCGTGCTCGGCGCCAATCGCGCGGCGCGCGAGGCCTACGGCTACGACGAGGACGAGTTCCGCGCGATGTCGCTGGCCGACCTCGTACCCGCGACGGACGAACGCGGCTGCGTGCTCCCCGCGCCGGGCGAGGTCGCGCTCGCGCGGCACCGGGTGCGCGATGGCCGCCAGATCGAGGTCGAGATGCATGCGCAGGGCGCGCGGCTGTGGGGCAAGGACGTACTGCTCGTGCGCGCGCGCGACGTGACCGCCGAGCGTCGCGCGATGCGCGCGCTGGAAGCGAGCGAACGGCGCTTTCGCGACTTCTTCGAGCACAGCACCGGCTTCATCTTCACGCATGATCCCGACGGCACGCTGCTGTCGATCAATCCGGCCGCGGCCGCCGCGCTCGGGCGCAGCGTCGCCGAACTGCTCGGCACGCCGCTTCGCGATCTCGCTCCGCCGCACCTGCGCTTCCTCGTCGACCAGTACCTGCAGCGGATCGCGGCCGCGAGCGAGGACACCGGCATCGTCAGGGTGCAGCACCGCGACGGCCGCGAGCTCGAGTGGCAGTACCGCAACAGCGCATTGAGCGACGCCGACGGCGCGACCTACGTGATGGGCCATGCGCAGGACATCACCGCGTTGCGTGCGGCCGAGCAGGCGCTGCAGCTCAGCGAGCGGCGCCTGCGCACGGTCGCGGACACGCTGCCGGTGAAGATCGCCTATCTCGATGCGAACCTGCGATTCGTGTTCGCGAACGATGCGTTCCGCCGCAGCTACGGCGGCACCGATCCGGTCGGCGAATCGGTGCGCTCGGTGATCGGCGAGGAACGCTACCAGCATCGCGAGCCGTGGCTGCTGCGCGGACTGGCCGGCGAACGCGTGGTGTTCGAGGCCGAGGAAGGCGAGGGCGACAGTTACCAATGCGTCGAGATCACGCTGATCCCGGAAACCGGCGAGAAGGACGGCATGGTGATCGGCCTGCACGCGATGATGCAGGACGTGACCTCGAAGAAGCGCGAGGAGCGCCGCCTGATCCACCTCGCGCGGCTCGACCACCTCACCGGACTGACCAACCGCGCCGGCTTCTACGAACATCTCGAGGCCGCGATCGAGCGCGCGCGCGAAGCGGATGCGCTGATCACGGTGTTCTACCTCGACATCGATCGCTTCAAGCAGGTCAACGACACGCACGGCCACGCGATCGGCGACACGCTGATCCGCGCGTTCGCGCAGCGCATCAGCGAGCACGTGCGCTCGTCCGACGTGGTCGCGCGGCTCGGTGGCGACGAGTTCACGGTCGTGATGGAAGGCGTGCCCGACGTCAAGCGCGTGCGCGCGATCGCGACCAAGCTCGTCCTGTCGATGTCGCGGCCGTTCGAACTGCGCAGCGAAGGCCTGGTGCTGCCGATAGGCGCGAGCATCGGCGTGGCGGTCAGCCGCGGCGGCGCACTCGCGGCAGGCGAACTGGTCGCGCGCGCCGACGCGATGCTGTACGCGGCGAAGCAGGGCGGCCGCGGCACCTACCGGATCGAGGTCAGCGAGCCGCCGCGACCCGGCGGCGTCAGTCCGCCGGCGGAACCGCAGCGTCGAGCAGGCCGGCCGGCAACTGCATCGTGAGGCAGTGCACGCTGCCGTTCTGCCAGATCAGTTCGCGGGCATCGACGGGCACCACCTGGCGCCCCGGGTGCGCAGCCGCGATCACCGCGGCTGCGCGCGCATCGGCAGGATCGCCGTAGGACGGCACCAGCACGGCGCCGTTGATGATCAGGTAGTTCGCGTACGAGGCCGCGAGGCGCCGGCCTTCGTCGATGATCGGGCGGGGCCAGGGCAGCGCGTGCAGCGCGTAGGGTCGATCATCGAGGGTGCGCAGCGCTTCGATCTCTGCGCGCATGCGCAGGAGCTCGCCGTGGTGCGGGTCGGCCGGGTCGTCGCAGGCCTGGAACACGATGGCGTCGCCTGGTGCGAAGCGCGCGAGCGTGTCGATGTGCGCGTCGGTGTCGTCGCCCTGCAGGTAGCCGCTGTCGAGCCACAACACGCGCCCGGCGCCGAAGGCATCACGCAACAGTGATTCGATCTCTTCGCGCGTCGCCTGCGGGTGGCGTTGGTGCATGCACTGCCACGTCGTCAGCAGCGTTCCCCGTCCGTCGGACTCGATCGCACCGCCCTCGAGGGCCCAGTCGATGCGTCGGTGCGCGGCTGGCGCGAACACGCGCTGGCTCAACAACGCGGTGATCAGCGCGTCGTCGCGACCGCCCTCGAACTTGCCGCCCCAGCCGGTGAAGCGGAAGTCGAGCAGTTCGAACCCGCGCGGTCCGCGCAGCGTGAGCGGACCGGAATCCCGAAGCCAGGTGTCGTCGTAGTCGACTTCGACGTAGCGCACGCGCGCCGCGTCTACGCCTGCCCGCGCGAGCGACGCCGCGGCGTGTTCGCGCAGCGCGGCATCGGCGACGCAGACCAGCAGGAGCTCGAAGCGCGCGATCGCCGACGCGAGGCCGACATAGGCGCGTTCGATGCGCGGCAGGCGCGCGGCCCAGTCGGTGCCCGCATGCGGCCACGCGATGAGGACGCCGGCCTGCGGCTCCCATTCCGCCGGCAGGCGCGAGGCGTCGGTCATGTCAATTGCGCGACAGCGAACCGTCGATCACGCTGTGGATCACGCGATTGCGCTCGAAGTAGACGATGTAGCCGTCGTAGCGCCAGCGGTTGATGACGGGATGCAACGGTGCGTCGCCGCCGCGCGCAGGCAGCTTCTCGAGCGGCGTGCCGAAGCGGCGTTCAACCTGGGCCATGCTCATGCCGCGGTTGGGGACGTTCGCGCGCACCGTCACCTGCGGCTGCGTGCTGGTATCGAGGACTTCGGCGCGCACCGGCGTCGCCACGACGAGGGGCAGGACGAGTGCGGCGGCAGCGGCCAGAAAGAACCTGAGTTTCATGGCGCAAATCCTTGTTCCGGAAAAGGAAGCATCGACGAATTCGCAAGCGCCGCCTTTTTACCAGAACGCCGCCGTCGCCGCCATCACGGACCCGCGGTAGCGCGAACGGCGCCACAAAAAGCAGAAGGGCCGCATCGCGGCCCTTCATCGCAACGCCGGTCGGCAACGACCGTTCAGCGCTGGCGCGCCTTGAAGCGCGGATTGCTCTTGCAGATCACGAACACCTTGCCGCGACGACGCACGACCTTGCAATCGCGATGGCGCTTCTTTGCGGACTTGAGGGACGAAAGCACTTTCATGGGACGCCTCGCAGCGGGTTTCTGGGCACGGAAAACGCGGAAGTCTAATGGATTCCGCGGCTTGATGGAAGCGCGAGGCTCGGTTTGCCGCGGGGCAGGGCCGCGGGCGCGTTCGCGCGTGCCCGGCTCCTGGCCAAGATGCGGTCGGATGGCCGCGCTGCGCCGCCCGGGCAGAGGCGGCGCAGCGCGTCGTCGCGAACGCGGTCTATTCGATGTCGAACGACTGCAGGCCGACCGGGATCGTCACGTTGATCGTGCCGAACATGCCCTGGCCGGGTCCGCCGTGCACTTCGCAGAAGTAGCCGATCGTGCCGGGATCCGGGAACGTCACGACCGCGCTCCAGAGTGTTCCGCTGGGATCCCCGTTGCCGCCCGCGCCGTCGCAGCCGTCCGCGCAACGAAAACTCGTGATCGCGCCGGGGTCGGACACGACGTTGTGGAAGCCGCCGCCATTGGTGAAGGTCACGGTGTCGCCGGCGGCGATGTTGAGCACCTGCGGGACGAACGAGAAGCCGTTCGGATTGCCGACGGCGACGTCCCAGTTGGCGGCGTGCCCCGCGGTGGCGCAGAGGGCGAGCAGGGCGCCGGCCAGGATCGCGTTGCGAGCATGCATGGATAGTTCCTCCGGTTGTCGATCATGGCCGCTGGCAGCGTGTGGCCGGCTGCGTGTGTTCCCCTGAACCTGCGATGCGACGGCATCGTGTCCCTGGTCGATCATGGCGAGGCTGATGATGCCAAGGGTGCATGTGGACTGGCTCGACACGCGGCATCGTGCCTGACTGCGGTCACGGCACGGCAGACATCGAACGGAGCCTCTGGCCCGGGTTGCGCATCGCGCAGGAGCGTCAGCAGTTCGGCATGGTCGAGGCGCGGTCGAAGTTCGAGCAGCAACGCGAGCGCGCCGCTCACATGCGCAGCCGCGAGCGAGCTGCCCGACGCGAAATCGTAATGGCCGCCGGGCTCCAGCGTCAGGATGTCCCGACCAGGCGCCGCGATCGCCGAGGGCGCCGGCGCATCGCCGATCGCACGCACCGCGATCACGCCCGGGATGTCGACCGGAAAGCCGTCCATGCGGCCATCCGGAGGCACCGCTCCGACGACGCGCATGCCGCGGTCGAGTGCATGGGTCGTGAGCTCGGTCAGCAACAGGTCGCTGGGGCCGCCGAGGCTGAGGTTGATGATGTCGGCACCCGCGTCGATCGCGGCGCCCAGCGCGAGTGCCAGCGTGTAGCTGTCGCAGCGCGCCTTGCCCGATGCCTCGACGGTCCAGCACGCGCGATACGCGTGCAGCCTCGCGGCGGGCGCGACACCGACGATGCCGAGTTCGTTGTTGGCGACCGCGGCGATCACGCCGGCCACTTCGGTGCCATGACGGTCATTCACGTTCGCCGGAGGCGCCGTCCCGGCGAGGTCGCGCTGCTCGACCACGCGCTCGCGCAGGTCCGGGTGGCTCGCATCGAGCGCGGTGTCGATGATCGCGATCTCGACGCCTTCGCCTTGCGCCCAGCGCTGTGCCGATGCGGCGTCGATCGCGTCGAAGCCGCGTTGCAGCCCGACGTAGGGATCATTGTACGACGCGTTGCGCGCAGTTGCGAATGCATCGGCGGCGGTCGGCAGGCTTGCGCCGAGCGTCTCGAATTCGTTCAGCGGCTGCGCGAGGCGAACGCGCGGATCGCGCCGCAACGCATCGATCGCGACGTCGCGCTCGATGCCCGCGGGGAGCTCGTAGAGCATGCAGCGCAAGCGCAATGCGTCGATCGTCCAGGCGGACACTTCGTGCAGTTGGTGCTGCTCGGCCACCGCGGTGGCGAGCGTGCGCGCACGGCTGCTGCCGGTGTAGTCGGGCAGGCCGCCGTAGCCGCGCGGCGTCGATCCCGCGCGCGCGACCGGATCGGGCCGGTCGGCGACCGCCACGACGATCCTGCGCACGGCCGAACCTGTGTCCGACGCGGCGCGCAGCGGAAGGGCGGTGAACACGCAGCCGAGCGCGACGAGCGCGCACGCGCCGAAGATCCGCGTGCGCATCGGCTTCACCGTGCGGCTCCGGCCACGGGCTCGGCCAGCAGCACGCCTGCATGCGAGCGCAACTTAGCGATCGTGGCCGCGACCGAACGGGCCTGCCCGGACGGAGCCGGTGCGAGCGAATAGATCGTTCCATCCGCACTGACCGCGACCACTCGCAGGCCCTGTTCGGCGATCAGCGCCTGCAATCGAGCGAGCGGCAGTTCGGGCGCCGGCACCAGGCGGATCGTCGCCTCGGCCATGCCTGTTCCGGCACTCAGGGTTTCGTAGCTCCCGGCCGGTGGCGTCGGCGCCGGCTGCGTGCGTTGATCGAGCAGCGACACCCCGATCACCGCGAGCGCAATCGCCTGTGCGACCACGGCTGCACCGAGCAGGCGCAGCTGGCGGTTGCGCGGGCGTCGGCAGTTGCCGCGCTGCACGGACGGCACGCGAGCCGTGGCGGGCACCCCAGGGAAATCTTCGTCGTCGATGCACCGGAGCAGGCGCGACAGCGCGGCGCCGGCGATTTCCGGCTCCGCCGGCTGCGCCTCCAGCATGCCCGCATGCAGGCGCAACTGGAACGCGTACTCGTCGCGGCAATCGGCGCAGTCGCGCAGATGTGCATCGACGAATGAGCGCTCGGGTCCGGGTGCCGTTCCGTTGATCGCGAGCGGAATCAGCTCCCAGGCGCGCTGGTGCGAGAGGTCCTGCACGGTCATCGCGGCTCTCCGGCAGGTTCGAGCGGCAGGCGCGCGAGCTCGCCGCCCAGTCCCGGCAGGCTGCTGCGCAGCCTCACCCGCGCATGGAACATGCGTGCCTTCACGGTGCCGACCGCACAATCCATGATCCGCGCGACCTCTTCATAGGACTGCCCGAGGTAGTACACGAGTTCCATCGTCAGGCGTTGCTCGACAGGCAGCAGCGCGAGCCCGCGCCGGACCCAGTCACGCGTCTCGCGCACCTCCGTTTCATCGGGTCCCGGACTCTCGTCCGCGTCCGCGACGGCGCTTGCCCCTGCAGGAGAAAAAGCTGCAGGAGTGTCGCGCAACATCTTGAGAAAACAGCGATAAGCAATGCCAATGATCCACGTGCCGACTTTCGATTCGCCGCGGAAATCGCCCGCGGTGCGCCACACCACCCACATCGTCTCGTTGATGACTTCGTCGACCTGGTGGCGCTGCAGCGCGTGGCGGGCAAGGAAGCGCGAGAGTCGGGCGTGGTAGCGCAGGTACAGGCGTTCGAATGCCTTGCGATCGCCGTTCGCGACTGCGCGCAACCAGTCGATATCGCGCGCCTCCTCCATGGCATGATCCGGCCCATGGGGCGCACGCATCTGTCGAACCTTCACTGCATCGCTCACGTTGCCCATCGCCTCGGCGCCTGCCGGCTGGTGTCGTGCATGTGTTCCGCCACGGCGCCAAGAGGTTGCGCCCGTGCGCCTCGCGCCGCAAGCAGCGGCTGGGTGGTCTTGCCGATACTGGCCGCGTTGCTCGCGGCGGGCACGGCGGGCGCGCAGGGTTGGGCGGGTGCGCTCGGCGTCGCGAATGACAACCTCGAGCGCGGCTACAGCCTCACCGCCGGGCGACCGGCCTGGCTCGCCGACCTCCACTACGGTTTCGGCACCGACTGGGTGGTCGGCCTGGGGGCCAGTTCGGACCGCCCGCCAGGCCAGTCCGCGGGCGTGCGCCTGAACCTCTACCTCGACCGGCGCTGGCGTCTCGGCGAGGACTGGGCCGCGAAGGTCGGCGTCGCGCGTTACGACTCGCCGGGCAACCGCTATCGCGCGATCGTGCGCTACGACGAACTCAATGCCGCGATCGGCTGGCGTGGCCGCTGGGTCGCGTCGATCGCGGTGTCCCCCGACGTCGCCGGCAGTTGGGATCGCGTCTACCGCCACGGACCCGCCGCCTGGCTCGGGATCGACTACCACCAGCCGCTCGCGGGCCGCCTGTCGCTCGACCTCGGCGTCGGGCGCGCCTGGCTGCAGGAGACCGGCTTCGACGATTACAACTACGGCAGCGCGGGTTTCGGTCTCGGCATCGGCGACGTCGCGCTGCACGCGAGCTGGCAGTGGAACGACCGCTCGCAGCTGCCGTACGGTGCGGCGTCGTCGACCTGGTTCCCGATGCGCGAGCCTTCGCGCTGGCTGGTGTCGGCATTGTGGGTGTTCTGACCGCCGTGCATGATGCGCGCGAACGTGGCCGCGGCAGGCCGCGCGGACCTTCACGCAAGGCCTGACCGGGGGCGTGTGATGTTTCCCAAAGACCTGATCGTGTTCATCGAGGAGCCGCAAGGGCGCGATGCGAGGCTCGCCCATGCGGCGGCATTGGCGCAAACCTGGGGCGCGCACCTCATCGCGACGTTCGTCGTCGACCGGCTCGAACTGGATCCTCACGCGGGATTCGCGACCGGAAGCGGCCTCGCGGAGATGCTCAAGCACCACGACCTTGAAGTCGCCGAGGCCAGTGATGGGTGCAGTCGGGCGTTCGCGGATCAGCGAGTTCGTGTTCGGCGGCGCGACGCACTCCGTGCTCGAGCGCGCCGCGTTGCCGTTGCTGCTGTCACGCTAGGCGCCGGTTCGCGAACCGGCGGCCAGGCTCACTTCGCCGCGAGCTCGAGCGTGTGGATCACCTGGCCGGGTTCGTCGGGATCGGGCTTGCACGCGAATCCGAGGTAGCGCGCGAGATCGCGCATGCGCTGGTTGCCGGCCGAGTCGATCGAAAACATCGTGCCGATCCCGCGCGACCGCGCGAGTTCCACCAGATGGCGCATCAGGACCACGGCGAGGCCGCGGCCGTGCCATTCGTCGTCGACGGTGACCGCGCATTCGCAACTGCGGCCATCCGGGCTCAGGCTGTAGCGGCTCACGCCGACCTCGCGCTTCGCGCCTTCGTGGTGGACCAGTGCGATGAACGCGGCGTCGCGCCGCCAGTCGATGTCGACGAGGCTGCGCACCAGCGCGTCGCCGGGCTCGCCGATCTGGCCGAGGAAGCGCAATCGCCGCGATTGCGGCGAGAGCCGGCTGATGAATGCGCGTTCGAGCGCCGCGTCGGCGCGCGTGATCGGCCGGATCAGCACGTGCGTGCCGTCGCGCAGGGTTTCGGTCCAGCGCATCGCGGGCGCCGATGCGTCCGTGCGGCGCACCGCGAGCGAGGCCCCGGCGCCACGCGCGGGCTTCGCGGCCGCTGCAGGCCGGCGGACGGAGGCCGGCTTCGCGGTGCGTGTGCCCGGGGCCATGCGCCGCGCGGCCTTTGCGGTCGACGCAGGCTTCGCCATCGGAGCCGTCTTGCGGGTTGCTGTCGCCCCGGGATTGCCTGTGACGGTCTTCTTCGCCGGAACCGTCTTCCTGGCCATGCGTTCGGCAGCTGCGGCTTTCTTCACGGTTGCGGCCTTCTTCACGGGCGCGGTCCGGGTCCGCGCGGTCTTCGTGGCTGCCTTTCCGGTGGACGCCGGTTTGCGTGTCCCTGCGCTCGTCGCGCGCCCCTTGCGCACGGTCTTCGTAGCGGTTCGTGTGGCCATGGCAGCAACTCCCGGCGCAAGCGCCTTTGCGGATTCGAACGGCGCGGCGTGATTATCGGGCTGTGCGCACGCGCGGCCTTGATCGATGTCAAGGCCGCGACGATGCATCCGCGCGACGCTGGCGACCGTCGGACGCGGAGCCTGGCCATGCGCGAGATCGTCGTGTACACGGGACGCACCACGCCCAAGGGCGTCGGCGTCGACTACGCAGCGCGGCTGTGCGCGCAGTTCGAAGCTTCGCTGAGCGGGCTCTACATCCACCCATCCCCGGTCGAACTCATGCCGCCATTCGGCGTGCCCGCGCTGCTGACCGAAATGATCGAAGCCGCGCAGCAGACCGAAGCCGCCGCGATCGCAGCGGGCGGGTCGTTCCCGGCCGAGATGCGCGCGCTCGGCGTCGCGCACGCGAGTTGGCAGGTCGCCGAAGGCCACGCGCCTTCGGTCCTCGCCCACGTCGCGGACTGGGCCGACCTGCTGGTGCTCGAGCGCGACGCAGGCACTGCGTGGTCGTCGCCGCACGAACTCGGCGTGCTCGTGCTGCATGCGGGCATGCCCGTGATCCTCGTGCCGCCGAGTGCCTCCGACGCGCGCCTCGAGCGCATCGCGATAGGCTGGAACGCATCGCCCGAAGCGATGCGGGCGATCCACGCCGCGTTGCCGCTGCTCCGGCGCGCCGCGCAGGTCGTCCTCATCGCGGACACCCGTCGCACCGCCACGCTTGCGCCGGGCTGGAAACCCGGATTCGACATCCTCGCCTACCTGCGTCGGCACGGGATCACGCCGCAGCACGCCTTCGTCGATGCAGGCGAAGGCGAGGCGGGCAGCGCCTTGCTCGAAGCGGCAGGTAGCGCGCAGTGCGACCTGCTCGTGATGGGCGCGTACGGTCGCAGCCGGCTCTCCGAATGGGCATTCGGCGGCGCGACGCGGCACGTGCTGCAGGAAGCGGCCGTGCCGGTGCTGCTGCATCGTTGACGTCCGCGCCTGCCGCAAACCCGCCGCACCCTGCGACGCAACGAAGCTGTGCCATGCAAACGGAGGACGCATCGATGTTCACGCATATCCTGGTTCCGACCGACGGTTCGGTGCTGTCACAGCGCGCCGTCGACGCGGCGATACAGCTCGCGCGCCCGCTCGGCGCACGCATAACCGCGCTCCATGTGATCGCGCGCTTCCATGCGTCCGACGTGATCATGGGCCTGCTCGAGGCGAACCGCGAGGACTATGAGCGGGCCGCGCTCGAGTTCGCTCGCGCCGAACTCGCTTCCGCAAGACGCGCGGCCGACGCCGCGGGCGTCGCCTTCGAAGGCCTGCATGTGACAGGCGACGACGTCGCGCGCGAGATCGTCGCCGCGGCTTCGCGCAGCGGCTGCGACCTGATCCTGATGGCCTCGCATGGCCGACGCGGCATCGAAGCCGTCCTGCTCGGCAGCGAAACCCAGAAGGTGCTCACGCAGAGCCGCCTGCCGGTGCTCGTCTACCGCTGAGCCGCTTGCGGCTGCGCGCTCGATGCCGCGGGCGGGAAGGGCGCTCGATACACCTCATCAGGCCCCGCGTGCGCCGCTGCCGAGCGCGACGCGCACCCGTCGCAGGGGTTTCAGCAGGTCGAACGCGAGTGCCGACGCGATGCCGACGAGTGCGGCGACGACCGCGTCCACGGGTGACGGCACCGCGAAGTCGAACGCGCGCGCGAGCACCGGCATCGAGATGCACAGTGCGACCGTGGTGCAGGCGATCGCGGCCACGATCCAGTACGCGCGGTGTCCGGCATCGGCCAGGTGCGGCAAGGTCATGCCGCGCGCGCCATTGACGCGCACGAGCATCAGGTTGCCCGTGGTCAGCGCGATGAAGGCGAGGGCGCGCGCAACGTCCTCGTTGTCGCCCATGCGCAGGCTTGCAGCGTACAGCGCGAGCGTCGCGACGAGCAGCATGGCTCCCTGCAGCAGCGCGAGCATGAACTGCGGCGCTGCCATCAGCGGTTCCTCCCGCGAGCGCGGGCCGCGCTGCATGATGTCGCCTTCCTCGGGCTCGTTCTCGAACGCGATCGAACAGACCGGATCGATGACCATCTCCACCAGCACGACATGCAGCGGCATCAGCAGCGGAGGCAGTCCGAGCAGCAGCGGCAGCAACGCGAGGCCGGCCACCGGCACGTGGATCGCGGCGATGTAGATCATCGCCTTGCGCAGGTTGTCGAAGATGCGCCGACCCATGCGCACGCCGTCGATCACGTGGCCGATGTCGTCGTCGAGCAACACGATGTCGGCCGACTCGCGCGCGACGTCGGTGCCGCGCTTGCCCATCGCGATGCCGATGTGCGCCGCGCGCAGCGCGGGTGCGTCGTTCACGCCGTCGCCGGTCATCGCGACGACTTCGCCGGCGCGCTTGAGCGCCTCGACGAGGCGCAGCTTCTGTTCGGGCCGGATGCGCGCGTGCACCGCGGTTTCGCGCACTGCGTCCACGAATGCGTCGTCGTCGAGCGCATCCAGGGCAGGGCCATCGAGCACGCGCGCGGCATCCGCGATGCCGGCTTCGCGCGCGATCGCGATTGCGGTGGCCGGGTAGTCGCCGGTGATCATCACGACGCGGATGCCGGCTCGCTGCGCGTGTTCGACCGCGCTGCGCGCACCGGGGCGCAGCGGGTCCTGGAACGCCACGAGACCTTCGAATTCGAGCTCGAGCGCCGCGACGTCGCACGGCAATGCGCACGCATCCGCAGGACCCGAAGCCACCGCGAGCACGCGCAGGCCGTCCGCGGCGAGCGCTTCGACGCGCGCAAACAGCGTGGCACGTCGCTCCGTGGGCATGCTGCACAGCGCCGCGATCGCCTCGGGCGCGCCCTTCGCCGCCACCATCGCCGTGCCATCCGCCGCCCGCCACACGCGCGCGACGAGCGGGCGCGCGGCGGTGAGCCCGAATTCGCGCAGCAGCTGCCATCGATCGCGGCGTTGCGCATCATCGAGCACGCGTGCGGCGAGGGTCCCGATCGCGGCGTCGAGCGGGTCGTAGGCGCTGCGCGCGGACGCGAGCGCGGCGACTTCGAGCATCCGGTGCAGCCGCTGGTCGAATCCGCCCGAGTCGCGATCCGCATTCCATCGCGCCTCGGCGGTTTCGAGCACGCACACGCGTTGCCGGTTCTCGGTGAGCGTGCCGGTCTTGTCGACACACAGCACGCTGGCCGCTCCGAGCGTTTCGATCACCGCGGTACGGCGCGCCAGCACCCGCACCTTTGCGAGCCGCCATGCCCCCAAGGCGACGAACACGACCAGGACCATCGGGAACTCTTCCGGCAGCATCGCCATCGCGAGCGCGATGCCCGACAGCAGTCCCTGCAGCCATTCGCCGCGCAGCAGCCCGTTGAGCAACACCACGCTCGCGCTCGCGACCAGCGCGACGAGCGCGAACAGCTGCACGATGCGCTGGATCGAACGCGAGAGCAGGGTGGGTTCGGTGCGGATCGTCGCAAGCGACACGCCGATGCGCCCCGCCTGGGTTCGGGTGCCGGTCGCGACCACTTCGGCGATCCCGTGGCCCTGGACCACGAGGGTGTCGCCATAGATCCAGGGCTGGTCGTCGCCACCGGCCGACCGTGGTTGGGTCGATCCGACTTCGTCGATCGTCGAAGGGCGCTTGCGCACCGGTACCGACTCGCCGCTCAGCAGCGACTCGTCGACCTGCACGCCGTCGCCGCGAAGCAACCGGGCATCGGCGGCGACCCGTTCGCCTTCGGCGACGAGGAGCAAGTCGCCCGGCACGACTTCGCGTGACGCAACGACCTGCTCGAGGCCATCGCGCATGACGCGCGCACTGGGCGCGGCCAGCGACCGCAATGCCTCGAGCGCGGACTCGCTTCGGGACTGCTGCCAGGCGACAAGCCCGACGCTGAGCGCCGCGAACGCGGACAGCACGATGCCTTCGAGTGCATCGCCGACGACGAGGTAGATCGCCGCCGCGAGCACGAGCAGCAGGAACATCGGTTCCTTGAGGACCTCGACGACGATGCGAAGTGGACCCGGCCGCTGCGCCTGCGGCAATTCGTTCGGCCCGTGCTCGCGCAGCCGCTTGGCCGCTTCGGCCGACGTGAGGCCTTCGAGTCGGGCCGCCGTCGCCTCACGGCCGTCGTGATCACTGTTCGCTGACGAGGAAGGCGCCAAGGTCGGGTCCCGGCGTTGGGTGGACGCCGGCATTGGAGCAGATGGTGCAGATGGACGGGCTGACCGTAGTCAACCCGGTGCGTGGGGTTGGGGGCTGATTTCGTTCCATGACGCCGGGATGCGCTGGGTTACCTTGTGATTGTATTTAACATAATAGGCATTACGCACATCCACGGATGGCTGGCAATGAGCGCAAATACCCTTCGGTCGCTGTTCGCCATTGGAGGTCGACGGCATGGACAAGCCGCCGTGTGGTGAACCCGGCGCGCCGCTGAACTGGTGTGCGCGGGCATTATGGAACGAACGTATCGAAGGCAGGATGTCACTGCCTGAGGAATGGTGGAAAGGATGGCGCGTCGTCAAGGATCGGATCATCGGACCGGGTGGGATCACGTACCACCGGAGCCAACTGGAAGTACTCTGGCGGCTCGACGGCATGCGCGAGAGGCAGAGGCGGCGAAACGGGCGCGGCGCTGGTACCACGCACGCTGGATCGCTCTAAACGTCGCGCTGATCGCCTGCACGGCGTGGCTGTTCAGCACGGTGCTGATTCCCAGATTCATCGTCGGCGAGACCGCCGCTACGCGAGTAGCCCCCGACACGTGGGTTGCCGACACGCCACAGCAGCGATCCGCAGGAGGTCAGGATGCAGACTCGGCCGATCACGGCTCTCCTGCGGCATCACCGTCACAGCCCCGCGTAGACCTCAGTCAACAGCGCGACCATCTACGACGAGAGCCAATGACCACGCCGGCGCAGCAATCCGCCGTGGATGCTTTCAACCGTGCCATGCGCGAAGGTCGCGGCTCCTGCATTGATGGCCGCGCCTTCGAGCGCATCGAACGAAATGGCGTGACGCACATTCAGGAGATAGGCCCCGGGCTCTCCATTACCTGCCACGTACCGGCCACACCGAGCCGGGATTGATCGGATCGCGCAGGATATGCGCGAAGGACTTCGAATCTGGCAGTTCCTCGTGGGCGCGCGGCGCAGGCCCAGCGAAGAATGGCGCACTCGTCTGCGCGTTGGTCGTTGACTTCCGAATTTCATGGTGCTGCGGCCGATCGCAAGGTGCAGAGGAGTTCGAGTCCGATCGCACCGGCCGTGATCGTGGCCAGCGCGCCTGTCTTGACGATCAGTGTCGGTAGCACGGAGCCGTGTGCGGACTCCAACTCGCCCGCGATCTGCACCGTGTCCGCATCGATGGGAGTGGCGGTGAGCGCAAGCTTGAACGCGTCGGGGCCGGTAGCTTCGATCGTGGCGCGCTCGCCCGCCTGGACGGTCATCACCGGCGTGGCGAACGGGCTGCCCTGGTGGAACAGCGTCACGTGGATGTCGTAGGTTTCGTCGGCCGCGCGTGCGGCGCTTGCGCACATCAGGATGATCGCCAGCGCAGTGGCGGAGAAGCCCAGCTTGAACATGCAGTCTCTCCTCGACGCCTTCTGAGGTCGGGCTAGCAGACTCGCGGGAAAGACACGAGTTCAACTCACGCGCGGCTTCCGGTCCCCCGCGCAGCGCGCAGCACCGGCTCTTGACCGAGGTCAAGGCTCGACCGGCAACGAGCCCTAGACTGGTCGCGCCATGATCACCTCACGCCGCCGACGATTGCGCATCACGTTGTTCGCCGCGTTCGCGTTGCTGTGGACGCAGTTGGCATTTGCGATCCATCCGGCGTGCACGCCGGCGGTCGAGTCGCTTGGCATCGTTGGGAATTCGGCGGTCGCGATCGCGCATTGCGACCATGACGCCTACGCTGACGCCGCGTCGCAGGTCGTCTGCGAAGGCCATTGCAGCCAGGGTGATGCCAGCAGCGATGTCGCGCGCGTGCCACCGGTGCCTCCGTTGCCCGGTTTGCCGGCGATGCCACGGTTCGTGCTCGAGGTCGCGCCCGCATCGTGCGCTGGCACCCTTGCGCATGCCCGGTGCTTGGTGGCGAGTTCGCGTGGCCCCACCGGCCATCCAGCGAAGATCCTGTTGATCTGATGCCGCGCCCTTCCCCGCCGCACCTTGCGGGTGCGGCGGGCGTTGCGCGTGGTCGCGGCGTTCGCGCGCGACCTGTCCTTTGCTCGAATGCGAAGTCCGACATGGCATCGAAACGGTTTTTCCGGCGGGCTTGCGCCCGGCCGTCTCCATTCGTTCCCTCACGCTGGCGCCGCGGCCTCGCTGTCGCGATGCTCGGGTGTGCGCTCCCGCTGATCACCGCGGCGTCGCCGCCGCTTCCGGGACGCGACCTCGCGTCGGTGCACGCGTGGCTGCGCGAACACAATCCGGAGCTGCGCGCGTTGCAGGCCGAATCCGACGCCGCTTCGGCGCGAATCGATCCGGCCGGTGCGCTGCCTGATCCGGTGGCTGCGCTTGATTTCCGGCGCCTCGATCCCGGCCGACCCTGGCGGACTCCAGGTGACGAGCGCGAGGTCGTCTATTCGCTGCGCCAACAGGTGCCGCTCTGGCGCAAGCGCGAACTCGCGCGTGCGGCCGCGCGCCATGGTGCCGACGCCGCGGCGCTTGAGCGTGATGCCGTGCTGCGGGAACGCGTTGCCGAGGCCGAAAGTTCGTACGTTCGGTACTGGCATGCCGACCAGGCCGTCGCCGTGCTCGACCGGCGGCTGGCCCTGTTGCGCCAGCTCGGAGAGATCGCGGTCGTGCGCTACGGCCTCGGTGCGGCTGCGCAGCAGGACGCGATCCGTGCGCAGGTCGAACAGACACTGATGCAGCGCGAGCGGATCCAGCGTCTCGAGGAGAAGCAGGAGGCGTCTGCGGCCCTCAACGGCGTACTCGGACGTCACGCGGATGCCGAACTCGTGCCACCGGCCGAACAGCCGACGCTTGCAGTTCGTTCCGGCGGCGTCGGCGACGTCTTGCGCGCACTTGAAGAGCATCGCCACCCTGCCCTGCAAGCCGAGGAAGCGCGTGCTGCGGCGGCGCGCACGAATGTCGAGTTGCAGCGACGAAAGCGATTCCCGGACGTGACGTTCGGCGTCGGTGCCATGCAGCGGGAGGACGGACTCGACAGCATGGAGCTCATGCTCGAAGTCGAGATCCCGTTCCAGCAACACGCGCGGCGCGAGCGCGAACGCGAGTCACGCTTGCTCGAGGACGCCGCATGGGCACGGCTGGACATGGCCAGGCACGCGCTCGCGCGCGATGTCGCGAGCGCCTGGGCACGCTGGCACTCGGCGCGAGAACGTCGGCAGATCACCGAACGCACGCTGCTGCCGCAGGCGGATGCAGCGTTCCAGTCGGCGCTCGCAAGCTACCAGGTCGGCGAAGTCGATTTCGACACGCTGCTCGAAGCACTGGACCAATGGCAGGGCGCGGATCTGGATCGGGTCGATGCGCTGCGCGACGAACTCGTCGGCGCGGCGGCCGTGCGCGCGATCGAAGGAGACACGCAATGACGCGCAACCGTTCCATCCCGCTGATCCTGGTGGTGCTTGCGGCGCTTGTGGCGGGCTGGATGCTGGGTCGGGCCAACCGCGACAGCATCGCCACGCAGACGATGGGGGCTGCCGCGCCGGCCGAACGCAAGCTCCTCTACTACCGCAATCCGATGGGGCTGCCGGACACCTCGCCGATCCCGAAGAAGGATCCGATGGGGATGGACTACATCGCGGTCTACGCCGGCGAGGAAGCCACGGACGACGCGGGTGTCGTCACGGTCTCGCCAGGCAGGTTGCAGACGCTCGGCGTGCGCACCGAGGCGGTACGCACGATGCCGTTGTCGAGCGTCGTGCGCGCCAGCGGCACGGTGGCGATCGACGAGACGCGCGAGCACGTGATCGCACCGCGCTTCGAAGGTTGGGTCGAGCGCCTGCATGCCAACCAGACCGGCATGCAGGTGCGTGCCGGCCAGGCGCTGATGTCGGTGTACAGCCCACGGCTTTCGGCAGCGCGGCAAGAGTATCGACTCGCCGACGAGGCGGCGCGCAATCTCGCCGAGGTCGATCCGCGCAGCGCCGGGTCGATGGAACGCTTGCGCGATGCGGCACGCACGCGGTTGCGGAACTGGGAGATGGACGAAGGTCGATTCGCGCGTTCGCCGGAGGCCGCGGGCAGCAACGGCATGATCCTGAGGTCGCCCGCGAATGCGGTGGTCATCGACAAGCCGATCGTGCAGGGCGCGCGCTTCGAAGCCGGCGAAACCATCCTGCGGCTCGCCGACCTGTCGACGGTGTGGATCATCGCGAAGGTGCCCGCGATGCAGGCTGCCGATGTCGCGCACGGCCAGCCAGCGCGCTTCGAGAGCGCTGCATTGCCCGGGCGGAGTTTCAGCGGGGAGGTCGCGTTCGTGCAACCGATCATCGACATCCAGTCGCGGACGGTCGACGTGCGCATCGCACTGGCCAACCCCGACAGCGTACTTCGCCCGGGTCTGTTCGGCACCGTCTGGCTCGAGCAGCCCTCCCTGCAACCCGTGCTCAGCGTGCCGCGCTCGGCCGTGCTCGACGGCGGCAGCAACGAGACGGTGCTGGTGCAGTCCTCGCCGGGGCGGTACCAACCGCGGGAAGTGACGACGGGCCGGCGCGCCGGCGATCGCGTCGAGATCCTGCGGGGCCTTGCCGAGGGTGAGGAGGTCGTGGTCTCCGCCAACTTCCTGATCGACGCCGAGAGCAAACTCAAGTCAGCGCTGCAGGACTTCGGCACCACTGGCGGACAGGCGCACCACGGGCACGCGATGCCGCCGGGTGATGACCCGCACGCCGCGCATCCGATGACGCCCTCGGACTTGCCCGCAGGGGACCCGAGTCCGCAGGCGGGCGCGCACCGAGGCCACTCGCCAGCTTCGACAGTGGACGAGGAACGTCACGTCCCGGCCGCCGATCCGCATCGGGGCCACTGACATGCTCGGTCGAATCATCGAGTGGTCCGTGCGCAACGCCGTGCTCGTGCTCGTGGTTACGACTGCGGTGGTGGTCGGCGGCCTGTACGCCGTGGCGAACACGCCGCTGGATGCCCAGCCGGACCTGTCGGACGTGCAGGTCATCGTGTTCACCGACGTGCCCGGACAGGCGCCCCAGGTGGTCGAGGACCAGGTCACCTATCCGCTGACCAGCGCGCTGCTGACGGTGCCGAAGTCGACCGTGGTACGCGGGTTCTCGTACTTCGGCGCCTCCTTCGTCTACGTGATCTTCGAGGATGGAACGGACATCTACTGGGCGCGCTCGCGCGTGCTCGAAAGTCTCAATGTCGCATCACGCGATCTTCCCGACGGTGTCACGCCCACGCTCGGGCCGGACGCAACCGGCGTCGGCTGGGTGTACCAGTACGTCATCAAGAGCGCACGGCACACGCTCGACGAACTCCGTGCGATCCAGGACTGGCATGTGCGCTTCCAGTTGACGAGCGTGCCCGGCGTCGCCGAAGTCGCGAGCGTCGGCGGCTTCGTGCGGCAGTATTCGGTGACCGTGGATCCCGCACGCCTGCGCGAGTTCGCGATCCCGCTTTCACGCATCTCCGAAGTGATCGCCGCAAGCAACCGGGACGTCGGCGGACGCGTGATCGAGATGGCCGACACCGAGTACATGCTGCGTGGACGTGGCTACCTGCGCGGTGCCGGCGACCTCGAGAACCTGGTGCTGCGCGCCGAAGGTGGAGCGCCGGTGCGGATCGGCGATGTCGCGCGGGTCGAACTGGTGCCCGACGAGCGTCGCGGCATCGCGGACCTCGATGGCGAAGGCGACGTGGTCGCCGGCATCGCGGTCGCGCGCTACGGCGAGAATGCGCTGACGGTGATCGACGGGCTCGAGTCCAGGATCGACGAAATCGGCAAGGGTCTGCCCGAAGGCGTGAGCATCGACGCAGTCTACGACCGCTCGGAGCTGATCGAGCGCGCGATCAGGACGTTGCGCGATACCCTGCTCGAGGAGAGCCTGATCGTCGCGCTGGTGTGCCTGGTGTTCCTGTTCCATGCGCGCAGCGCGCTGGTCGCGATCGTCATGCTGCCGGTCGGCGTGCTGGTCGCGGCGATCGCGATGCGTGTGTTCGGCATGAACTCGAACATCATGAGTCTCGGCGGCATCGCGATCGCGATCGGCGCGATGGTGGACGCCGCGATCGTTACGATCGAGAACGCGCACAAGCACATCGAGCGCGATGACGGTTCGCGCAGTCGCGCGCAACTGGTCATCGACGCGTGCCGCGAAGTCGGGCCGGCGCTGTTCTTCAGCCTGATGATCATCACGGTCTCGTTCATGCCGGTGTTCGCGCTCGAAGCACAGGAGGGCCGCATGTTCCATCCGCTCGCGTTCACCAAGACCTTCGCGATGGCGGGCGCCGCACTGCTCTCGATCACCCTGGTGCCGGTGCTGATGCTGCTGTTCGTGCGCGGCCGGATCGTCCCCGAGCACGGGAATCCGGTGAATCGCTTCCTGATCGCTGCCTACCGACCGGTCATCGACGCGGTGCTGCGCCGCAAGTGGCCGACCCTCGCGATCGCGCTCGCGCTGATGCTCGCGACCGCATGGCCCGCGTCGAAGCTCGGCAGCGAGTTCATGCCGACGCTCAATGAGGGCACGCTGCTCTACATGCCCGCGTCCCTGCCAGGGATGTCGGTTACCCGGGCCTCCGGGTTGCTGCAACAGCAGGACCGCATCATCAGGAGCTTCCCGGAAGTGGAATCGGTGTTCGGCAAGGCCGGACGCGCGCTGACCGCTACCGACCCCGCGCCGCTGGAGATGTTCGAGACCGTGATCAACCTCAAGCCCGAGCACCAGTGGCGCAAGGGAATGACGATCGACGCGCTGGTCGCCGAGATGGATGCCGCGTTGAAGTTCCCGGGCGTCGCCAATTCCTGGACCATGCCGATCAAGGCACGGACCGACATGCTCGCGACCGGTATTCGCACGCCGGTGGGGATCAAGGTGTTCGGCACCCATCTCGAGGGACTCGAGAAGGTCGCGCGCGAGATCGAGGCCGCGGTGCGTAGGGTGCCGGGCACCACCAGTGCCTTCGCCGAGCGCCTCACGGGTGGGTACTACGTCGACGTCGATCCGGACCTCGATCGACTCGCGCAGTACGGTCTCACGGTCGCCGACGTGCAGGACGTCGTGTCCACGGCACTCGGCGGCGAACGGATCACTACCCTGCTCGACGGGCGCGAACGCTACGGCGTCATCGTGCGCTACCCGCGTGACCTGCGCGACGATCCCGATCGCATCGCGACCCAGGTGCTGGTGTCCACGCCGGATGGCGCCCAGGTGCCGCTCGGCGAAGTGGCCAGTGTAAAGGTGCGCATGGGCGCGCCGAGCATCCGTACCGAGAACGCGATGCTCGCGGCCTACATCTACGTCGATACGCGCGAGAGCGACATCGGCCGCTTCGTGGAACAGGCGCAGGCTGCGGTGGCGCGAGAGGTGAGGCTTCCGCCGGGCTACCATGCGACCTGGAGCGGCCAGTTCGAGTACATGCAGCGGGCCGCCGCGAAGATGCGGGTCGTGGTTCCGGTCACGCTAGCGATCATCTTCCTGCTGCTGTACCTCAACTTCAGGCGCGTGACCGAATCGCTGATCGTGATGCTTTCGGTACCTTTCGCCCTGGTCGGCGGGGTCTGGCTGATGTGGCTGCTCGACTACAACCTGAGTGTCGCCGTCGCGGTCGGGTTCATCGCGCTCGCAGGCGTCGCGGCGGAAACCGGCGTGGTCATGTTGATGTATCTCGACCATGCCCTGGAAGTTCGCGCGGCGCGGCGCCTAGCCGAGGGCAGTGCACTCACCCGCCGCGACGTCCACGAAGCCATCATGGAAGGCGCAGCGGAACGCGTGCGGCCGAAGGTGATGACCGTCGTCGCGATCACGGCGGGCCTGCTGCCGATCATGTGGAGCACCGGCACCGGCTCGGAAGTCATGCGCCGCATCGCGGCACCGATGGTCGGAGGGATGCTGTCTTCGACCGTCTTGACGCTGGCGGTGGTCCCTGTCTTGTATGCCCTGGTCAAGAGCCGCGGACTGTCGATGCGCGTGCCCCGCGACGACGCGTTGCAGGCGTCGCGTTGCAAGCCGGGATCGGAGATCGGGGATTGGACATGAGGTGTCGACTGAACCCGCTTTTCCAGCTCGCGCAACGCATCGAAGCTTCGTGTGCGCATATGCCGCATCGACGAAGGGCAACGATCGCAGCGTGAGCCTGTCCAAGACCCGTACGTCGCGGGTTCCAATTCCTTGTCTGGAGATCACCATGCACAATCAGCTTCTGCGTCGTTCCGTATCGCTGGCCCTGGTCGCCGGAATCGGCCTCGCCGCGTGCAATGGCGCTACGTCATCGCAGGCCGGTGCCGCGGTGTCTTCGGCGGCATCGGAAACGCGCCCGCAAGCGGCGACCCCTCGCGCATCGGCCATCCCATCCTCGTCGCCAGCGGCCGCAGCCGCGCTCCCGCTGGTCGTGGTCACGAAATCCCCGACCTGCGGCTGCTGCCATCTGTGGGTCGAACACATGCAGAAGGCCGGCTTCGAGGTCGAAGTGCATGACGTGCAGGACATCAACCTCGCGAAGGAACGCGTCGGCGTTCCCTACGGCAAGGGCTCCTGCCACACCGCGGAAGTCGGCGGCTATTTCGTCGAGGGCCATGTCCCTGCTGAGGACGTGAAGCGGCTGCTCGCCGAGAAGCCCGATGCGAAGGGACTCGCGGTTCCGGGCATGCCGGCCGGGTCGCCGGGCATGGAATTGCCGGACGGGCGCGTGCAGCCCTACGTGGTGGAACTGGTTGCGCGCGATGGTTCGACCTCGCCGTTCGCGCATCACGGCCAATGAGGCCGAAGGATCGGCGCCGCGCGGACCGGGGCGCGGTGCCGATCTCGCATGGGACTTGACTCTGGACCATGGTCCAGACTGCACACTGGGCGCATTCCCCCGCCATCGGATCGCTGCCATGCAGATCGGTCAACTCGCGAAACGGACCGGTGTTCCCGTCGACACCATCCGTTACTACGAAAACCACGACATCCTCCCCTCCCCTGCACGGCATGCCTCCGGCTACCGAAGCTACGACGATGGCGATGTCGCGCGGCTCATGTTCGTTCGTCGCGCGAAGGCGCTCGGATTCAAGCTGCGCGAGATTCGCGAATTGCTCGCGCTTTCCGGCCGCCAGGGCGAGGACATGTCCGGCGTGCGCGACGCAGCGAGCGCCAGGCTCGCGGATGTCGAACACAAGATCGCGGAGCTCACGCGTGTACGCGAGGGCCTGCGGCAACTGGTGGCAGCCTGCCCCGGTCACGGCCACCTGAGCACTTGCCCGATCCTTGCGGCCTTGTCGACGGAGGACGCATGAACCGCTCACGCGACCACGAAGCGCACGGACACGGCGCGCACACGCATCCGGCTACGGCAGGATCCACCGACAAGGCCCACTGCTGCAGTTCCGGCGCAAACGCGATGGGTGCTCCCAAGGCCATCGATCCCGTGTGCGGCATGACGGTGGACCCCCGTGCGACCGCGCACCATGCCGAACACGGCGGCGCGCAGTACCACTTCTGCTCGGCGCGCTGTCGCGAGAAATTCATCGCCGACCCCACGCAGTTCCTGACGCCGAAACCTGCGGCAAGCGAAACGGCTGCACCCGCGGGCACGACGTACGTCTGTCCGATGCACCCGGAGATCCGCCAGGACCACCCGGGCACCTGCCCGATCTGCGGCATGGCGCTCGAGCCGGACATGCCGAGTCTCGAGGAAGGGGACAATCCCGAACTCGTCGATTTCAGCCGCCGATTCCGCTGGACGCTGCCGCTGACGATCATCGTGCTCGTGCTCGCGATGTTCGGCCACTACATGGAATCGTGGTTGTCCACCGGTGCGCGCACCTGGCTCGAACTCGTGCTCGCCACGCCGGTGGTGCTGTGGGCTGGCTGGCCGTTCTTCGAGCGCTGCGTGCAATCGATCCGCAATCGCAGTCCCAACATGTGGACGCTGATCGGCATCGGCGTCGGCTCTGCGTTCGCTTACAGCGTCGTGGCCACCGTCGCGCCGGATGTCTTCCCGGCCTCGTTCCACGAGCACGGGCGCGTCGGCGTGTATTTCGAGGCGGCCGCCGTGATCATCTCGCTTACGCTGCTCGGGCAGCTGCTCGAACTGCGCGCGCGCTCGAAGACCGGCGCGGCGATTCGCGCGCTGCTCGGCTTGGCGCCCAAGACCGC
Source organism: Pseudomonadota bacterium (assembly GCA_023430685.1). Taxonomy (GTDB): domain Bacteria; phylum Pseudomonadota; class Gammaproteobacteria; order Xanthomonadales; family Rhodanobacteraceae; genus Dokdonella_A. The sequence goes on along the minus strand of JAEYZH010000047.1, from coordinate 9,500 downwards.
GCGCCGCATTCGCGACGACGGCGACGAAGAGGACATCGAGCTTTCACACGTGCATGTCGGCGATCGCCTGCGCGTGCGCCCCGGCGAGAAGGTGCCGGTCGACGGCAAGGTGCTCGACGGCCGCTCCCATGTCGACGAATCGATGCTCACCGGCGAACCGATGCCGGTCGCGAAGGACGTGGGTGCGAGTGTGATCGGCTCCACGCTCAACGGCACCGGCAGCCTCGTGATCCGCGCCGAGAAGGTCGGTTCGCATACGGTGCTCGCGCAGATCGTGCAGCTCGTCGCGCAGGCGCAGCGCTCGCGCGCGCCGATGCAGCGCATGGCCGACAAGGTCGCGTTCTGGTTCGTGCTCGCGGTACTGGCGGCCGCAGTCGTGACCTTCTTCGCGTGGGGCTGGTTCGGACCTGATCCGTCGTGGACCTACGCCGTGCTGAACGCGGTCTCGGTGCTGATCATCGCCTGCCCGTGTGCGCTCGGACTCGCGACGCCGATGTCGATCATGGTCGCCACGGGACGCGCAGCCCACATCGGCGTGCTGTTCCGCGATGCGGAGGCGATCGAGAACTTCCGCAGGATCGACACCCTGATCGTCGACAAGACCGGCACGCTGACCGAAGGCAAGCCCGCGTTCCGCCAGGCGATCGGCGTGGCGGGATACTCCGAGGAAGACGTGCTGCAGCTCGCGGCGAGTCTCGACCAGGGCAGCGAACACCCGCTTGCAGAGGCGATCGTCGCCGAGGCGCGTCGTCGCGGCCTCGTGCTGCAGGCGGCTGAAGGGTTCGAGTCTGCCACCGGCATCGGCGTGCGCGGAGCGGTCGGCGGTCGACTCCTCGCGATCGGCAATACCGAACTGATGCGCGAGCACGGCGTGGATGCGGAAGCGCTACGCGACCAGGCCGACGCGCTGCGCCGTGAGGGCGCGAGCGTGATGTTCCTCGCGGTCGACGGAGCGCTGGCCGGTCTCGTGGCCGTGTCCGATCCGATCAAGGCCTCCACGCCCGACGCGATCGCCGCGCTGAAAGCGGCAGGCCTGCGCATCGTGATGGCCACCGGCGACGGCGTCGCCACGGCGCAGGCAGTGGCGCGCCAGCTCGGCATCGACGAAGTGCATGGCGAGGTACGCCCGCAGGACAAGGTCGCGCTGGTGCAACGGCTCAAGTCCGAAGGCCGCAAGGTCGCGATGGCAGGCGACGGCATCAATGACGCGCCGGCACTCGCCGGCGCCGACATCGGCATCGCGATGGGCACCGGCACCGACGTCGCGATGTCGAGCGCGCAGGTCACGCTCGTAAAGGGCGACCTGCGTGGCATCGTGCGTGCGCGCTCGCTCTCGGATGCCACCGTCGCGAACATGAAGCAGAACCTCGCCTTCGCCTTCCTCTACAACGCGCTCGGCGTACCGGTCGCCGCGGGACTGTTGTATCCCGTGTTCGGCCTGCTGCTGAGTCCGATGATCGCGGCGCTCGCGATGAGCCTCAGCTCGGTGTCGGTCGTGGGCAACGCGCTGCGGCTCGGCAAGGTGCGTGTCGCGTGAGTCCCGATACCACTTGCATGCAGCAGGTCAGCGATCGCCTGCGCGCTCCGCCGCCAGCGGACGGACGTGTTCGACGAGGCTCATCAGGAACTTGCCGGGTTCCTCGAACGGGATCATGTGCGCCGACCGTTCGAACCAGATGCCGCGCTTGTACGGTGCCTCCACCTTGCGCAGCCATTCGTCGGTCGGTTGCGACGGTGTGGTGTAGTCGTGCCGGCCCATCAGCATCACGACCGGGATCGGGAAGCGCGTGACCGGCTTGAAATCGACGTCGAGGAACTCCTCGAGCACGCGGCCGAGCGTGAACACGTTGCCCTTGTCGATCGCGGCCACGTCGGCCGCCGCATACTCCGGCGACAGCTTCGGCGCGTCGAAGAAGTACGTCGAATCCTCGCGGTACGCGGTGAGGCCCCCGTAGAACTGCGGCCACTTCCTCGCGATGATGATGCGATCGCGCGTGATCGGGGCGTCGCCGGGATACGGCGCGATCGATTCGAGTTCGCGCAGCGCTTCGGCGTTGCCGTGCTCCTTCGCCTGCGCGAGGCCGTATTCGAAGCTCAGCCGTTCGTTGTCGCGCACGTTGATGACCTGGCCGATGCCGACGTAGGCATGGAACAGTTCCGGTCGTTTCAACGCGGCCTTCATGCCGACCACGGTGCCCCAGCTGTGGCCGACGAGGATGAGCTTGCGCTTGGCGTAACGCTCGCGCACGCGTTCGGCGAGTTCGATCGCGTCGTCGACGTAGCGTTCGATCGTCAGCGTGTCGGCGATCGAGTCTGGATCGGTTTCGAGGAACGTGCGCCCTGCCCCGCGCTGGTCGTAATGGACGACCGTGAAGTACTCCTCGAGCGGGCGCTGGAACATCCACATCGAAGGCGACATCGGCGAGGCGGGTCCGCCGTGCACGAACAGGATCACGGGATTGGCGCGGTCCTGGCCACGCGCATACACCCACTGGTCGATGCCGCCGATGCGCAGCTTGTAGGTTTCCTGCACGCCACCCGGCGCGACAATGCGATCGAGGTCGGCGATGATCGCGCGCGCGGCGTCCATCGTCGGGGGTTCGGCGGCGCGCGTCGGGATCGCCGCGAGGAGTGCGAATGCGCAGGTAAGGAGGGCGTGCAAGGCGGTGTGCATGCCGTCGATGGTAGCCACTGCAGGGCTCGGCGCAAGCGCACGCAGGAGCCGCTGGCGCGACGAGCATGCCACCGGACCGTTGCGGCTTCGCCGCTCCGGCACCGCGCAATGCGGGCTCGACGGACGGTGCGGCGCGCGGTCGCGGATCGCCGCGTCGGACCTGCGTCGATTAGAATGCTGCATCGCAACGAAGCGCGGCCGCACCCCACCCGCCGGCGGGACGCGACGCGCATCCACCTGGAACCCCGATGAGCAGCCACGCGGTCGAGCGCGTCACGCGCGTGCACCACTGGAACGACAACCTTTTCAGCTTCCGCACGACGCGCGACGAGAGCCTGCGCTTCGAGAGCGGCCAGTTCGTCATGATCGGCCTCGAGGTCGATGGCCGCCCGCTGATGCGCGCCTACAGCATCGCGAGCGCGAGCTGGGAAGAGCACCTCGAGTTCTTCAGCATCAAGGTGCAGGACGGCGCGCTGACCTCGCGCCTGCAGCACGTGCGCGAGGGCGACGCGATCCTCGTCAGCCGCAAGCCGACCGGCACCCTGGTGCTGCGTGATCTGAGGCCCGGGCGCCATCTCTACCTGCTGTCGACCGGCACCGGGCTCGCTCCGTTCCTGAGCCTCGTGCAGGATCCGGAAACCTACGAACGCTTCGATACGATCGTGCTCGCGCATGGCGTGCGCGAGGTGCGCGATCTCGCCTACTCGAAGTTCCTCGAACAGGACCTGCCGCAGCACGAGTTCCTCGGCGAGGCCGTGCGCGCGAAGCTGCGTTATTACCCGACCGTGACGCGCGAGCCGTTCCGCAACCAGGGGCGCCTGACCGACCTGATCGCCGCGGGGCGACTGCCCGAGGCCGTCGGATTGCCGCCGCTTGATCCGCGCGGCGATCGCGTCATGCTTTGCGGAAGCCCCGCGATGCTCGCCGACTGTTCGGCCCTGCTCGACCAGCGCGGCTTCGTGGTCGCGCCGCGCATCGGCCATCCGGGCGACTACGTGATCGAGCGCGCGTTCGTCGACAAGTAGGCCGGTTCAGTCGAAGCCGTCCGCGAACAGCAGGTCGCGCATCGCTCCGCCGCCGGCGTCGGTGGCGCACGCAGCATCCGGCGAATACTCGAGCGCGCCGACGTCGTTCGCGCCATCGTTGCGCGCCATGCCGCAGAAGTCGTCGACGACGAGCGGTGCGGCCGCGCCCTGGTCGACGATCGCGCTGCCGTCGAGCAGATGGAAGTCCGCTGCGGGGGGATCGATGAACCACAGCGCGAACTGCGCGGGCGTGATCCCCGCGAGGTCGCCGGCGCTGGTGTGGCTGCCGCCGTTGCGATCACGGATCGCGCCGCCCAGCAGGTTGTTGCGCAAGTCGGCGGTCGAAGCCTCGAAGCGCACGTCGATGCCCACCGTCGCGTACAGCGTATTGTGCTCGACCTTGGTGCGCGCGGCCTCGTTGAGGTAGATGCCGACATCGCTGCAGTCCATCACGATGTTGTTGCGCAGGATGCCGTCCTGGTGCTCGGGCGTGCAGGTGCCGTCCTCGCAGATCGAATCTGGCCCGCTGCCGCCGCCGCCGAGGGAAAGCCCGAGTCGCACGCCGCCGCTCGTGTGCCAGGAACAGCGCACGAGGTTCTGCTCGAACAGTCCGTCGCGCGAGTTGCCCTTGAGGAACGCCGCGTAGCTGATCGTGTCGCCGCCGCCCTTCTGGAAGTCGTGGATCAGGTTGCCGCGCACGATCCATCGGCGCCCGCCGACGACGTCGATCTTGGTGACCGGGCTCGCGGTGGCGCGCGCGCGCGTGTCGTTGAACACGTTGTGCTCGACGAGGACGTCGTCCGGGTACGTGTTGCCGCCGCCGGCCTGGGGTTGGCCGTTGCTCTTGATCTGCGCGTTGAAGTCGCGCACGTGGTTGTCGCGGATCACGACGTGATCGGCATTTCCTGCGAGGTGGAACGCATGCTCGCATTCGTCGTCGCTCGCGCAGGCGCCCTCGATGTCGAGCCCTTCGATGCGCCACCAGGGCGCGAGCAGGCGGAAGCCCTCGGCGTAGGAACCCGGGTGGCTGAAGCGCACGAGCACGCTGCGCGGCGTCGCCGCACGCACGACGATCGGCGCCGACGGCAGGCCAGCCGTCGTGGCGACGAGGTTGCCGACCACCGCGTAGGTGCCGGCCGCGAGCACGATCTCGTCGCCGGGTGCAGCCGACTGGACCGCGGCACGCAAGCCGGCCACGTCGTCGACGGGGACGATCGCGGCGCCTGCGGTCGTTCCGCCAAACCCTGCGACGAGCAACAGGGCGCCCAGCGCCACGCCACGCCGGCCGCGCGGCGCGATCATGCCGGCTCCGACGCCGAGCCCGTGTCGTGCTTGCGGTGCGCGCGGCGCAGCATGTGATCGAGCTTGTGGCGGTCGTGGATCATCGCCTGGTACTTCGCGGGCAACGCATTGACGCGCCGCTCGGCCTCGACCAGCGCTGCGTAGATCCGTTCGCGCGCGGGCGCGTCCACCGGGTAGTCCGCATCGAGGTAGTGCGTCGCATGCTGGCGCAGCGCATTGATGGCGGCCTTGGCCTTGCCGCGCGGACTCGCGAGCGAAGCGACGATCGTGACCAGCAGCACCGCCGCGATCACCGCGAGCGAGGTGCCGGTCGAGATCTCGATCACATTGACCGGCTCGCCCTGGTTCACGAACGGCAGGTTGTTCTCGTGCAGCGCGTGCAGGATCAGCTTGACGCCGATGAACGCGAGGATCGCGGCGAGCCCGTACGACAGGTAGACGAGGCGCTCGAGCATGCCCTCGATGAGGAAGAACAGTTGGCGCAGGCCGAGCAGCGAGAACGCGGTCGCGGTGAACACGACGAATACGTTGGTCGTGAGGCCGAAGATCGCGGGGATCGAATCCAGCGCGAACAGGATGTCGGTGCCGCCGATCGCGATCATGACGAGCAGCATCGGCGTCAGCGCGCGCCGGCCCTCGTGCATCGTGAACAGCTTGTCGCCGTCGTAATAGTCGGTCGCGTGGAACACCTTGCGCACGAGCCGCACCATGAAGTTCGCGGGCACCTCCTCGTCCTGCGGCTTGTGCTTGATCAGGTTGCCCGCGGTCAGCAGCAGCGCGAGGCCGAACAGGTAGAAGATCCACGAGAACGTCTCGATCAGCGCGGAGCCGAGGAAGATGAAAGCGGTGCGCGCGATCAGCGCGAACACGATGCCGAACAGCAGGGCCTTCTGCTGGTCCTCGCGAGGCACCTTGAAGCTCGCCATGATCACGAGGAACACGAACACGTTGTCGACCGACAGCGCCTTTTCGGTCACGTAGCCCGCGAAGTATTCGATGCCCATCTGGCGCCCGCCGAGGACGAGCACCGCGACGCCGAACAGCAGCGCGATGCCGACGTAACCCGCCGACCACAGCGCCGCCTCGCGCAGCGAAGGCACGTGCGCCTTGCGCACATGGAAGAAGAAGTCGTAGGCGACGAGCGCCGCGATCAGCAGCAGGGTGGCTTCCCAGGCAAGCGGCGTGGCGGACATGCAGGATTCTCGAGGCGGTCGACCGGCGGATCATAAGGCCGATCGGGTGAACGCCGGGTGGCGTCCCCGGATCAGCGACGGGACCGGAAGAACGCGCGCAGCAGGTTCCCGGCCTCCTCCGCCCGCACCCCGCCCCTGACCTCGACCCGATGGTTGTGGCGGTCGCTGACGAGGGTGTCGAACATGCTGCCGGCGGCGCCGGTCTTGGGGTCGGTCGCGCCGTAGACGACGCGCGCGATGCGCGCATGGACGATCGCGCCGGCGCACATCACGCAGGGCTCGAGCGTGACGTAGAGCGTCGCGCCGGGGAAACGGTAGTTGCCGAGGCGCCGACCGGCGTCGCGCAGCGCCTGGACCTCGGCGTGCGCACTCGGGTCGTTCGCCGTGATGTTGTGGTTCCAGCCTTCGCCGATCACCTCGTCTGCCTGCACAATGAGGGCGCCGACCGGCACCTCGCCGGCCTGCTCGGCGCGGCGCGCGAGATCGAGCGCGTGGCGCATCCAGAAGTCGTCGGTGTCGGCGTCATTGGTTGCGTGCATGCGGGACATCGGTTCGTTGTGGGAAGGGCTGCAGCCCCGAGCTTTTCCGACGGTGAGCCGCATTTCGGCAGGAGGCTCGCTGTGCGGCACAGCCTCTCACAGTTGTGATTCGATCGGCAGCAAGCCGATCAGCCGCACGACCATCCGGCGCGTCCAGGTGGTGTCGGGTTCTTGCTCCAGCCGCAACGGCGGTTCCGCGGCGCGGTCGAGCCAGCGCAGGCCGCCCTGCGCGTCGAGCTCGACCTCGTAACTGGATTCCGGCCGGGCGAGCTTCGCGAACTCCTCGCGCAACGCGGCCGCGAGTACCGGATCGTCGAACAGCACGCCCATCTCGGTGTTGAGGTCGACCGAGCGCGGATCGAGGTTGAACGATCCGACGAACCCGCGCGCGCCATCGACGACGAAGGCTTTGGTGTGCAGGCTCGCGCCGCTGCTGCCGAAGACCCCGGCGCTGTCGACCTGCACGCGCGCCTTGAGCTCGTGCAGGCGCACGCCCGCGCGCAGCAGGCGCTCGCGGTAGCGTGCGTAGCCGCTGTGCACCGCGGGTACGTCGTTGGCGGCGAGCGAATTGGTCGCGACCGCGACCGCCGCGCCTCGCGCCACCAGCTGTCGCAGCGCAGCGCTGCCGGCTTCGCCGGGCACGAAGTACGGCGAGATCAGCAGGGCTTCGCTGCTTGCGGTCGCGAGCATCGCGGTCAGGCGGTGGATCAGCCAGTCGGAGCCGTCGTCGTCGCGGCCCTTCATCGGCGGATCGGAGACGATCGCGACCCGCGGGGTCCAGCGCGGCGTGAGTCCGCGCGCGTGGTAATCCTGTACCGTGCGCGAGCGTTCGACGCGGGCGAGATACGGCTGCGCGACCGCCGCCATCGCCTCGTCCGAATAGCGCGCGATGATCGCTCGCAGATCGTCGATCGACACCGCGTTCAATGCGGCGATCGGCACCGCGGCGGCGCTGTTCCAGTAGTCGTCGAAGATCGTGCTCGCCTCGCCGACCACGGGCCCGAACAGCAACAGGTCGAGGTCGCGGAAGTTCACGTCGGGATCGGCACTGAAGTATTCCTCGCCGATGTTGCGTCCGCCGACGACAGCGACGCGCCCGTCCGCGATCCACGCCTTGTTGTGCATGCGATGGTTCACGCTGAAGATGCGCTGCACCATCTCGAACAGGCGCGCGATGCCGGCGCGGTTGCGGAACGGGTTGTACAGTCGCAGCTCGATGTTCGGATGCGCGTCGAGCGTCATGAGCTTGGGGTCCAGCCCCTCGACATTCATGTCGTCGAGCAGCATGCGCACGCGCACGCCGCGCTCGGCCGCGAAGTACACCTCGCGCGCGAGCAGGTGACCGGTCAGGTCGTCGTGCCAGATGTAGTACTGCAGGTCGAGGCTGCGCCCGGCCTTGCGCGCGGCCATCGCGCGCGCGGCGAAGCCGTCGAGGCCGTCCGACAGCATGAGCACGCCGGTTTCGCCCGGATGTTCGGCGAGCATCGGCGCGAGTTCGCGATCGATCTCGGTCTGGTCCGCCTGCACCGGCATGGCCTGGCTCGGCTCGCCGGTTGCGCGTGGCGTGAGCCGGTCCGCGAGCAGCAGGCCGCTGACGACGAGTGCGACGACCAGCAACGTCACGATCCCGACCAGGCGCAGCAGGCGTTTCATCGTGATCATCGTGCGCTGCGGGTCCACGGGCGCGTGGCGGACGCCCTTCCGAGCCCGGGATTGTCGTCGATCGCGGGCACAAGGTGACGCGCCGCGCATGCGCCGGCCAAACGGCATGCGATCCGTCAGGTGTTGGTCTGGTCCGGTGGCACGTCGGGCGGCAGGACGGCCGAACCTTCCGGATGCGCCGTGCCGCGATTCGACGCGCCCGCCTGGTAACAGGTCATCGAAATCGAACCCAGCGAGTAGCCTCGCAGCAACGGCTCGACAATCGCTCCGTCGGCCGCTGCGAGGCCTGCCACATGCAGCAGCGGAATGAAATGGTCGGGCGTGGGCACCGCGAGTGCGTAGTCCGGATGCCCGGTCACCTCGAGGATCGCCGACGGATCATCCGCGAGCTGCGCCAGCACGGCGTCGTCGAAGCGCTCGGCCCAGTCGAACGCACCGTCGGGCCGGTCCCACTGCACGCGGCCCAGGTTGTGCACGACGTTGCCGCTACCGACGATGAGGATGCCGCGCTCGCGCAGCGGAGCGAGGCGCGCGCCGAGGTCCAGGTGATAGTCGAGCGGCTTCAGCGCGTTGATCGAAAGCTGCAGCACCGGGATGTCCGCATCGGGATACAGGTGCGCGAGCACGCTCCAGGTGCCATGGTCGAGGCCCCACTGGTCGTGATCGAGCCCGACCCACATCGGCTTGACGGTCTCCACGATTTCCTCGGCCACGTCGGGCGCGCCAGGCGCCGGATAGTCGAAATCGAACAGCGGCTGCGGAAACCCGTAGAAGTCATGGATCGTGCGCGGCCTCGCCATCGCGGTCACTGCGGTCGCGCCGAAGAACCAGTGCGCCGACACGACGAGGATCGCGCGCGGACGCGGAAGTCGTTGCCCGAGCGCGCGCCAGGCATCGGTGAAGCCGTTGCGTTCGAGCGTGTTCATCGGGCTGCCGTGGCCGATGAACAGCGCGGGCATCTTCGGGACGGCGTTCATGGGTGGATCCTCCGGTTGTGCTCACCCCGGGATCGCGGGCCGCTGCGGCATCGAGGCGGCCCGCGCGTCACACGATACGCCTACTCCCACTCGATCGTCGCGGGCGGCTTTCCGCTGATGTCGTAGAC
>JAEYZH010000022.1 GCA_023430685.1 Pseudomonadota bacterium | reverse complement strand
TCATCGACGACAGCGGGCGGCGGCCCGCGGCGGGTGCGTTGCGGTCGTTGCCGACGAGGCCGAACGCGTTCGGCTTGCCTGCGACGAGCGCGAAATCGTCCATCTCGTTGTTGAGCACGAAGCCCGTGCCAGGTACCACGAACGCCGAACCGAAACCGAGGTTCACGGTCTGCGTGCCGGAGACGAGGTTGCCGTCCTTGTCGATGATCGAGAAGTGCGAGGTATGCGTGCCCTGCGGGGGATTGAGGTAACCCGGCAGCATGTCGCTCGGCGTCGCCTTGTCCGGATGGATCGACGCACGCAGCCCGGCCGCGTAGTCGCGACTCGTGAGCATCTGCAGCGGCATGTCGACATGGTCAGGGTCGCCGAGGTATTCCGCGCGGTCGCGGTAGGCGCGGCGCATCGCCTCGACCGAGAGGTGCACGCGGCGCACGCGGTCGAGCTTGCCGAGGTCGTAGCCCGAAAGGACGTTGAGGATTTCGGCCACCGCGATGCCGCCCGAGGAGGGCGGCGGCGCGGTCACGATGTGCCAGCCGCGGTAGTCGAACGCGAACGGCTCGCGCTCCTTTGCCTCGTAGGCCGCGAGGTCCGCGAGCGTCCAGTTGCCGCCGGCCGCACGCACGCCATCGACGAGGCGCGCGGCGAGCTCGCCGCGGTAGAAGCCCGCGTGCCCGTGCTCGGCGATGCGTTCGAGCGTGCGCGCGAGATCGGGAGAACGGAACGTCCAGCCGAGCGTCGGCACCGCGCCGTCGACGAGCAGCAACTCGGCCGAACCCGGATAGCGTGCAATGATGTCCTTGCGGCGCGACAGGGCACCGAGAAAGCGCGGATCGGGCTTGAAACCCTCGCGCGCGATGCGGATGGCGGGCGCGAGCGATTTCGACAGCGGCAAGCGCCCGTACTTGCCCGCGATCCACGCCAGGCCCGCAGGCTCGCCCGGGATCGCCGCGGCAGTCGGGCCGTTGATCGAGCGGTCGCGATCGGGCTCGCCTTCCGCGTCGAGATATGTCCCGGGATCGACCGCGGCAGGCGCCGCCTCACGCGCGTCGACCATGACTTCCTTGCCGTCGCTCGCGCGATGCAGCAGGAACAAGCCGCCACCGCCGATGCCCGAGCTTTGCGGCTCCACCACCGACAGCGTCGCGGCGACCGCGACCGCGGCGTCGAACGCATTGCCACCCGCCGCGATGACCTCGAACCCGGCCTCGGTCGCGAGCACGTGAGCACTCGCGATCGCGGCCTTGCCCGGCTTGCCGGGCGCGGCGAGTGTCGCGCTCGATGCAAGGGCGAGGAGCAGCGCCGCGGATACCACATGCCGGAACGCGCGCTGGCGCATCATCGATTCTCCACGCTGGCGAGGGTTTCGAACTTCGCGAGCAGCTGCTCGCGCGATTCCGGATGCCCGGGGTCGGGCAGGATGCATTCGACCGGACACACGACGACGCACTGCGGCTCGTCGTGGTGCCCGACGCACTCGGTGCACAGGTCAGGCGCGATCTCGTAGTACTCCGGACCCGGCGTGATCGCCTTGTTCGGGCACACCGGCTCGCAGACGTCGCAGTTCACGCACTGGTCGGTGATCTTGAGCGACATGGGTTGGGTCGGGAACCGGGAATCGGGAATGGAGAATGGTCCTAGCCGGGGCAAGGACCTGCTCTTCCGATTCCCTGTTCCCTGATCGCCATTCCCTGCTCTACTTCGCCTCGACGAAGCGCGCGTCGGCGCCCGAGGTCGCGAGGGCCTGCTTGACAGTGTCGAAGTCCGCGGGCGCGCCGATGAACAGCACGACGACGTCCTTGAACGAACCGGCCTGCACGTCCTTGAATGCGTCGACGACGAGCTGCGCGGTGATCGCCGAGTCGGGGCCGCCGAACGCCATCATGTTGCCGGGGAGCACGCCGCGCGCGACGACGTTGCCGACGTTGTCGAGCTGGTTCTGGCGGTCGAGCTGCGCACCTTCGTCGTTGCCGCCGGGCACGAAGTACATGTACGGGCGGTTGCTCTTGACGCCCTGCATGTTCGCGGTCACGACGCTGACGAGGTACTTCTTCCACTCGCTGCTGTACGCCTTGTTCTGCTCTTCGTACTGCGCGAATGCGGTGTCGTAAGCGGCCTTCGCTTCGGCGACCGCCGGATCCATCTGCCTGGTGGTGCCGTCGGCCGGCGCATCGGCCGGCGCGGCGGCTTCGGCGGCGGCCGCCGCTTCCTCCGCCTTGGCCACGATGTCGGGCTTGAGCGGCTTGACCGGCTGCTGCGCGGTCGGCTTGGCGAGCACGACCGGCGCCGCTTCGGCAGCCGCCTGTTCCTGCGGCTGCTCGTCCTTGTTGCACGCCGCCAGCGTGAACGCCGCGGCGCACGCGAGTGCGAGGATCGGAAGTGACTTGCGCATGGTGGTCTATCTCCTGGCTGGATTCAGATAATGCGTGCGCAGCGCCTGCTGCACGGCGGGATGCACGAAACCCGATACGTCGCCGCCGAGGCGCGCGATTTCGCGCACGAGCGACGAGGAAATGAAGCTGTACTGCTCCGCGGGCGTGAGGAACAGGGTCTCCGCGGTCGGGATCAGGTGGCGGTTCATGCTCGCGAGCTGGAATTCGTACTCGAAGTCGGACACCGCGCGCAGCCCGCGCAGGATCACGCCTGCGCCGGTTTCCTCGACGAAGTCGGCGAGCAGCGAGGCGAACCCGCGCACTTCGACGTTCGGCAAACCCGCGAGCGCCGTGCGCGCGAGGCCGATGCGCTCGTCGAGCGACAGCGCCGGCCCCTTGGTCGAGCTGTCCGCGATCGCGACGATCAGCCGTTCGAACAGCGGCGCTGCGCGCGTCGCGAGGTCGACGTGGCCGTTGGTGATCGGGTCGAACGTGCCCGGATACACGGCGATTCGCGCGCGCTGCTGCGTGGTCGGCATACCGGATCGATCCCGGGCGTGGGACCGCTAGCTTAACGGATCGACCACGACACGACGATAGACCGCGTGCGCGACCGCGCCCGCGCGCGCCTGGCGATGCAGTTGCCACTGCGGCGGCAGCGCGATGTTCGCATCGGCCGGCGCCTCGACGTGGATCAGCGCCGACGGCGCGAGCCAGCCCCGTTCGAGCCGGCGCGCGGCTTCCTGCCACAGGTCGGCATCGAAAGGCGGATCCAGGAATACGAGGTCGAACCCGCGCGGCGGTCCGGCGAGGAAATCGAGCGCATCTGCGCCGACCACGCTCGCGCCGTCGACCTTTAGCCGCGCGAGGTTGTCGCGCAATTGCTGCTGCAGCGCGCGGTCGCGTTCGACGAACACGCACTCGCGCGCGCCGCGCGAGAGCGCTTCGATGCCGAGCGCGCCGGTTCCCGCGTAGAGGTCGAGGCAGCGCGCGCCCTCGATCCAGGGCGAGAGCCAGTTGAACAGCGTCTCGCGCACGCGGTCGGGCGTGGGCCGCAGGCCCGGCGCATCGGGCACGGCGAGCCGTGATCCGCGCAGGCGCCCGGCGATGATGCGCAGGCTGCCTGCGCCGGTGGCCGGCCTGCTGCCGCGTTTGGCTGTCATGGTCGGGCGGAGTGATAGCATCGACGATCCCGCAATTCTGACCCGAATCGCCCTCGATGCTGAAGTTCTGGAAGAAGAAGCCGCCGGCCGGAGCGCCGCCCGAGTCGCCGCCCGAGGCGGCCGACGACGCGCTGCAAGCGCATCCCGAGCCGCAGCCGTTGGACTCCGCCGAGGCCGCGATTGCCCCATCCCCGCCCGCGACGGACACGCTGGACGATGGTGCCGCGCACGCCGCGCCGGAAGCGGCTACCTCCGAGCCCGTCGCTGCACGGCGTTCCTGGCGCGAGCGCCTGTCGGGCAGCGGATTCGCGCGCGGCCTGTCCGGCCTGTTCGCGCGCAATCCCGTGCTCGACGATGCGTTCCTCGACGAGTTGGAGACCTGCCTGCTCACCGGCGATGTCGGCGTCGCGGCCACCACCGAACTCGTCGACGACCTGCGTCGCCGCGTGGGCAAGCGCGAGTTCGCCGACGCGAACGCACTGCTCGCGGCGCTGCGCGCCGATCTCGTCGCGCGCCTCGCGCCGGTCGAGCAGCCGCTTGAAGTCGGCGGACAGCGCCCGTTCGTGGTGCTCGTGGTCGGCGTCAACGGCGTCGGCAAGACCACCACGATCGGAAAACTCGCGCGGCGCTTGCGTGACGAGGGCCGCTCGGTCGTGCTCGCGGCAGGCGACACGTTCCGAGCGGCCGCGGTCGAACAACTGCAGGCCTGGGGCCAGCGCAACGGCGTGCCCGTGATCGCGCAGGGTTCGGGCGCGGATTCCGCCAGCGTGATCTTCGACGCATTGCAGACCGCGCGCTCGCGCGGCACCGAGGTGCTCGTCGCCGACACCGCCGGGCGACTGCACACCCAATCCGGCCTCATGGACGAGCTTGCGAAGATCCGCCGCGTGCTCGGCAAGCTCGACGCCGACGCACCGCACGAAACCCTGCTCGTCATCGACGGCACGACCGGCCAGAACGCGATCAGCCAGGTGCGCCAGTTCCGCGATGCGACCGGCGTCACCGGCCTCGTCGTGACCAAGCTCGACGGCACCGCGAAGGGCGGCGTCGTGTTCGCGCTCGCGCGGGAATTCGGCCTTCCGATCCGCTATGTCGGGCTCGGCGAAGGCGCCGAGGACCTGCGCGTCTTCGATGCGCGCGCGTTCGTCGACGGCCTGTTGCCGGCCAGCCTCGGCGGCCATGGTTGAAGCGCCAGCGAGCGGTCGGCGTCGACGGCGCTGGCTGGTCGCGCTGGTCGTGCTCGCGGCGCTGGCTCTCGCCGCGGCGATCCTGGTGCATCGCTACTCGCGTCCGCAGCGACTCGCCGACCTCCTCGCGGAGCAAGTGCGCGAGCAGCTCGGGGCCGAGCTCCAGCTCGGCGGCGAGGCGGGGTTCCAGTTGACGCCACGGCTGCGTGCCGTGTTGCCGCGCCCGCGCCTCGTTGCCGACGGGCGCGTGATCCTCGAGGCCGACGCGATCGCCGCGAGCGTGCCGTGGCGCACGCTATGGGCCGACCATCTCGACATCGAGCAGGTCGAACTGCAGCGGCCGCGACTGGACCTCGCCGCGCTGCGCGCGTGGCTCGCTTCGCGCCCGGCGTCCGCGGCGCCGACGCCCGACGTGCGCCTTGCGCTGCGCATCGTCGACGGCGAAGTGGTCGCCGGGGGCGCGCCGGTCGCGCAAGGCATCCAGGCCGACTTCTCGAACCATGCCGACCTCGTCGCGTGGCTGGCCGCGCTGCGTCGCGACGGCGATGCTCGGACCCTGCTGCCTCCCGCGATCGGCAGCGCTTCCGCGGAGATGCTCCAGTTCGGCCAGACGCGGCTCGAGGGCGTGCGCGTCGAGCTCCGCGACGACGCGCCCGCGCCGCGCCCGTGAGCGCAACGACGCCTGCCGACCACGAGGGCGGATCGTTCGCGAACGCCCTGCTCGCCTGGTACGACCAGCACGGCCGCAAGGATCTTCCGTGGCAACGCGAGCGCACGCCATACCGCGTCTGGATCAGCGAGATCATGCTGCAGCAGACCCAGGTGCGCACGGTGATCGGCTATTTCGAGCGCTTCGTCGCCGACCTGCCCACGCTCGCGGATCTCGCGCGCGCGAGCGAAGACCGCGTGCTCGCGTTGTGGTCCGGGCTCGGCTACTACAGCCGCGCGCGCAACCTGCTGCGCGCGGCGAGGCTTTGCATCGAGCGGCACGGCGGCGAACTGCCACGCGACATCGACGGGCTCGCGGCGCTGCCCGGCATCGGCCGCTCCACCGCCGCGGCGATCCTCGCGCAGGCGCACGGCGAACGCCATGCGATCCTCGACGGCAACGTGCGCCGCGTGCTCGCGCGCGTTCACGGCGTGCGCGGATGGAGCGGGCGTCCCGCGGTGCAGCGGGTACTCTGGGAATACGCCGAACGGCACACGCCCGCGCTTCGGGTCGCCGACTATACGCAGGCGATCATGGACCTCGGCGCCACGCTGTGCACGCGCTCGCGGCCGCGCTGCGCGCAATGCCCTGTCTCGAACGCCTGCGTCGCGTGGCGCGACGGACTCGTCGGCGAACTGCCCGAGCCCAAACCGCGCCGCGCGGTGCCAACGCGCGCGACCGTGATGCTCGTCGTGGTCGACGCGCACGGACGGGTCCTGCTCGAACGTCGCCCGCCTGCGGGCGTGTGGGCGCGGCTGTGGAGCCTGCCAGAGTCCGACGCCGCGTCCGATCCCGCCGCGCAGCTCGCCAGTGCGTACGGCATCCGCGCGCGGCACGTGCGGACGTTCGACGAGTTCGTCCATGCGTTCACGCACTATCATCTGCACATCACGCCGCGGCTGTTCGCCAGCACGGATGCGCGGGCCGCGGTCGCGGATGATGCAGACCACGCATGGTTCGCGCGCGCGGACCTGCGCTCGCTCGGCCTGCCCGCGCCGGTGCGCCGCTTGCTCGAGACACTGGAGGAACACCGATGACCCGCATGGTCCACTGCGTCAAGCTCCAACGCGAAGCCGAGGGCCTCGCATTCGCGCCCTGGCCCGGCGAACTCGGCAAGCGCGTCTACGAGCAGGTCTCGAAGGAGGCGTGGTCCGCGTGGCTCGCGCACCAGACGATGCTGATCAACGAGAACCGCTTGAACCCGCTCGACGCGAAGACGCGAAGCTTCATCGCGGCGGAGATGGAGAAGTATTTCTTCGGCGAGGGCTCCGAGACTCCTGCAGGCTTCGTCGCCCCTTCGTAGCCGGTCCCGCGCTTGCACGAGGACACGGCAGTTCGATCGAGCAGCGCCGCAGGCGCGATCGACGCGGCATCCGGATCGGACGGGGCGGCAGGATTCATCGCGCCGGCCCCGCCTCCCGTTTCGCGGCGTCCATTGCCTCGAGGTCGATCGGCCGGATGTCGTCGATGCGGCAGCGCTGGCCACCCGTTTGAACGTAGTCGGTGCGGACCCGCACCTGGTGCGACTGCTGCGAGCTGAGGCCGATTCCGCGCGCCCATTCGAGGCGCGGGCAAGGGTCTTCCACCGTCACGAGATAGGCGTCCTTGATCGTCGGCCAGACGATCAGCTTCGTCGGGCCTGCGAGCTTCCACTTGTGCAGCGACCAGAAAGTGAACGACTCGACCGGCTCGCCGACGAATGGCGTGTAGCGCTCGAGCGTTTCCTGCATCGTCGCGCGGGTGTCGGCTTGCGCCATGCCCGCGACCGCGAGTCCAGCCACCATCAACACGATCCGAATGCGCATCGGGCGTCCTCCTTTCCGGGAAGGACGCCTGAGCGGCAAACATCGATGCGCCGTCACACCAGGCATTCGCGGTCCGTTCAGTCCGCAAAACGGTCCAGCGCGCGCTCGGCGACCCCGCGCTCGTGGTCATCCAGGTCGCGCGCGACCTCGCGGTAGCGTGCAATCAACGCGGCGTCGTGCGGCATCACGCGTGCAACTTCGACGAGGACCTGGGACCGCTCGTAGTCCGAACCAATTCCGACCGCGGCATCGAGCGCCGCGCGCGCGCCATCCGTTCCGAAGTTCTTCGCGCGCGCGAGCGCGACGAGTGCCTCCCGCTGCTCGTAGTCGGAGCCGATCTCCGACGCGGCCGCCGTGTACGCCGACGCGATGCGGTCCGCATCCGTGCTGCGTTCGATCGCGCTCACGAGCACGCTGCGGAGTTCGTAGTCTGAATCGATCGCACCAGCCGCCGCGATCACGGCCGTCACGGTCTGATCGTCGTGCGTGCCCGCTTCGAGCAAGGCCTTCAGCGTGCGCGCGAGCTCGTAATCGGAACCGATTCCGGTCGCGGCCTCCAGCCACGCCTTGCGCATCGGCTCCGCGGGCGCGCGGTCCGCGAGCATGCCGACCAGCAGTTCCGCGCGTTCGTAGTCGGAGTCGATGTCGCCTGCCTGGGTCAGCACGAGCAGTTGCCGGCCTGCATCGAGGGGATCTGACGCCGAAAGATCCGCGAGCGCGATGCGCATGTCGTAGTCGGAGTCGATGCGGTCGATGATGCCGACGACGCGTGTCGCCTGCGCCTGCGTCAGCTTCGCCAGCGGATACAGCTCATGCAGGTGGGCGACTCGCGCATGCGCCGACTTCATCTTGGCGATTTCCGCGAGTACCGCGTCCGGCCCACCTGCTGCATGGATGCGCTGCACGCGCGGGCCGGCATTGATCGCGGTTTCCCGCACGATCATGGCCATCACATCGGAGATGCATGTCCTTCCCGCAGTGTCGGGCGCTTGTTCGCGGCCATCGATGTAGCAGTGGCGCTCGATCGCATCGCCACGACGCGCGTAGTCGATGCGCCGCGTGCTTCCGCCGGACGCGTGCTCGAAGCGCGCGGTGGCGCCGTCCGCCATGCGCACGATATCGTCGTCGCGGTCGTTGAACTCCACCGTGCCGCGGATCCATGCGCCGTATCGCTCGCCGAAGCCCTGGATCTCGACCGTCGTCGCTTCCGGCGACAGCCCGAACATGCCGCCGCTGCGATGCGAGAAGCGCACGTCGCCCGCGGGCGGCTGCGGCGGCGATGGTGCGGGCGGAGGCGTGGGTGGAGTCGGCGCCTGTGCCTGCGCACTCACGCCGGGAAGCAGCAGCACCGCGGCCGCGAGCGTGAATGCGCACGCGAGTGCCGCGCGGGTCGAGGTATAGGTCGTGTCCAAGGGCTTTCCTTCGATCAGGTGGTCGATGCGTTCGAGCAACGGGGACTCGCGGTGCGCCATCGCGGGAACCAGCCCGGCGTCGATGCCCTCGAGATGGCGGGTCGCGCATTCGGCAAGGCACTCGGCCAGCGCGCGGCCATCGCCGAGATGCGCGGCCGCCCAGTGGTCGCAGCGCAGCTCCGCGATTTCGTCGAGGCGCCGGCGTGCGAGCCGCGTCAACGGCAGGAACCAGAGCAGTGCGCTGCAGAGTGCGGCAAGGAGCTTCCAGAGCGGATCGCGCCGCGCGAGATGCGCGACCTCGTGCGCGAGCATCGCGGCCTGCTGCTCGCGATCGAGCAACTGCAATGCCCAGCGCGGCATCACGATCCGGCGCCCGATCGCGGCGACCGGGCTGCCGAATTCGTCGCTGACCGCGAGCCGCGGCGTCGGCGTGCCGGCGGCCAACGCGAGCGAAGCTGCATCGGCCGCAAGCGTCCGGCGTGCGAGCGGCTGGGCGTCGCGCATGCGCCGCGAGATGCCGGCCAGCGCATGCGCGAGCCGTGCGAGCACCAGCAATACGCCGGCGAACCAGCCCGCGACGATCATCGCGTGCCAGGACGGCCATGCGAGGCGCGCGGGCTTCGCCGCCTCGATGATCGCGCGTGCACGTGGCGCGGGCGCGATCGGCGAGGTGGCGGTAGCCCGGGTGGCCGACGCGACGGCCGGCGCGCCTCGCGCTGGGGCCGGGCGTGACCGCGCGGCCTCGCCTGCCTCGAGCGCGGCGACCGGAACCTCCGATGCGAGCACGACGCGCGGCGACGGCAGTTCGACGTACGCCTGCACGCTCGCGGTCAGCAATCCACCGAACAGCGCACCGCGCCAGAGCAGCTCGCGCCATGCGAGTTGCGTGCGGACGCGTCCGCGATCGACGAGCCATGCGATCGAAATCAGCACGCCCGCATGCAACGCGAGCGTCAGCAGCCAGCCGGCGATCGATTCACTTTGCATCGCGACCTCCCTTCTCGAGCCTGCGCCTGGCCTTCGCGAGATCCCCGGGCGCGATTTCCGATTCCTGCACGAGGTGCGCGACCAGTTGCTGCGCATCGCCGGCGAACAGCGCGCCGAGCAGGTCGGCGACCATCGAGCGCCGCACGTCCGCTTCGTCGACGAGCGCGCGGTACCAGAGCTGGCGCCCGTCGCGCCGCAGCGCGACCACGCCGCGCTTCTCCAGCCGCGTGAGCAGCGTCGCGACCGTCGTGTGCTTGAGACCGCGCGTATCGGCCAGTTCCTGCGCGACCTCGGTCGTGCTGGTCTCGCCGCGCCGCCAGAGCACGCGCATGAGTTCGATCTGCAACTCGCTGAGACTCACATCGGGCTTCTTCGCCATCGCCGGGGCATTCGCTCTACAGGTGTCGTACTACAGTTGTAGTAGACAACGCCGCGCGACGCAACGGGCCGGAAGTCATGCGACCCCGGCCACCGGTCGAAACGTGCCCCGCGCGCGCCGGACCGACGCGTCTTGACGGATTCCACGCGCGCGGCTCTAATACGCGGCCCCGCTGCGGTCTCCCGACCGCACGCATCAGCACCACGCCTGGCCGGGTAGCTCAGTTGGTAGAGCAGGGGATTGAAAATCCCCGTGTCGGCGGTTCGATTCCGTCCCCGGCCACCATTTAAATCATGCACTTACGTGGCCACGCCATGACGCCTCGGAATCCGTGTCCGGCGCATGTCCGGTACTCTGCTGGCGTCTGCCAATCAGTTCGTGCACCTTGAACCGCAGCATTTAGATTGACTCAAACAGCCACCTCGTCCGCATGGTCGCTGCGGCCGACGGCAGCGTCGGTTTCATGTGGGCTTCCGTAATTCCCATTCGCCACAGACTATGAAGTAGCGTCCGGGCTAGCGATTTCAGGATCTTGATCTCCACCAAGGAAGATCCTGCATCTTGTAATACATCTCGGGGCTCTGGCCAACGGCCTTCGTCTACGAAGAACCGCTCGGCGTTTGCAATCCATGTGAAACATCCCCGCTGGGATCTCATGAAATCATTCGACATCGTGGGTGGCGCATACACCTGCATTAATGTGGTCCTCCACGCCGCATCTTCACCCGCCGCACGCTCGCGAATGGCATCTCGATTCACCGCCCAAACTCGCATGTGAGCGCCTGGTAGCTTCGCGGCGTACTCATCCGAGCAAGCAAAGAACAAGGCAATTAAAGGATGAAAGGACCAATCCAGGAGCCGCGTTGGCAGACCCATGTGCTGCGCTAGCGCCGCTTCCGGTCGCCAAGCCATGTATGAGTGGCCGTGGAATGCCGCCGCCGCGGCTGCCTCCTCAATATCGGATGCGCTCATGCTTCCAAAGCTGGGAGGCGAGAGTCCAAGCCTGTCGGCGAACACGGTGTACTCGTGCTGAATAGTTAGCTCGGCATACGTTTGGCGAAATACCGAGCACTGCCGATCAAACACTTCCGTACGATCGCCTATCTGCTCATCGATGATTCGCCGGAGCCTAGCATCATCTCGGAGCTGGACCCATTTGATGGGACCTTCGCCCGTATTCGTACGCCAGGCGCTTGGGAGTAGGTGGAAACTTGTGTCTCCCATGCCACGGAAGATCCAATCTAGCTCCAGCCCGTTTCCCCATCGCACATTTGCAGGAGATAGAAGGGAGAGAACTTGGTCTGATCCATCCAATGTTATTTGCTCAACGCCCATGATCGTCCCCTGTTAGACTTTCGTTAGGCTCCTGCCAAGTAGCTTCTCATGTCAACTCACGCCACCCTTTGGGACCTACATGTGCTACTCCGCCCAACTCCACGAGGCCTATGCGCTCTACGTTCGCAAGTGGGGCGCTGAGATCGACTTCCCAAGCTTCGTGCGGCTCTACGGCCAACGACACGAGGATCGTCGCGTGCGCATCCCGCGCGCGGTCGATCGGATGTTCACCGCGGCCGAGGGCGAAGGCGCGCGCGCGATTCGCGCCTTGATCGACGAGTTCGATTCAGCGGAGGCGACGCGGCTCGAGACGGAACTCTTCGCGCAGAAGACCCGGCTCAACACTGCGGCGCGCTCGCTCGAGACGAAGGTCACGAAGAAGGCGCACGAAGACGTGCGCATCGCGACGAACAAGATCGAGGCCGCGACGTCGAAGCTGGCCGACCTGCGCCGCGAGGACGTGAACCCGCGCGACCGGCGGTTCTTCCCCGGTTGGTACGTGCCCGTCCTGGTCAACGACGGTGGCAAGCTCAAGCTGATGCCCATGCGTTACCAGTGCCGCCCTGCGGGCAAGCCGGCGTTCTATGACACGAAGTTCCCAGGCACGTACAACGCGCGCAGGGACAACCTGGAGGGATTCTGGGGGCCGCAGTTCGGTCGCACGCACGGGCTCATCATCGCCGACACGTTCTTCGAGAACGTCGAGGGTCCGGACAGGAAGAACCTGGTGCTGCAGTTCACGCCACGCGATCGCGAGCCGCTGCTCATCGCGTGCCTGTGGTCGCGCTGGACGGATCCGCAGGGCGTCGCGCCCGAACTGCTCTCGTTCGCAGCCATCACGGATGACCCGGAGCTGGAGGTCGCTGCTGCGGGCCACGACCGCACGGTGATCAATATCAAGCCCGAGCACGTCGACGCGTGGCTCAAACCCGCTGGCGACCTTGCGAAGATGCACTCCATCTTCGACGACAAGCAGCATCCGTTCTACGAGCACCGGATTGCCGCATAGTGTGCAATAGAGTTGCAATCTGGCGCGATTCACGAGGCCGATGAGTGCTTTGAATGTCTGACGCCCTTGGTCGGAAACTTTTCTTTCGAATGATTGTTGCGGAGAGCGGTACATGGCGTGGCAGCAGTACGCTCGGAATGGCGATGAGTGGTTTTACGCTGCGATCGCCCTGCAGAGGGAACGTGCTGCGCCACACTTGCTGAGTCCGTGCTTGTTTGCTGGTGCGCACGCATTCGAGCTCTATATCAAGGCCGCCGTTCTGAAGAGCGGTCAGTCGATCCGTGATGCGAATAATCGGCTTCTACACGTTGGCCAGGTCCTTTGGGACCGCGCTTCCGCTGCGCAGGATTTTCCAGTTGTTGTAGAGGTGCGTTGGGAGCTACTCGCTCGCTACTGTGCGTTCGATGGTGATCCAGCGAGATTCGACGCGATGGCTAGAGACGATCAACTGCATCTGCTGGAGCATCGCTTCCTCTACGAGGCGCTGCGCCACGTCACCGACCTGAAGTATCTCTGGGCAGGCGGCCCTACGCTGCCAGGAGATCGGCCCATGGCCTACGCATTCATGTTCCCGGACGCTGAGATGTGCGAGACGCTCCAAGCCCTGAGGAATTGGCTCGGGCACGCCAACTTTCCGCTAGCGGAGCAACTAGAGAGGCTCCTGCGATCGCTCAGATAAATCGATTAGCGCAATAGCACTAGTTTGGCTCGGCCGAATTATCCTACGGCCTATCGCGTAGAACTGCGAAGGTAAGACCAAAGCGTCTCGGGCAAGCTATCCCTCCCCGCCGTCAGCGCCACGCGCCGTCGAGAGACGGAAGCCGGCCGAAGTCCCCCCCTAGGCCACCAGCGACGGCGGGCACCTCATCGCTTGAAGTCGGCATGCCGGCGATGCCCTGCAGGCAGATCCTTCCAATCGAGTTCCTGCGCGTAGCGGAGCATCCGCTCCCACGCCTCTACGCTGCCCCGCGGGACACGTTCAGCGCGCCCAGGAAGGCGCTCTAGGGCGCCGGCCATGCTACGCCCCACCTTCACCACGGCGCTCCACAGCGGCCGCGCGATGCGCTTCACGCGCTCAGTCTCAGCCTGCGCCTTCCGGAGTTCCAAGCCCCTCGCCGCGTAGTCGCGCTGCTGCGCGTAGAACGCCTCCGACTCCGCGCGCGTGAGCGTGATGGACTCGGCGCCGGCGGCGAAGTGGAGTTCGATCTCGGCGATGGTTGGCATGCGTCCAGCATATGGCGCCCGATTTCACCGAATGCGACTCGCCCAATCGATCGACGCCCGCAGCATCACTGCGGCGGCGGCGGCACAGTCGGCGGTGCCATTGGTGCCGTGGGGGACCTCGACTGGCCGAAGTAAGTCGCAGCAGTGAAGGCCACGGCGGCGGCAGAAATTATCAGACCCAATGCTGACCAACGAAGCGCCCAAGTTGCGCGAGAATCCTGCTCTTGCAGCTCCGCATAGATCGAGGCGAGTAATGGGAAGTGGATTATGTGGCGCTCGCTCGCAAAGAATCCGCCCGTTCGTTTTATGTCTGGAGGCCAGCACTTCTGGAAAAGAGGGGCACGGTACTCTTTGCCGGTCTGATCGCTTTTCTCCACGACGCTGTGTCTTGGCGCAAGTCTGTAGTGGAGCGCCCCGTAGACAATCTCGACGTTCACGTCGAGCTCGTCCGCCACCGCCTCAACGTCGATCGGTATGTAAATCTTCGTTGCACGATGGGCCTGCCATCCTGTCGGCGTAGACGTGCGCGCGAACTCTCCGTAGTGCCGTCGATAGATCGAGCGCACAATGCGAAGGTCTGTGGGCGGAGGTCTAACTCGCATTGGGCTTCTCCTAGTTGCGCTTCCCGAACCGCATACACGAGTGCAGATCCGAGGATCGCCAATACTATGCCCCGAAGAAGTCCGATTGCTCACCGAAGCGTTGAATGTGTCGAATGACACGTACGATAGTTCGTTCGGATCTAAGAGTCTTTCCTGCACGCACTTGTCGGATGCGCAACTCACAGATCAGCACATCGCCCTTTCGGAACGGCTCGCCCTTGTCGATAGCGTCTAGGAACGTTTGATCTTCCATCGTTGCTTGAATGCTGCCTTCGCCGTCCCAGAACTGCCATTTCTTTCCGTCGCGAAATGTCGGCGTCTCCAGCGTGAGCGCGATCTGAACAGTGCTTTCAATCAGCTCTTCGACGACGATCGGCCGGAAGAACTCCGCTTCGCCTTTGTCCGCTCTGATGAGCGATCCCTTCGAGGATGAAACATCGATTGAGTCAATTCCGGGTTTCGAGAGCGCATGCGCGACGAACTTCTCTGCCGCAGCGCCCGCTGTGCGATCGAGTGTTAGGTAAAGAGATTGTGTCTGGACGACGATCATCTCGCCATTGTTGTTGGTCACATTGACTGAGTGATCGTCGAGCCGCTCGACTCGCGCTGGCGGTTGACCACGGAGAAACTTGTATAGCCCTAGAGACTCCTTGATTGCGAGGAGAAGCCCGCCGATATCCGTGCTAGCCGACCACATCGAAGCCCCGAAACCCGCGAGATGGAACAAGAGGTCTGTCTCGAACGATCCGGACTTAAAGGCCGAAACTTCCGCCTTCACCTGCGTTTCTTCGCCAAATATCGCATGCGCTGCTGTCACGACGTAGTCTGAGAATGCCATCATATTGGTGGCCGTTTCGTAGACGTCCATGGTCCCGTCATCGACGGCTGGCCCGTTGTACTTCAGCAGCAGACTCATATCCGACTCTGATTGAACTATTTCGACGATGGTAGCCATATCCCACCCCCTGCTCTCGCGGCTTGCGACACGGGGAGGATGCCACCGGCTTGCTCGTGAATCTGTAGGAAATTTCTTACACCGGCTCGGTGAGGGGTTGAATCGCGAGGCGAGCGAACACGCTTAGCTGCGCATGCGAAACCTAGCGACGCTGAGCAGCTTCTGCGCATGGAGCACGTAGGCCAGCGAGCGTGCGCGGTCATGCAACGGCTTCGCGGTCGGCCCTGCTGTCGCGTACAGAGCGTCGATCTCGGCGACCTGCTCGCGGTAGCGCTGAGCCACGGCAGCTTCTTCGTCGTCCAGCGCACGATCGATGGCGGCGCGAATCTCGCGGATCAGGTCCATGGCTCACCTGCTGAGCCTGGTGATGCGGTCGAGCTCCGGCTTGATCCAGCGCGCGAGCTGCTCGCCGATCTCGGCGCCCGTTCCGCCGATCACGGGCCCGGTGATGTTGACGTTGACGGAGCTGCTGCCACCGCGCGGGCGTCCGGTGCCGGACGAGCTCTCGTCTGAGGTCGTCGTAGATGGCCAGGGGCTTCCTCCGCCCAGCGATCCCCCGCCGCTTCCGCCGCTCGCTTGACCCTGCTCACGCAGGTTCTTCATCTTCAGCCGGTGCAGTTCGTTCTCGAGGTCGACGATCTGGCGATGGGCCGCGGTGTTGAGCGTGCCCGTCGCTTCCGCCTCTGCGCGAAGATCGGCGAGTCGCCTCTCGTGCCGACGCTGCTCGATGTCGCCTTCATTGCCGGCGAGCTGGTCGATCTGGTCCTGCACGGATGCGGCTTGCTCCGCCATCCGGTTTGCGGTCTGTTGCGCCTGCTCGGCGGCCTGCTGCAGCTCACGGTTGCGGTCCTGCAACACCTGCGCCTGCGCGCCGATGAGGTGACCGATCTGCAGCAGGAGGACTTGCGCCGTGCCGAGCGATACGTTCTGCAGCGTGCCGTAGCGGCCGAGCTCCTCGCGCAGGGTCTTGAACGCCTTCTTCTGCTCACCGCTCAGGAACAGGATGTCGCCCGCGGCCGCGGTGTAGCAGCGCGCGGACGCGGCAGCGAGCCGCCACCGGAAGTCGCGGCGGCCGGCCATGACCGCTGCATCATCCCGATCAAGCCGTCGCACCTGCGTGCGTGGCTCGAGCCCGACTCCGCGGACCTCGACGCGCAGCAGGCGATCCTCGAGGATCGCGAACGACCGTACTACGAGCACCGGCTCGCGGCCTAGCGGCTGCGCGCGCTCGAGACCTCGTCGAAGAAGCGCAGCATCTCGCGGCTCGCATCCGGACCACGCGACGAGACGAACGATCCGCGCGGGTCGCCGCCGGACCACGCATGGCCACCGCCGTGCAGCAGCCAATGCTCGAGCGTCGGCACGCCGTCCGCGTTCTTCTCGACGACGCGGGTCCAGCTCGCGCCGTCGGCCGAGTTGCCCGCATGCACCTGCCGATGCAGCACCGCATGCGCTCTCGCCTGTCGAATGACGTGTTCGCCATTGATCGGGGCGACGGTCGTGTCCGCGTCACCGTGGAACACGATCGTCGGCACCGTGCGCGCAGCGGGCACGGCGCCGTCGGCACCGCCGCGCATCGCCGCGAACGCCGATTGCACGTCGTGCGCGGCGCCACGCGCAAGACCCGAGTGCACGCCGACGGCCGCGAACAGGTCCGGGTATTCCGCGCCGAGGATCGCCGCCATCGCGCCGCCCGCGGACAGGCCCGCGACGTGCACGCGGCGCGGATCGATCGCGAATTCGCGCATGAGCTCGCGCGTGATCGCCGCGATCGATTCCGGTTCGGCGCCGCCCCGGCGCTGGTCGGCGCTGTTGAACCAGTTCCAGCACCTGGATGCATTAGCCTTATGCGACTGTTCGGGATAAGCGACGAGCAGGCCACGTTCCTCGGCCAGCAGGTTCATGCGCGTGCCGAGCGCGAAGTCCTCGGGTGACTGCGTGCAACCGTGGAGCAGCACGACGAGCGCAGGCGGCGCGCTGCCACGGGGCGAAGGCACGTAGAGCCGGTACCGGCGCTCGCCTGCCCCGGAGCCGTGCATGCGCTGTTCGAAACGTGCGCCAGGAGGAAGCGGATCGACCGCATGCGTCGCGGGATGGCGAATGCGGATGCGCGGTTTCGCTGCAGGTCCCGGGGCGGCGCGCGCAGCAGGCTGCGCGGCCGCGGGGCGATCGGTCGGCGTGGCAGCGGTCCAGGCGCCGCCGTTGGCCGCCGACGGAGGTTGCATGTCGATGATCGGCGCAGCGTCTTCGGCTGGCGCGCGCGGCTCGTTCGACGCATGCGACGCTGCGTCGGCGTGGCCTGCGCGCAGCATCTGCAGCGCTTCGCCGAGTCGGCCTTCACGCGTGAGGCGCGTGACTTCGGTCATGTCGATGCGCGACAGGGGTTTCATGGGTCGGACTCCAGGGTTCCGGCGCGCGCATCGCCTGGCGCGATCCGCTCGCGTCGGTCCTTCGCTGCGCCGATGGGTGATCAGAGGATGCGGTCTGCGAGTGCCGCCTTGATCGAAGGATCGGCCTGCAACGCACCGAGTACGCGCAACGAAGCGATCGTTTCGCGCGCGAGCGTCGGCGTGACGTCGCTCGCGATCGAAACGAGGCCGAGCACCTGCAGGTGCAGCATCTCGCCCGCGGCCTTCGCGGCTTCGAGGTCCTTGCGCGTGAATCGACGCAGTCCGAGATCGAGCCGGTGCCGCGCGACGGACTTGTCGACGGCCTCGCCGTGGCGGGCGATCTGCGCCCGGATCGCGGCACGGATGAAGTCGGTGCGGTTGCCGTAGAAGCCTTCCTGCACGAGCAGGTCGATCTGGCCGAGGTCCACGTAGCCGAGGTTGACCGTGATCTTCTCGCTGTCGGTCGCCTTCACCGCAGGTTCGCGCGACTTTGCCATCTCGATACCATCCTTCCACCATCCGTGGGGATGGTATAGCCAGGCACGCCCCAGGGTCAACCGGAAGGCGAAGCAGCCGACGCGGCGGGCGCGCAAGCAGGGGGGATTCGCATGCCCTTCCCTTCGCCGCGCATCCCGCGGTTTCGCGGCGCGCAAGGCGATGCACGCGACCAATTGCCGCAACCTTCGCGCCCGCCCGGCGCACACAACACGCATCGTGCGGCGACAATAGGGGCTGCGCGCCACGACCACGCACGCGGACCGCCTTCCGATCCATGCAGCTGCGCCACCTCAACCGCCGCAGTCCGATCGCATGGCTCGCGCTCGTCGCGATCCTGCTCGTCGCGCTCGCGCCGACGGTCTCCCAGGTCACGATGAGCCTGCGGCAGGCCGGGCATGGCGCGCACCACGCGCATGTGCAGGCGCGCGCGTCGGAGTCCGACGCCCATGCGGGGCACGCATCGCACGCAGGCGACGCGCACGAGGCTGCACGCGAGGATTGCTGGACCGCCTGCGGCTACTGCGACCTCTTCAGCCACGTGCCGGCACTCGAATTCCCGGGCTGCGGCGAACTCGTCGAGCCCGCGCTTCCCGCACACGCGATCGACCTCGCCCACGATGTCGTCGCGCACGCCACGCATCGACTGTCCGCGCAGCCGCGCGGCCCACCGCTGCGTTCCGCCTGAGCCGATCCCAATCGATCCCTGCCGCGGCGCTGCCGCGGCCTGCTCATGTCGGAGTACCTCCATGTCGATGTCGATGCGTGCGACTGCACGCAACACGCGCCTGCGTGCGCCTGCACGCGGCCCGCAGCTGCGCGCGCCTGCGTTGCTCGCGCTTGCGCTTTCGTTTTCCGTTTCAGCCGCCGATTCCGCTCCGGAGGAATTTGCCCCCACCACCACGCTCGATCGCATCGAAGTCCGCGGCAGCAGCGTGCCCGCCACGGTCGAAACACTCGAGGAGGCACGCGAGCGCCTCGATGCGCGCGCCGGCGGCACCGGCATCGTCGATGGGGAGCGCTATCGCGATGGCCGCGTCAGCACCCTCGCCGACGCGCTCGGCTTCGCAACCGGCGTGTTCATCCAGCCGCGCTTCGGCGCCGAAGAGGCCCGCATGTCGATCCGCGGCTCCGGCATCCAGCGCACCTTCCATGGCCGCGGCATCGAGTTGCTGCAGGATGGCAGCCCGCTCAATCTCGCCGACGGTGGCTTCGACTTCCAGGCGGTCGAGCCGTTGTCGGCGCGCTACATCGAGGTGTACCGCGGCGCCAACGCGCTCGAGTACGGGGCCGCGACGCTCGGCGGAGCGGTCAACTTCGTCTCCCCGACCGGCTACGACGCGGCCGCTGCAAGCCTGCGGGCGGAAGGCGGCGGCTACGATTACGCGCGTGCGCAAGCCGCGTTGGCCGGCAACGACGGCTTCGCCGACGCCTACCTCAGCGCCTCCGCATTCGCGCAGGACGGATTCCGCGAGCACGCACGCCAGGAAACCTGGCGTCTGTTCGGGAACGCGGGCTGGCGCTTCGGCGACACGCTCGACGGGCGGCTCTACCTGACGCACGTCGACACGCGCTCGGAACTGCCGGGCAACCTCACGCTCGCGCAGGCGATGGATGATCCGCGCGCGGCCAATGCTGGCGCCGTCGCAGGCGACCAGCGTCGCGACTTCCGGCTGGATCGGCTCGGCGCGCGGCTCGCGTGGACGCCGTCGGATGCCTCGAGCGTGTTGGTGTCCGCCTACCTCGCCGACAAGTCGCTGCACCATCCGATCTTCCAGGTGCTCGACCAGGACTCGCGCGATGCCGGCCTTGACCTGCGCTGGCGCAACCAAAGCGATCTTGCCGGGCGGCGCAACGTGTTCGTCGCCGGTCTCGCGCTCGCGCAAGGCCGGATCGACGACGACCGCCACGCGAACGTGGGCGGACAGGCGGGCGACCGCACGAACCTGCTCTCACTGCGCGCGCGCAACGCGAAGCTCTACGTCGAGAACCAGGCGTGGCTGTCCGATCGCTGGGCCGTGTCGCTGGGTGCACAGGCGCTGCGCTCGACGCGACGCTCCCGCGACCGCTTCGTCACCAGCGCCGACGAGAGTTTCGACGTCGACTTCCGCGGCGTCAGCCCGAAGCTCGGCCTGCTGTTCCAGTCCGGCGCGAACAGCCGGCTCTATGCGAACCTCAGCGGCAGCCTCGAACCGCCGAGCTTCAGCGAGATCACGGGCGGGCCGGCGGCCACGCTCGTCGACGAGCAGCGCGCGACCACGCTGGAAATCGGCTGGCGCACGCATCGCGACGACCTCGACGTCGACCTCTCGCTGTACCACGCGCGCGTGCGCGACGAGCTGCTGTCGTTGAGCGACGGCAACGGCAACCCGCTCGGTACGATCAATGCGGAGCGGACCTTGCACCGCGGCATCGAGCTCGGCATCGACTGGCGCTTCGCCGCGCGGCTCGCGTGGTCGCTGAGCGCGCTGGTCAATGATTTCCGCTTCGACCGCGATCGCGTATACGGCAACAACCAGCTCGCGGGCATTCCGCGCGAGCAGCTGCGCACGATGCTGCGCTGGCAGCTGTCCGACCGCGCGTTCCTCGCGCCGAACGTCGAGTGGGTGCCGCGCGGTTACCGGATCGACCACGCGAACAGTTTCAGCGCGCCGGGCTACCACGTGGTCGGGCTCAAGGTCGGCGGCGACCTCGGGGAGCGCTGCGACTGGTTCGTCGACGCGCGCAACCTGCAGGATCGGAGGTGGATCGCGAGCACCAACGTGGTTGCCGACGCACGCGGGCTCGACGCGGCGAACTTCCTGCCCGGCGACGGGCGTTCGGTCTACGTGGGCCTGGAGTGGCGCATGCGCTGAGAGCGAAGAGCGGCCGGCCGACCTTCGGTCGTCCAGCCTACGGGGCGGTTGCGTCCGGATCTTGCAGGCATCAGGCGATGCCCGAGTAACCGCCCTTCACGCCCTTGGTCGCGACCGCGACCGCGTCGTGCGGATGCAGGCTTTCATAGTGCGCCGCGCGCACGTGGAAGTCGGCGATGCGCTCGTCCGCGTCGAGCGCGTGCTGGATGCGCCGCGCCGCGTCTTCGCAGAACATCAGGTTCTGGCCGTTGCGCAGTGCGAATGCCTGTTCGTCCTCGCGCTTCACGGCGGCCTGCACCGGCGTCTGCAAGGCTTCTTCGACGACATCGATGATGTCGATCACCGGCAGGTCGAAGCCGGGCGCGAGCTTCACGCGCACGCTGGCCGCACTGCGCTGGCTGTGCGGCGTCGCGACGATGCCGTCGCGGCTGCCGAGCCAGGCCGCGAGCGCGTCGCGGTCGAGCGGCGCGCCGGGCGGGAAGTCGGACGCGAAACGCTCCTGGATCAGCTGGCGCGCGAGCGCCGCCGACGCGGGACAGGTGCTCGAGTACTGCACGTCGACCGCAACCTCGACCTCGAACCCCGCGCCATCGATGCGCGCGCCGATCTCGACCGGATAGGAACGCCAGCCGCTGTGTCCGCTCGCGAGCGCGGGCCGCCGCACGAGGTGTTCGAAGCGCACGCGCAATTGCGCGCGATCGGAAAGGCCCGCATGCGAATCGAGGAAGTCGCGCAGGATGCGTCGCAGAGCCGCCGGCGTCAGCGGCTCGGCCGAAAGATGGCGATCCAGGTGCAGGTACAGGCGTGACATGTGGATGCCGCGCGCGTCCGGATCGGCGAGGTTGACCCAGGCACCGACGCGCGCCGACACGCGCTGCGCCCGCTCCGGCGCGTCGGCGAACACCACCGGCATCTCGATCTCGTCCATGCCGACCCAGTCGAGCGCGCCGGCGCGCGCGGCTTCGCGTTCGGTCGCGACATCGGGCATCGCGCGGCGGCTGTTCGGGTGGTTGGACATCTTCGGGACTCGGTACGGACGGGTGGGGCCTGCGCCAGACGATAGCGCACTGGTCGTTCAGTGGGGGCTGGAGCGACCCGCATCAATGCGCTGCGGCAATGCGCCGGGCCGGCGGCCCCGCGAGGCGTGTCCGGCGCGCCAGGCGGCCCAGGCCGCGCGCAGCGGCAGGCGCGCGAGGTCCTCGCGCAGGCGCTCGAGC